>JBILUQ010000182.1:0-7952 GCA_044370935.1 Chthoniobacteraceae bacterium
CACGAGTTTGCCGGGACGATGCATTGCTGTTTTTCATGCTCTACTCAACCCGACGGCTCCCAGCCCTTACGGTAGGGGCGCTTCCAGAGCTTCTCGCCGATGGGATGATTGAGTAAACGGCCGGTGTTGGGATCGCATTGCACCGTGGTATTCGTGCGGTATGCGATGTTTCCGAGGTGGCATAGCATCGTGCTGATTTGTCCCTCCTCAATGGGACTATTCAACACGGCTTTGCCTCGAATGGAATCAAGGAAGTTTCCGATGTGCGCTGGATCTCCTCCTCCTGGGCCTTTGCCTTCGCCGATTTTGTTGCCCTTTGGGTCAAAAATAGTCCAAGCCGGGCCTGATATTGCGAAGGTTCCATTGTCGCCGTAGAAGACGCACTCAGCCGTTGGTTTTTCGGCGGAGCGGGTGACGCAACTGCTTTGGACCCACTCCATGCCGCAATGCCCAAAATCAAAAACAGCGGTGCCAGTGTCTGGAGTTTCTTGCGAATCCTTGTGCCAGTATCGCCCTCCATTGTAACTGATGCGTATGGGATACTTCGCTTGGAGCCCCCACCTGAGAATGTCCAGAGTGTGGATTCCATTGTTGCCCAACTCGCCGTTTCCCCAATGCCAGAGCCAGTGCCAGTCGTAGTGAACAAAGTCGCGGATATTTCGCCCCAACTCGTCCGCAACGGGACCTTGCCACAGATTTAAATCGAGATCGGGTGGCGCTGGCTTGCCCGGCTGCCCGATCGCTTTTCGCGCCCCGTAATAAAAAGCGCGAGCAAAACGCACATCTCCCACCGCGCCAGCGTGCAATGCAGCGATCGCCTCGCGCATCCACGTACGGCGCTGATTGCCCATCTGGACCATCCTTCCGTGTTTTTTGGATGATGCCACGATCAGCTCCGCTTCGTGCGGGTTCTGACTCCCCGGCTTTTCGACATACACATGTTTGCCGGCCTGCATCGAGAGGACTGCAGCGGGGGTATGCCAGAAATTTGGTGTTGCGATAAAAACTGCATCCAAGGTTTTGTCCTCTAGGCAGACTCTGAAATCAGCAACGCCTTTGCACGGGCTTTCTTGCTTTTGCGCAACCGCTTTGAGCCCCGTGCTTAAACGCTGCGGATCCACTTCGGAGAGGTAGGCTATCTCGACATCCGGCAGCGAAAGCAGTGCGCTGACGTGTGCCATTCCGCGCCCAAGTGCCACAACTGCCACGCGCAATTTCCGGTTCGGTGCGTTCGCTGCGAGGACGCTGGCGGGACTCAGCATTCTTGCGAGGCCGGCTCCCAAGCCTGCAAGTGCGGCACGTTGAATTGCGTCACGTCTGGTCAGAGTCGTGCGTTTTTCAAGGGGGGATTTTTTCATGGGATCTTCAGCGGGGGGGAGGGAGGAAGCAGTTTTTAGGGATCAATCCATTTTCCGTGCTCCGCAATTAGATCCTTGAGGCGCTCTACGGCTTCGGATTCTGGAATGTTGAACTTCACCGGAGTCTTGCCGACGTAAAGGTTGATTTTGTTCGGAGCGCCGCCGACGTATCCAAAGTCAGCGTCAGCCATTTCACCCGGGCCGTTCACAATGCATCCCATGATAGCGATTTTTACGCCCTTGAGATGAGCGGTGGAGGCTTTGATTCGCGCAGTTGTGTCCTGGAGATTGAAAATGGTGCGTCCGCAACTTGGGCATGCGACGTAATCGGTTTTGAAGACTCGAGAACCCGCTGCCTGAAGTAAGTTGTAGCCGAGTCGTAACGCCTGCTCTGCCACTGGCTCGTTGCGAATCAGGATTGCATCTCCAATTCCGTCGCAGATTAGGCTTCCGATTGTTGCACTTGTTTGGAGCATTGCCTGGAGCGTCGTCGTCGGCCTTTGGTCGGGATCCAGAGTGTCCTTAAGAAGAATCGGGTGGTGCTCGTGGACTCGCGCAGAAAGAAGCCTGAACGCGCTTACGGGATGGATTTGCGTGCCATCTTTTACAGTGAGAAGCGTGGGGCTCTTGAGTGCGTTCACCTTCGCAATTGCGGTTGGATCCGTGGGGTCAATTTCGAGGGCGATTAGATTTTGAGCGCTGATCTCAGGCTGGTATTCGCCGAGTGTTGCAGCTTGCGCCACTGCCGTGGAGTAGGCCTCGGATGGGAGGGCAACCCGTACAATCTCGTTTGCTCCAAGACTAAAATTGCCGCACACGACTGAAGAGGCGTTACGCCGCGTAAACTGGAAAGGATTGTGTAGTGGCGCGGGTTCGATTTCGTTGATGGAGTCCATCTGCCCACTGGTTGGCGGACAGGAGGTGATGAGTGAACGCGCCACTGGAATTTCATGGACGGAATCTTCTGTGAGTGAAACGCGGACTGTGTCGCCTATGCCGTCGGTGAGCAGGCTCCCAATGCCTATGGCACTCTTGATTCGTCCATCTTCACCGTCCCCAGCCTCCGTCACTCCGAGATGAATCGGATAGTTCCAATCTGCGCCGAGTTCATTGAGTCTCGCAATCAGCAATCGATACGCTGCAATCATGACTTTCGGATTGCTGGACTTCATCGAAAACACAAATGAATGATAGTCCAGATCGCGGGCAATTTGGGCAAACTCCACAGCGCTCTCAACCATGCCGAGAGGTGTGTCGCCGTAACGGTTCATGATTCGGTCCGAGAGCGAACCGTGATTCGTGCCGATCCGCATCGCGCATCCTCGCTCTTTGCAGATAGCGACCAAAGGAGTGAATTTTTCGCGGATTCTTTCGAGCTCTGCTGAATATTCGAGATCAGTGTATTCACGGACAGCGAAGCGTTTCTTGTCCGCGTAATTGCCGGGATTGATACGGATTTTTTCGACCCACTTTGCCGCTTCCAAGGCCGCTTCAGGTTTGAAATGGATGTCGGCGACGATTGGGACGTTGCATCCGTTTTGGCGCAACCCTTCGACAATATGCTTGATGTTGGCCGCGTCCTTGACGGTGGGTGCGGTGATGCGAACGATCTCGCAACCCACTAAAACAAGATCAAGCGTTTGCTGGATACAACTGCGCGTGTCCATTGTGTCGCAAGTCAACATAGACTGAACACGGATAGGATGTACCCCTCCAATTCCGACGTTGCCAACGTGCACCTCGCGAGTGAGCCGGCGTTTGGACGAATAAAGGGATTCGCAGTATTGCATATACCGGGGTCGGGGAGAGCGTTTTCGAAAGGGTGGATCTTGCGTTGCCGCTGCTATTTGTTAGCGGGCTCTGTGGCGGGCGCTGGCTCCGTGTTTTCCGTCGGAGCTTTTTTGGATGCGATTTCCTTCTTCCCCGAAAAAAAGTCACTCACATCAAAAAAAGTGACATACGCGAGAAAACTCATCACCGCGATGGCGCAGGCGGTTTGAACGTATTCCAGCATCGCTCCCTGAATTGGGCGCCTGCGAAGCGCCTCAAAAATCGCGAGGGTAATGTGTCCTCCGTCTAGAATTGGGAAGGGAAGCAGGTTGAACAGAGCAAGGTTTACATTGAAAAAAACGGAAAACGCGAGCGCTAGTCTCCACCCTTGTTCATCTGCAAAAAGATTGTAGTACGTTCGAAGAATCCCGACTGGGCCGCTGAAGTGCTGCGCTTTCACATCGCTCTTCGGGGAAAGAAGAGCGTCCAGCATGTTGCGAATGGTGGCAACAGCGTCCGCGACCTGCGTAAGCGGATCTGGATGCACAAGCATCATGCGCCCCCATGCCACGCCGATATGCGGGGTCTTTGAGCCCTCGACTGGCGGCGCCGGGGTGAGCTTGAGGTTTTCATCTTTGCCGTTGCGTTCCACGCTCACAGTGATGGGAGCCACTCCCGTTTTTTCAATGGCGTTGAAAAACGCGGCGAGATCCACAACTGGAGCCTCGTTTACCGCAGTGATTAAGTCGCCCTCCTCCAAACCTGCCGCTTCTGCCGGAGAGCCAGGCTCGATCTTTCCAACGGACGGAGTGAAGCGCTGTGCAATGTAAACCTTTCTTAAACCTTTGCGTTTCCACTTTGGATTTTCTTCTCGTTCCCACCCCGATTCGATTGTGAGGACTTTGCCGTCCCGCTCGATCTTGAACGGGATGGTTTCGCCTTCGGATCTCACAACTCTCCATGTTACCGCGTGAAGCGGCCCAATGAATCGGTCAACGGGTTTTCCATCCACTTCCAAAATGCGATCTCCCGGCTTTAGCCCCGCTTTGTCGGCGGGGCCATCCGGCTTGACGTATCCGATCACAGTGGTGACTTCAAACTCATGCACGGGTTTTCCAACACCCCACACGATGGTTGCCATCACAACGGCGAGCAGGAACGAGAAAACGGGGCCCGCTAGTGCAACGATGATCTTGTCGAGGGGAGTGATTGGTGGCAGCGCAATCGATCTCTCCTCCGTATCGCCTTCGATAGCGTCCATAGGCGCGAGTTGGGGGAGTTTCACAAAGCCGCCGGCTGGGATGCTCCCGATTGAATACCAAACGTCCCCGAATTTTTTCCGCCAGATCGGCTTTCCAAACCAGACGCCAAATTCGTCGATGACAAGACCGCGCCACCTGCCAGCCAAGAAATGACCCAGCTCATGGACTACGATGAGAAGGTTGAAAATAAGCAGGACCTCAACGGCAATGAGGATGGTGTGTAGGATTTGCGAGAGCATGTGGGAGAGATGACACTAGCGGATGTTTTTTTGAGGTCAAAGGGAGGAAGCGTGGAAAATCGGCCCTTTGCTTGCCGGTGTGCGAAGCCAAGCATGCTTGTTTGGTGGAGAGTTTTAATATTTAAATAACTGTTAGAGATGTGTTTGGAGTTGGTTCATTTGACACGGGATGAAATCGGAGTCTGTTGCGCAACCGCCGATTCGCAGATTTCGGCCGTAAGCCCCACCTCTAAATGAAATCCATCCCGTCTAATCAAACGCCCGTACCCTGCACCCAACCACAAGGCCCCCGATCAAACTTTTGGTCTTTTTTGCATCGGCAGACTTTGATGCCGATCACGGCAGGTTTGATTTTGTCGTCCTTGCCAGCCAAAGCGGACTGGCAGTGGCAAAATCCTCCTGTGGTTGTGAATACCCAGACCACCAAGCGAAACCACATTTTCTACAAGGGGGAGCCGGTGGTCCTGAAACTCACTTCGCCGGGCGCCTCGCGCTACGTTATCCGAGACTACAACGGGAACACTGTGGAAACCGGGCCGGTATCTGGAAGTTCAATCGCCCCAGCAGTGCGAGAGCCGGGCTGGTATCGGGTTGCGCTTTACGGGAACGATCAAGGCATGCCCTACGGTGATTCGGTGGGAAGCAGCATGTTCTCAATCATTCGGGACACCCCTAATTTTCCGAAACTGCCGGCACGCGGCACTTCAGGCGGTGTGGATTGGTTTTCTGACAGCATTTTGAGGGGAGTATTTGGATACGGCCCGCAGCGGCATAAGGTTGATAATGCGAGTGCGCCAGACGCCGAAATCGCGAAGCTGGCGACAGCGCTTGATATCGATCAGACGTACTACAAGTCGTTTGACCCTGCTCGCAAGCGTGAGTTGTTGGTTGTTTTTCCGAATGGCACGACGGATCTGGCTGGGGTGCGGAAGATTGTTGAGCGTTTCAAAGGGGTCGTAAAGTACTGGGAAGCCCGGAACGAGCCGAACTTTTTCATGAGCGCAACGGCGTTTGTGAATAATGAGCTCAAACCGTTTTATGAATTGGTGAAGAGCGTTGACCCCTCGATGAAAGTGATGGGTCCGGGGGCGGTCAGCGTCGGGCCGCCGATGGCGGGCTGGAACGATGAATTTTTCCGTGCTGGAGGCGGGAAGTACATAGATGCATTTTCATTCCACGCATACAATTGCGTGAATGGTGATTTGACTCTTGTGCGGCAGTCGTTTGATCAAATCGACACTTGGCTGCGGCAATATAATTTAGCAGGGATCGAGAAGTGGCAGACAGAGCAAGGATTCTACGGCCCGACGTGGGGAGGCTATCAGCCGAGGATGCAGGGTAGATGGACAATGCTTCAGATGATGACCTACGAGCAGTACGGCATCCCAAAGGAGCACAACCACTATTGGTACGACCGTAACGGGGGATTTTGGGATCACCCTTGCTGGATTGAGAACGATGATGAATCAGTCAATCCGGTGGGACCGTTGCTACGGGTTTGGGCTGAGGAGTTGTATGGCACGAACTATGTGAGAAAATATGATTTTGGTAATCCCGGAAACCAGTTGTTTGTGGGTAACCTCTTTGCCGGAGTCGGCAAACAAGTGGCAGCCTTCATGACGGCGGGTGAGACGCAATCGCAGCTTGATTTGTCGATCACGGGTGCGAGTTCCGTGAAAGTGGTTTCGCCATTCGGCGTTGAGCGGATGGTGCCTGTAGTCGCAGGTAAAGTGACGCTGCCTGTCGGGGAGCTGCCCACTTACGTGGAGTTTTCCGGAACATTGGATGTTTCACGTTCCGATTGGGGGCAGAATCTTGCGAGGTTAACAGGAGTAAGTGCGGCAGCTTCTGGGTCAACCGCGCACCCGATTTTTGCGGGCGTGAATAACTCGATCGGTAAAGTTATCAACGGGCAATTGGATTCGTGGTATTGGACGCAGGCGCCTGACGCTCACATCTGGTCTGCCAATAACGCGAGTTATCCGGGATGGATTGAGGTGCGATTGCCGTCTGCTCAGAGCATTGACCGAGTCGTGGTGTATGCCGGTGTATTGTGGCAAGCCGACGGCTCGATACTTGATTACGAACTGCAGGTTGACCAGGGTGGCCAATGGGTCACTGTTGCGACGGTAAAAGAGCCAACAAATACCTTCCGCACCTTCAATCAGGCAAACCACACGACAGTGGACAGCTTTTACAGCGAGCGCTGCGTGTTTACTCACAGCTTTGCTCCGGTCACAACTCAAAAGATCAGGCTTCTGGTGAACGACGTGACTTGGGGGGGCGCATCTACCAAGGAATTGAAGGATGCTGGTTCGCAGTCTGGAGTTCGTCAGTTGAACTTGCGTGAAATCGAGGTGTACCGCTCCGGCGTATCGGCTCCTTCGAATCAGGCTCCGGTTGCAGTCGCCGATTCGGCAAGTTGTTTTCGCGATGGCAAGGTGACGATCTCCGTACTGTCTAACGACTCGGACACTGATGGTGGTCCGTTCAGCCTCTCCGTGATTGGCGTTAGCGCGCCAGCGCGTGGAACGGCCAGCGTTTTGGGTGGGCAGGTTGTGTATCAGCCTGCACCTGGATTTAGCGGGACGGATTCCTTCAACTACACCGTGTCTGATGGAATGAAGACCGCTACGGCGAGTGTGGTTGTGAACATTTCAAGCACAACCGATCCTGTATCTTATCCAATCAACGGCTTGTTGGCGGAATACTATGACAACGACGATCTGACGGCGTTGGTCATGACGCGGGTTGACCCGTACATTGACTGGAACTGGGGAACTGGTTCTCCAGATCCAAAGATTGGTGTCGGTTCTTTCTCCGTACGCTGGTCGGGAAAACTGGTGGCGAAGAATTCAGAGTTGTTGACGTTTTACACAACATCCGATGATGGGGTCAGACTGTGGGTTAATGGACAGCAGTTGGTGAATAATTGGACGTTGCACGCGCCGACCGTGAATCAAGCCAGCATACAGTTGGTCGCCGGACAAGCGTACGACATCAAGCTTGAGTACTTCCAGGGAGGCAGCGGTTGTGAAGTTAAGCTCGAGTGGAGCGGCAACAGTCTGCCACGTGAAGTCGTGCCGTATTCCAACTTGTTTGCATCTTCGCAGACCACTGTGCCCCCTCCGCCGCCCTCAACCAATCAGCTTCCTGTCGCTGCTGCTGATACGGCTTGGACCTCAGTTGGAACTGCGACTCTGGTCAGCGTTTTGGCGAATGACCGGGATCCGGACACGGGGCCGCTTCCATTGAGCGTGCTCTCGGTAGCTACTCCTGTGAATGGAACCGCTGTAGTGGTATCAAATCAAATTCGGTACACG
>JBILUQ010000183.1:0-7877 GCA_044370935.1 Chthoniobacteraceae bacterium
ATCCGCAATGTTGATCCTTTCGGCAAGCGCCTCCGCCCCTTGGATGGCCACCATTTTCGCGGGCAAATCGTTCGGGGTAGCCGCCAGTGCATCCATCCCATTGAAAAACTGGTCAAGCGCTGCCCCGATCCCCGTCGGAGAGTTCGCAATATCCCCAATGGACGCCGGATCGGTCGTGCGATCCACCCGATCCCCGAGTGCCAACTCAGCATTGGAGAGAGCGTCGTACTGCGCCTGCAGAAAGCCGTTGTCGGAGGCTTGGCGAACGACCTGCCTATCAAGGAAAACATCACGGAGTTGTTGCACCGCTAACACCTCCACCCCAGACCCCTCCGGGCCGTGGGGCGTCTGAGTCACATACCGATCACCCATCACAACCCGCTGTCTGGCGTACTCGGGGTTGTTGATATTTGCCAAGTTACGTCCAGTCACTTGGATGGACTGCTGGTGGGCAGCCAGAGCCTTGCTTGCTTGTACTAGATTTCCAAAAAGTCCGGCCATATATAAGTTCTTACTATGTCTTATAGGCAGCTCCGGTGCCTGATAAAGTTATTTTTACGCGCCCGTCGTTTTCATACGTCCGAGCAGCGCTCGAAGGGCTGAATTCCTGTAGCAAATCGCGAATAACCTCGATGGAACGGGCGAGCAGCATCTGGTTCTGGTTCGCCTTGCGCTTGACCTGATCGGTAATCCGCATCAGTTCGCTTAAAAGCGCCTGCAGCAGGGGTTGGAGGACGGGCGCAAACCGCTTGAGCACCTCCGCAAGGGGGGTATCGCGTGAAATCCGCGCCTTTGAAATCGCTTGAGCCATCAGCATCTCGCGCCGGGACCGCGCCGCCTGAAGAACATCCAACTGCTTCTGAATCGCGTCTACCAGCAAAACAACCCTAGGTGCATCCCTGGTCAAAATCGCCTTCTGCTGCTCGTCAAACAGTGCCAACAGCGCTCCGTGCTCCTGGATCTCAGCGCGCATCCCCGCGATCACCTGATCCTGCAGATTCCCAACAGACCGAGGACCAACTGGCCGCCTGATCGGTGAGGGTGAAGCCATAAAAGACTAATGCTTGAGCGACTTCTGAATCACTTGGGGCGCTACGTGAGCCTGCGGCTCGGGACTCTTCACTGGGTCTTGGCGCAGCTGGGCTTCAATCACCGAGCGAATCCCCAAGCCACCTCCCTTAGTCATTGTATCTGCCAAGGCGTCTGTCAAAAAGTGACCGTAAACCTGACCAGACTGTCCTTGCTCCAAAAAGCACTTCATCGACTCCGAGAGCATTTGCCGCAGTAAGATGGCCTCAAACTGTCGAGCAACCTCCTGAGGATTGGCAGCACTTGAAAGGTTTGCCGATCCATTGGTCAGTGAAACCTCCTGAGAAAAAGAGGAGGGTGAAGCACCGGATGAGGCGATCGGTAAAAGGTTCATGATCAGTTTAGAATGAGCTCAGCCTGCAAGGCGCCGGCGCGCTTCATGGTCTGGAAAATCGACATCATGTCACGGGTCGTGAGCCCTAGCGCATTCAATGCCGAAGCCACCTGCTGGATGGTCGGATGCTCCTCCACCACCCTCAATGCACCAGCCTTTTCGACGGCAGTAACCTGCGTGCTCGTTCGAACGTCCCTCGTTCTCTGCGCCGCCTGGTTGTCAGTCGCATTCGCGCCTGCGATCGGATCACCATTGGGCCCAGTGACTTGCGCACTCTGCTGCCTGGTTGACTCTGCTTGTTCCGTCTGACGAGCGCCCTGCTGGGCTACGGAAATGGTCAGCGCCCCGTGGCTGATCGCCACAGCCGAAATACGGACGTTCGAAGTTGCAATGATAGTGCCGGTGCGCTCGTTGATCACCACTCTCGCTGGCACGTCTGGATCCACTTCCACGGCCCCCATTCTCGCGATAAAATTCACTTCATAGCCTTTAAAATCATCTGGTACAGCGACATTGACAGTGCCAGCGCTTTTGGCCATCGCGCTCTGCGGAAACTCTTGATTGATCGCTTGGGCGAGACGCGCGGCGGACGCGTAGTCGGGATTAAGCAACAGCAGCTCAACACTGTTGTCGCGAACGAAGTGGGAAGGAATTTCTTTCTCGACGAGCGCCCCACCGGGGATCATCCCCACAGTTGGATGATTTTTCTGAACAGTGGCCCCCCCAGCTCCACCCTCGCCACCAATAAAGCCGCCCGTGGCAATGGCTCCCTGAGCAACCGCATAAACCTGTTCATCCGCTCCAAGGAGTGGAGTCTGGAGAAGAACGGCCCCTTGAATGGTCTTCGCATCACCCATCGATGCGATCGTAACGTCAATTCGCGTACCCGCCCGGGCAAACCCTGGGATATCTGCGGTGACCATCACTGCCGCCATGTTCTCCGTTTTGATCTGAGTGCTCTGAAGAGGGTTCTGAGCGTTCTGGCGAGAATCGTAAACAGTTCCGTTTGTGTTGAAATTCAAACCAAAACGCATGAGCGCATTCGCGACTGTCCTCACAATCTGGTCGTTACGACTATCCCCCTTACCCGCCACGCCAACGACCAGTCCATATCCCACCAGTTGGTTATCCCGCCCACCCTCGACCAGCGTCAAATCCTTCACTCGGACCGCATGGGCCGAGGGGACGAGGTGGCTTACAAACATCGCCAGACAAATTACTCGCTTAAAAAAGAGATTCATAGAAGTAAGTGAGAGAAGCATCACCGGGCAAACTACTCACCACGGAGATATTTTTTCATCAAAGCGTTGCATCCATCCCGGCTTCGCCGTGAAAGAGAGTTGTCCTTCGGGGACATAATCAATCCTCACATCAGCAACCAGCGAAGAGGCAATCGTGTTCTGCGCCGTAACATCGTAAGGCCGTAAAATACCGCGTAGAGAGGCAATAATTTTTTCGGGGCCGAAAGAAACCATTCGCTGACCCTCAACAACCAAATTTCCATTTGGAAGAACATCAATCACTTGGACTGCAATTTGCGAGTTGAGATTATGATTAAATCGAACCGAATTGTTGTTCGCATTTCCGAACGCAGCAGCAGTCGGGTCCAATATCGGGGGAGCACCACCCTCACGAGGTAGAAGATTGGTGGGGAAGCTTGAGTCATATGATCCAGAACCACCAGATACAACACGCGCTCTGTCTCTTGAAGTGATACCGGCGATAAATTGATTCAGAAGGTTTGTCCCGAGACCTGGCTTTGAATTATTGGTGTCGGTTCTTGTCGCCGCATTCGTAACATCCAACTGAACCCTTTCATTGAAGAGCACTATTGTGATGATATCGCCGACACGTCTTGCCCTCTTATCGGCAAACATTCCTCTTTCTTCAGTCACAGCCTCCCGCCACAACGAACCAGCGAACAAAGCATCGCCTGCCCCGAGGAACAACAATACAAGGAGTAGAGACATCCGCGTCAATCTGTTAGAATCTAACTTGAACCTGATTTTCATTGAGTACTTGAGCCACAAACTCCTTTTGGCTGTCTATATTTCTAACACGGATCACCGCACCCGCTGGTCCACCCTCCATCGCCATCGCCCTCATTCGGATGTTTAATCCACCTTCAGAAGCAACTGCATCTACCAACTGGCCTTTTTTCACGATAGTTCTTTCCACAATATCACGCCTCGTGAGCGGCCTGCCTGGTTGAACTGGCTGGTTCACTTCAAATCCTTGGAGGTCGTGGTCCACAGTGAGCGGCACAGCAAACTCCCGCAATACATCCATGCGCTTCTGACTTAGAAGGCCAGCCTCTAAAACCGTCCCCTTCTCGATGCGCTGCGAAGAAATCCAAACATCCTGCCACAGCTCGACACGGACCTGCATCGGCCATTCACCTACAATCTTTCCATCGCTCACAACACGAACAGTGAACCCCATATTGCTGCTTAAACCGTTACCAGCAATCTGAATGCATTCTGCGAAAAAATCCGGTCCGGGCATTTTCAAGGGCGTCCACGGGCGCGCCAAACTCACCTTCAATTCACCTTTAAACGGAAACCGCCTTGGGAAATCTTTCTCGATTGCAGCGATCAATTCCGCTTCCGTCATTAATTTCTGAGCGGACGTCGGCGGTGCGTTCTCCGATTCGCCTTGAGGGAGTGCACTTTTAGCCACCAGAGAAACCGCCTCCGATCGATCATCTTTGCTCCCAACATACGCAGAGCGCTTCGGATCTAATCCCCGAGGCGCAACCGCACCGGGAACCGGCTTCAATAAATCATTCAAATCAGCAAAACAATAGCTACCCGCCCCTGTAAAGGAAAGGTACACCAATGATTTTAGCCAACGGGAACTAATCATCGCTTCAGGCCACTCAATTGAGATAGCATTTCATCCGAAGTAGTGATCGCTTTGGAGTTTAATTCGTAAGTGCGCTGGGCCTGAATCATGTTCACCATTTCCTCGACGACACTTACGTTCGATGATTCCAGACTCCTCTGTTGAATCCGTCCCATCCCCTGAATCCCTGCATTGGACTGCTGGGCCGGACCACTCGCCGTCGTCTCCTCAAGCAAATTCCCACCGAGGCTCCTCAAACCGCTTGGGTTCGCAAACCTAGTGAGTTGAACTTGAAATTGAACTGGGGCGAGTCCTGGGCCTGAATATACCCCATTGCCCTCCGGACTGATGTCGATCTGGGTCGCGCCGAGAGGCACGGGAGTGAACCCCTGAATCGGCATGCCATCGCTCGTAACTACCCGACCGTTTGAATCCGTCTTTAATTGCCCGTCGCGAGTGTAGGCGAAGGAACCATCCGGACGGAGCACCTGAAAAAAGCCGTCCCCTTCGATCGCCAAATCAAATGGGTTGCCAGTCTGCTTCAATTGCCCCTGAGTAAATAATTTTGCAGTCGCCACAACTCGGACGCCATTCCCAATTTCCGTACCGGTCGGGAGAAGATTTCCATTTCCGACATCCGCACCCGCTGCGCGCGGCTTCTGGTACAACAAATCCTGAAATTCAATCCTCTGACGCTTAAATCCCGTTGTATTGGCGTTAGCCAAATTATTAGCGATTGTATTCAAGGAAAGTTGCTGAGCATCCATCCCGCTCGCGCCCGCGTACAATGATTGTATCATACAATTAGTTTTCTTCTATAAGTGAGTGCCTCATTAAAATTTAATACCTAAGCTTGAAATAAAAATAGTCAAAGAAACATCTGATGGAAAGTTACAGGTCCAAGGAAATACTTAAAGACGGATCTCAGGAAGAACTTCCAAGATACTGAACAACCTTCCCCGCATTCTCGTCACTCACGTCAATGACCTTCTTGGAGGCCTCGTAAAAACGCGAAACCATCACCATGTCAATGGCTTCCTTCATAGGACGTACATTACTCTCTTCCAGTGCCATGTGCACTAAGCTCGCATTTTCTACCGGGATCGGATTCTGACCAACCGAGGGTTCCAGCATCGACTCCCCCGCACGACGCAGTTTCGACGGATCATCAAACTTAAAGACGCCTATTCTACCAATTTGCTGGGTACCCTGAACAATCATACCAGTTGAATTGATAAAAATCTCGCCCCCCTGCTGCTGGAATTGTACCGGCCCGTTCTCTCCGTCAACTAGATAGCCTTTCTGCGTCACGAGAACCCTATCCTCATTCAGACGAAAATCTCCCGAACGCGAATACCCCTTCGTTCCATCGGGCTTCGTGATTCTGAAGAAGCCAGGGCCATCCACTGCAAAATCTGTCTGGACTCCCGTATGGTGCAGAGGAGCGGGCGTCGCATCCAAACTCGCGCTGTACTGCGGCATTACCCCTTTCAGGCTCTGCGTCACTTTCGTCCCGTCATTTAACTTCGCGACTTCCGCCATTAATCCGGAAAATGTAGACTGGTCCCGGCGGTATCCGATGACCCCCGTGTAGGCGAGATTCTGACTGATGCTCTGTTGCCATTGCTCATACGCTGCAAGGGCGGACGCCCCTTTGTAAGCCGCTACATTCATTGAAACCAAACGTAGCAAAGAGCGTGCCACAGGAGGACCGCGACCTCAGCTGCGTAAAGTTGACAAATCTCCCGAATTCGACGATTGTTAACCTTGAGAGGGCTAGCGTGGCAAACGATGGCCAGCTAGTCGGTTTACTAAGCATCTAGGCACGGCGAACAAACTGGCAGAAAACGTCACAAGAACGTCATAATTCCCACTATCTGGGCTTCATTACGATGAAACTCCCTCCTTCCATGCTGGTCTCTGGCCGTGCTTTCAGCCCTTCCCTTCTGGCCAGCGCCGCCATTATGTACGCCACGGCGGCGGTGGAGGCACGCCCCTTCGGCGGCAACTCCGTCTCCATCTCGGTCGGCAGCGGCATTGCACCGTGCCGGAGTGGTATCCGTCCAGTCTACGGTTACCATCCTTACTGTGCACCCGTCTATCGTACCTACCCCCCTTCCTCAACATGCCAACCCTACTACTGGCCAAACTACTCTAACTCGGTAAGCACGTACTACTATGGATCCTATCCTGTAGCTCCGGCGACCGTCATCAGCACTACGCCGCCACCTCCGGCGCCCCATTACCAGACCTCCCCCCCTTACTCCTCGGTTCTCGGCCGGGTATACGATGGATTCAGCGTGCCGAGCGCCCGCCCAGTCCAGAACCAGAGCCACACCTCGTCAAGCAGTCAGTCATCGAAGGTTCAAGAGCAGACGGTGCAAATCCAAGCCGCACTCAGAAAGCTCGGCTACTACACTGGGTCTGTAGACGGACTCATGGGGCCCGCCACGCAGACAGCGATCCGCACATTCCAAATCGATCACGGTCTCGCCGTCACCGGTAAGATCGACGAAAAGCTGCAGAGGGAACTCGAGAAGGAAGCTTCCGGGGACGAGCAGCGGTGAAGCCGCTCGCTCCGGCAGCCGGCCCCTCGCCGAAAGTCTCGGCCGCCAGTTCAATGTCATTCCCTCCGGTGCTCGGATCGGGGTGGGAAAAAAGTGCGCAGCCCCTGTTAAAATCCACCGCGCGCTCGTTCTACCTCTCACTGCATTTTTTGCCTACCCAAGCACGCGCTCCCCTCGGCTTGGCTTATCTCCTCGCGCGCGCGACCGATACGATTGCCGATGCCTCGAATGCACCGCTAGCCGAACGATTACACGCGCTCGACGGGCTTCAATGCCTCCTCCGCTCAATTGCATGCAATGATGAAGGATATCAGTCCGCGGGAACCATCACTGATACCGCCACTTCTATTCTTAAAAATATCAGCGCCCCTCACGCGGGAGAAGGACTGCTGTTGGAAGAAACTCCGGCATTGCTCCAAATTCTGAACACGCTACCCCCTCATCTTTGCGCTCAGATAAAGGACGTGCTTGAAACAATCATTGCCGGCCAGCGTTCGGACTTGATTCGTTTCGGTTACGCAGAGGAGAGCGCGCCTCAGGCGCTTCGAACCAGAGACGACACCATCGGGTATGCTTACGCCGTGGCGGGATGCGTGGGCGAATTCTGGACGCTACTCTGTCACGCTCAGATTCCAAACTACACAAAAGTCCCGCTCGACTTGCTGCTGGAACACGGGAGGCTTTTTGGACAGGGCCTGCAGCTGGTGAATATCCTCCGGGACATGCCTGCGGACCTGCGTGCCGGCCGATGTTACCTGCCGTCTCAGGAGCTCGACGCAATGGGTCTCGCGCCCGCGCAACTCATCAGCGAACCAATCAAAGCCCGCTCGTTTATCGACCCGTGGATCGAGCAGGCGCGCGCATGGCTCGCGCATGGCGCCCAATACGTTCAAGGGATCAACGGCAGACGACTGCGATTCAGCGTCAGCCTGCCGCGGCTTATCGGGGAACAAACCCTTGATCTCATCCAAAAAACACGGCCATTGGAGACCGCACGCAGGGTGCGTGTTCCGAGAACAATCGTTTATCGGTGCGCACTCTAG
>JBILUQ010000184.1:0-7863 GCA_044370935.1 Chthoniobacteraceae bacterium
GTTCGGCCTTGGGCGGACACCTGCAATCCTTGGGACTGGGAGGAGGTTGGCGCGCCGCCGCACGGGCAGCCGATTCCGCTACGCTCCATCGACTGCCAGTGCGGCGGGTCGATGGGTTGTGCAGACTTTTACAGACAAATCTTTACACCCCCCGAATGCGTGACCCTTTTAATTGGGACCGGCACGCACCGCGGCTCAACCAAAGAGGAGCTCAGGAAAATGTTGGGCAGCGCGGCGGAAAGGTTTACCTTCGTGAATCATGACTGTCAGGGTGCGGGCAAACTCGTGTTTGTCGGCAACTCATCCTGCGGAGGAGAGTTTTGGCTCAACAAGCGCTGGATAGAGGCCGATCTGCGTTTAACCATCGCTTCAACCAGTGGCAGGTTCAAACTCTCATGCAGCGTTTGGAGAAGGCGCGAATCGTCCTCTAATCGGAGCTATCCCCCGCAGGCCGTCTGAAAACCTGCACGGAGCACACAGACGAACCGATTGGTCTGATCCATGATTTTGTCGCTACGAGAGCGGATACTCCGGTCGCCGCGGCGATTCTTTCCGAGGGACCTTTATCGATCCCTTGCCTGCCTGGGGATTCATCGCGCTAAACGATTACATGGAAGCCGAGCTCTCTATCAGTGGCGACGTCACGAATTTGTGATTGTGCATAGCTGCAGTCCTCGGGAGCGCGCGCATTGCCTTGTCATCTTCGATTCATAACGCGGGGCTCCAGAGCCGTCGGGGCGCTGAGATTCGGGCTTCGCGGGTCAAACACAGTGCATCTCGGGCACTCTTCGCGCGATTTGCGCCACTCGAATCAGGAGCGTTTGATCCAGCGCGTGCCCTCGGCTACGCTCCATTGGAACTTGCGCGCATGTTCACGGATTAAAAACGGCAGATCACGCGATTCTACCAATTCAAAATCCGGCTCCAAACACCGACGCAGACCGACCATTGTGCGCAGCGGCACCCCATTCTCCATCCTTCCTCCAATCCAGTTTTCCCGAGGGGTGTACTCCTCCATCCAAGTGTAAGGCGAGGTAATCACCAACTGCCCGCCGGGCACCACTAATTTGGCGAGTGAAAGGAGGCACTTTGATGGGTCATGCAGCCGGTCGATTAAATTGGCCATCAACACAACATCAAAAACACCCAACCCATCCCGCAGCGCCATTGCATCCCCTTGCTCAAAGCCAACCCTAGAAGGGTCCACACCCGCGGGAAGCAACGCATTGAGCGGCTTTGAGAGTTCCCCCTCCTCCACGCATTCGTACGCGAGACTCCTGCCCGCACGAATCGCTTCAGCCGCCTCGATGAAGCTCGAAGAATAATCAATCCCGATCACCTCCCCGCACCATCGCGCCAGTTCAAAAGTGGAACGCCCAACCGCGCAGCCCAAGTCTAGCCCACGCGAATGGGCACCCAGCACTGACACGTCCACACATTTCGCCACGCAACGCGCCGGATATTCAAGCGCGTCCACCGGGGCCCAAAGGTGGCCCGCAACCTCCTGCGCTGTGGCGTAATGAAACAGCAGGTATTCACGCAAAAGGCGCTTGCTCTCGTAGGGATTGGACTGCATCGCCGCAGAATCTTGATGCTGCTGGGTCAGGGGTGTTGCTGAATTCATCCTTCTGAGATAGACCACTGCGCCACTCGCAACAACGCCCCTCTCATTTAATCCGCACGATTCCTCATCCTATCATCGATCTTGAGCCATCCTTGCCGGCCAACTCTCAAACGCTTGCCACTTCTTTCCTGCTCTGGAAAGCCCGCCACCATACCATCGACTTCTCTGAAGGCGCCATCGTCATGGGCGTGCTCAACGTTACGCCCGATTCCTTCTCAGACGGCGGGCTTTGGCAGGAACCGGGTTCTGCTGTAAGGCACGCTCTGGAGCTTGTTCAGGAGGGTGCGGGAATTCTGGATATCGGAGGCGAGTCCTCGAGGCCGGGCGCGACGCCTGTGGATGAATCGGAGGAGATGCGCCGGGTGCTCCCCGTCATCGAGGCATTAAAGGACAGCACACATATCCCGATTTCGATCGATACAGCGAAGCCCGCTGTGGCGCGGGCCGCGCTCCAGTCTGGTGCGTCCATTGTAAACGATATCGGGGGATTAAGGCTCCCCGAAATGCGTGCTGTGGTCGCGGAGTGTAAGGCCGGCGCGGTTTGCATGCACATGCAAGGATCTCCGGGCACCATGCAGGACGCACCTTGCTACACAGATGTCGCTGGCGAGATCCGTGAATTTTTCTCGGCTACGGCCACCCAATGCCTCGCCAGCGGCATTGCCCTCGAGCAGCTCGCTTTCGACCCTGGCATCGGGTTCGGCAAATCGCTCGAACACAATCTTGCCATTCTTCGACAATTAACGGAATTCCTGTCGCTTGGCCGGCCAGTGGTTCTGGGGGTCTCGAGAAAGTCGTTCCTCTCAAAACTCACCGGCAGCGCGGACTTGGAAGACCGCCTCTGGCCGACTGTAGCCTTGAGCGCTTACGCGCGGCATCACGGAGCATCGGTTTTGCGCGCCCATGACGTCAAAGCGAACTCTGAGGCGATTCGCATGACCGAGGCCATCATGGCATTTTCCAAGAGACGTGACGCGAGCACGTCCATCGGGTACACAAATCAACCCGCATGAGCATTCAAGCCATCCATGATTTTATCCTCCTGCACTGGAGGGATGCGCTTGAGATCAGTTTGCTATGGTTTGTGATCTATCAGCTCTGGCTGCGCCTGCGCGAAACTCGGGGCAGCCGAATGTTGATTGGTGTCATCATCGCGTCCGTGGCGCTTCTGGCGGCGTCTGAAATCCTCCAGCTTCCGGTTCTCGAATGGCTATTGAGAAACATTGCGGCACTCGGCCTCTTCACGCTGGTTGTCATTTTCCAACCCGAGTTACGAAGGATCGCGGCCTCGTTTGGGAATGCGGGCTTCTTCTCATCAACGCTGCAAAATCCGCAGACTGCTGAGCTGCTTTGTGAAATGGCGTTCGAGCTCGTGAACCGCAGGCTCGGTGGCAGCATCGCAATCGAACGCGAGGTTCCTCTGGAAAACTGGGCTGACTCAGGCGTCCCGATCGACGGACTCATCAGCACAGAACTGGGGATCTCCATTTTCCACCACAAGACGCCCCTGCACGACGGGGCGCTCATCATCCGTGGCGACCGGGTCGCCGCGGCGGCTTGCATCCTTCCCCTCACCGATCGCACGGATCTGGACCGAAGCCTAGGGCTGCGTCACCGCTCGGCCCTCGGCCTCACCGACGAAACAGACGCGATTGTGATTATCGTCAGCGAGGAAACTGGTGCGGTCTCCATCTGTCACGACGGCAAAATCGAGCGCGGCTTCGAGCCGGAGACGCTCAAAAGCCGCCTAAGCGAGCTCTTGTCTCTACCCCAAAATGAAACTCCTGCTGACTGACCATCCGGTCGCGAAAATCTGCACGCTGATCCTTGCCGTTGCGCTATGGTTCATCATCAAGCAGCGCACTCCCACCTCCTACTCTGGAGTGGTTCCAATCCACCACGCGGACTGAAGCTGCTCGCCGCAGCGGATCACTTGCACTTGGATTAAGAAGATCAGTTGAGCAAGTGTACTGCTGTATTCACGCCTTGCCCGCTTCTCTTCGCTCGTACAACCTGAAGGCTATCAATCTCCGAACCGCCACCTCACATGCTTTCGCCGGACGAACAATTCAACATCCTTAAGCGCGGCTCTGCGCAAATTTTGTCTGAGCCCGAACTCCGAGCAAAACTCGCGCTCGGGCGTCCCTTGAACGTAAAGCTTGGCGTTGATCCAACCGCTCCCGATATTCACTTGGGATTCACGGTGTGTCTGCAGAAGCTCCGCCAATTTCAGGATCTCGGCCATCAGGCGGTCCTGATCATTGGAGACTTCACCGCGATGATCGGTGATCCATCCGGCAGATCAAAGACGCGCCCCCAACTCTCCCATGACACAATCATGGAAAATGCACGCAGCTTCCAATCACAGGCGTTCAAGATCCTCGACCCCGCGAAGACCAAAACCGTTTTCAATGGAGAATGGTTTGAGATCATGAATTTCGAGCAGATCATTCGCCTCAACAGCCGCGTCACACTCCAACAGATGCTGCACCGCGAAGACTTCCGCTCACGCATCGAGCGAGGCGACTCGGTGAGACTGCACGAGATTCAATACCCGATCATTCAGGGTTGGGATTCGGTGATGGTGAAAGCCGACATCGAAATGGGGGGTACCGACCAACTTTTTAACATTTTAGTGGGAAGAGATCTGCAGCGGGAAGAGGGCCAACCGGAGCAGGTGGTTTTTCTAATGCCGCTTCTCGAGGGACTCGATGGAGTTCAGAAAATGTCCAAGAGCCTCGCCAACTACGTCGGCGTAACCGAGGCTCCGACGGAGATGTTTGGAAAGCTCATGAGCATATCCGATGAGCTCATGGCGAGGTACTACCTACTTCTGCTTGGAGAAGACATGCCGGACACCCATCCAATGCAGGCAAAAAAGGAACTGGCGCGCAAGATTGTGGCTCGTTACCACTCCGAAGAACTCGCCGCTGCAGCCCTGGAGGACTTCAACACGCGCTTCTCGAAACGCGATCTGCAACAGGCGGACTTGCCGACGGTATCAATCAGCGATCTGGGGACGGACATCGTTTCGGCCGTAGTTGCGGCATATCAAAACGGTTTCCAAATTACAAAATCGCGCGGGGACGCTAGGCGTCTGGTGGAGCAGGGAAGCGTCCAACTCCGCTCCGAAAAAATCACCGATGCGAAAGCCACTCCCTCCTTCAATAGCGGCGACGTGATGCGTTTGGATAAAACACGGGCTGTCCGTCTGTCGTAGTCCGCAAGACTCTCCCAGTCCGACAGATTAACATTTGGCTGCCGGATACGCGGCTAGGGACTCGAAGATGCGTGGCTTCGAGTGCCACAGGCGTCAGTCACCAAGTATCATTTCACGCCGAACTTGAAGACCGTAGTGCTTTTGAGCGTCTTTCCGGGACGAAGAATCGAAGACGGAAACTCCGGATGATTCGGCGAGTCTGGATAATGTTGGCTCTCGAGGCAAAATCCGTTCCGATGTTCATATTTGTTTCCGGACTTTCCAGAGAGAGTTCCATCCAAGAAATTGCCGCAGTAGAACTGAATCCCCGGCTCTGTGGTACTCACTTCCAAGGTCCGGCCACTCGTGGGCTCGAAAACAAGCGCTGCAGAAGCGAGTGATCCACCCTGATTATCCAGAACAAAATTATGATCGTATCCGCCGCCAAGCGCCATCTGCTCCTCTTTTGAGTTTACACGATCACCGATGGCCCTTGCCTTGCGGAAGTCGAGTGCTGTTCCTTCCACCGATCGTAGTTCCCCGGTTGGAATCATCCCCTCATTAACAGGGGTGAACTTCGAAGCAGCAATCTGGAGGGTGTGCCCAAGAATGTCGCCACACCCCTCTCCTTTTAGGTTGAAGTAGGCATGCTGGGTGAGGTTCACAGGGGTCGCCTTGTCTGTGGTTGCCTCATACTCGACCCGCCATTCGCTATTTTCATTCAACCAATAGGTTACGCTGACCTGTAAATTACCGGGATATCCCTCCTCCCCGTCCTTGCTCAAATACCGGAAGCGTACACCTTGCGATCCATCTCCCTTCAGCCCTTCCGCTTTCCAAACTACCTTGTCAAAGCCCTTGTTGCCGCCGTGGAGCGAACAGGGTTTTCCTCCCGGAGTGTTGTTTTTCGCAAGCTTGTGGGTGTTTCCATCCAAGCTGAACTGACCGCCCGCAATGCGGTTTCCGAAACGGCCAACAATCGCCCCAAAGTATGGAGTCGCCTTTTCATACTCGGCAAGAGTCTTGTACCCGAGCGTGATATCGGCGACCGCACCCTTCTTGTCCGGCACATCCAAGCTTAGAACAATGGCGCCGTACGTCATGGCTCGAAGCTTCACTCCGCGGTTATTCGTAAGCGTATAAACCTCTACTGGGGTGCCATCAGCAGTTCGACCAAAAGGTTCAGGGACGGGGGCGGAGGAGGCCATTGCAAGTGTGCTAAATGCTGCGACTGCAGCGAGGGCTGCAGCGGTCTGGTTAAGGATCATATTCTGGGGAGGTTGGGGTTGGTCGACTAGCCAACTTCGATTACACACTGGCTCATAACAGGGGAAGCCATATTTCGATATGCCCCAATTCAAGCCACATTCAAATGCAAGCCGCCTCCCAAATGGCCGTCTCCGCAATCTGAATTGCCTTGGCCGCTCAGAGGGCCGAATCTCTGGAGCGAAACAGCATCCCCCATGAAAAACTTCCATAACAACGCGGAAACGATCCGCCACTTTTCAACGGACTCCGGCCTAAGTCGCCGCAAATTTCTACAAACCGGCGTCGGCTCGCTGGTCGCAGGATCTCTGCTCGGAAATGCTCACGCCGACGAAAAGCCAAAATCCGAGACTCTTGTCGCACAACTTTTCCGATCCCTTTCCCCTCAACAAAAAGCAGGCATCTGCTTCGCCTTTGATCATCCCCTTCGCTCGAAGGTAAACAACAACTGGATGATCAATAAATCACAGAAGGAGACCCTTAATACGGATCAAAGAGACCTTGTGCGTCAAATTTTCCTCAGCCTCCACTCACCAGAGTATGCAACCAAAGTCCTTGATCAGGTGATTCACGATTCGGAGGGCGAAGGCTTCGATGGAGGCACCTCCGTCGCATTATTCGGTGAACCAGACAGCTCGTTTGAGTTTGTGCTCACCGGCCGCCATTGCACCCGCAGATGCGATGGAAACTCCGTAAAAGGCGCTGCATTCGGTGGACCTATCTTTTACGGACATGCAGCCAAAGGTTTCCGAGAGGCACCGGATCATCCCGGAAACGCATACTGGTACCAGGCTCGGCGCGCCAACGAAGTGTTTAAAATGCTGGACGGAAAACAGCGCGAAGCCGCACTGGTGGAGAGAGTGCGTGAAGAAAAGGAAACCGCCACGGTAGCCCTCTCGGGAAAGAAATCCGACTTACCGGGCATCCCTATGGGCGCACTCAGCAATGACCAAAGGAATATGGTGAGAAAAGTCCTCGCCGAGGTCCTTGCTCCGTTTCGGAGAGAAGACGCGGAGGAATCTCTGCGTTTGATCGAGCCACAATTCGATGCGCTCCACATGGCCTTCTGCAAGTCCATGGACATCGGCGGCGATGGAATCTGGGACGTCTGGCAAATAGAAGGTCCAAACATGATTTGGCTCTTCAGAGGCGCCCCCCACGTCCACACCTGGGTCCACATCAGGGAATCATAACCGCGAACTCGGCGAACCTCGCGATGCTCTCTAAGGCATCCTCCCCTCCTCAACGTCCATCAGATCAAAAAACACCTGGATATCCTCGCGCTCGCCAAGTCCTGCCTCGGCTTTCTGCTGCGCCAATCCAGCCGAGGCTGAGTCGCGCCAACCGCGCTTTTGCATGAAACCATTCCAGATCTCGATCTGCTCAGCATCCGGGCGCCTGCCGTTTTCAAAACACCATTCGAGCACTTCTTCATCCGTTCCCCCGTCTCGGGTCCGCCTTGAGAGATCTTCGTAGCTGACACCCAAAAATCCGCAGACGCGGTCATCAAAAGTTCGTGCCCCTTCGATCGGCCCAAGATGGTAACCGTCGGGCAGACTGCCGTGCATGGCGAAGTGCCGGATCTTATCCAAAATCCTGGCAAACACAAAGATTCCCCCAACTTGATGACGCGGTGAACGGAATGGAAATGACATGGGGCATCCTGTACTGCGGCAGGCCTGCTGTGTCAGCCGCAAATTTCCAGCCGCAGAGGCGATCTGGCGCGGCTCCACACCTTCAAAGAACTCCGTCTTTCAGCGTGCGACCAAACGGT
>JBILUQ010000437.1:0-2637 GCA_044370935.1 Chthoniobacteraceae bacterium
TGCGCTACCATGAGTCCAACAAGAAGCTAGCTGGTCAGGAGGTCGCCCCGTGGCTCGCCGAAGCCATGGCCGTGCTGCCTTACTTCTGCGGCGCACGCGGCCTCGCGCTCTGGGGTTCGGAGCCCAAGCGGCAGGGGCAATACTACCACACGCTTCCCATCTTCATGAACAGCCTCGGCCGCGTGTCCGATCTATCCACCAAGATCGCCTCCGCCAAACTCATGCCCGACGAACCCGCTCACGTCCTCTGGAAAGCCAAGCGGCCCCTCATCCGCCGGATGCGAGTCAGCGCCGATGAATGGATCATCTTTGCGGTGAACCCCTGGCAAGCCGACGACGCCACTTGCACCGTGGAAGTGCCATTGGAGCAGGGCGGTATCGCCGTGGAACTGCGGGGACGCCACAGCGAGGTTTTTCACCGCGTAGGTGAGAGCGTGAAGCGGCTGTGAATCCAGCGTTTTGATCTTCCGCGGCCTGCATCAACGCCCTGGCCATTCCTGACAAAAGCGACGGACCAAGTGCATTACGACACCGCCGGCCAGCAATCGGAGCGCACAGGTTTTCGCTGGACGTCGGCGAACACGTTTCGCAGCGCCTACATCGGCAAGTTGAGCGCCACTGATGACGGCCCCTGCGGACTTCCGCCACGACCTCGTGCGCGGCCCGGTGAGGATGAATGCAGACGGTGACCTTGTGTTCTTTGACAACACCGAGCCGGTGCCTGCCTCGAAAGAGCGGAATGGCGCGGATGCCGACCGCGGGAGCTCCGAAAACGGGGCGAAAGGAAAAACCAGTAGTAAACCATCGATCAGTCTTGTGGTTCGGGACTTGATGTTTCAGCCGTCTGGTAATAGCAAATCCACCCATCAGATCACCCCCGACTTGTGGCACGCTCTCGTCCTTAAACTGCGTGGCACGGAACTTCAGGTCATGCTCAACGGCGAGCTAGCTCTCACCTACACCACGCTCTGTGGTGACGTGCCGAAGAACGACATGGGCCTCTAACCGGGGGGAAAACAACAAAAACCTCTCGCCTCGTGGTTCGACGAAGTTCTCATCGAACCACTCCACACAGACAAATAGCCACGTCCATGAATGCCATCCTCACCGTTGCCTGCTTCTATTTTAAATCCGCTTGGCAGGCTGTCTTCCTTCGGGCGGCCCTCACCGCCATGCTACTGACCCCGCTCGGCTTGTTGCTCGCGGCTGACGCACCGCAACCGCCCAAGACAGACGTGTTCGTCACCCCAAAGCGGGACCGCGCCAGCCTGACCAACGACGTCCCGATTGACAAGGCGCTGCCGAGACCCGTAAACCCCGCCCCTGCCAAATCCGCTCTGTTCATCGGAGATGCCGTGGGAGCACAGTATGTCGAGCCCCTCCGAGACTTGCTGAAGTCCCGCATCGCCGTCCAGTTTCTCGCCGCTCCCGCTGGTGGCAAGGTGGAGATGGACGCATTCCTCGCGCGACTCCCGGTGTTACTGGCAAAGCATGACCTCGTACTATACGCTGGAGTGACGGAGGCAGCCCGGGTGGATCCGGCGACAGGCAAACCAGCGCTGAGCACGGCGCAGTTTCGAAAGTTCCTCGACGGTCTTGGCAAGTCGGGGCCGGATCGGCAAACGAAGTGGATCTGGGCCACATCCGTCCCCCTGCCCGATGGCAACGCCGCGATTTCCGCAGTCCAGATCGAGGCCGACAACCGCACCCTCACCGACAACGCTTACAAACGCCGCGCCATGCTGCTCGACCTCCACGAGTATGTCCGCATCCGCCGGGAGGACATGCAGCGCCCCGGGGATTTCCTCCTCACCGATGCGGGCGTTTCCCTGATCGCTTCCGTGGTCGCGAACAAGATCGAGGAAGTGTTGATGGAGGGCAACGAACCCGATCTCCCGAACCTTCTCGTGCTCGGCGACTCCATCGTCGGGCAATACAGCACCTTTCTGCGCAGTGCAATGCTTCGCAAAGCCAACGTCCGCACAGGCGCCACCGCCTTTGATCATCAGCCCGACTGGGCGGAGATTGTGCGCCTCCAGGTGACGGAACCGGAGCAGGAACTGGGGCGACCCTTTGACGTCATCCAGTTCAACTGGGGCCAGCACGCCCTGAAATGGATGCAGGGGAAAGAATACTCGAGGGAGCCCAAAGAAGGCTACACACGATGCATCCCGCTGGAGCGCTATGGCGCGGAACTGGAGAAGCTCGTTATGGAACTGAAAAAGACGGGACGGCCCCTGATGTGGGCCACCACGACGCCCGCGAACAACGGGAGCCTGCCTGACGACGCGGAGGCCTACAACGCCGTCGCACTGCAAGTCATGCACAAACACCAGATCCCAGTGAACGACCTCTACCGTTTCGTGAGAAAAAGCCAGTTACCCATGCAAGGATGCCATTTCCCCCGCGAGGCCTCCGAGCGAATCGGCAACCATGTCGCCGAGCAGCTGCTCAGCGGTGGTTCCAAAAGCAACCCGTCCGGGAGCCCATCCCGGCGCACTGCGAAGTGATCTCCACCCGCCGTGCGCGAGGGTTCCTGGAAGCTCATCCTCGCCCCGGGCTCCGGCGGCAAAGGCAAACATGATACCCCCCCACCCCCCCCACACAAAAACCCAGCCGGAGAACCCCGGGGGTACC
>JBILUQ010000016.1:0-25182 GCA_044370935.1 Chthoniobacteraceae bacterium
CGCCCAGCTCTACAACCTAGCGGAAGACCTCGGTGAGACCAAAAACTTGGCCGCCGAACAACCCGAACGCGTCGCCCAGATGCAGGCGCTTCTGGAAAAACTCATCACCGGCGGCCGCTCCACCCGGGGCGCAACTCAAGCCAACGACGTTGAGGTGAAGCGTTACCCGCAGCCTGAATCGAAAGCCAAAACTCGTTACCCCCCGGAGCACTGCCCATCCCCAGCCTATGAGCCTGCTCAACCGGTATCCGGTTGTGTCGTTTTTTTTACAGCCTGTAGTTCTACGCTCAGTCCAGGCCACCGAAACATCGCGTTAAATTCATAAATACGCTCATTTTCTTTAGGTTATGATACGTGGCACGGCCGCTGCTTATTCCGGTTGAGTCCAAAGATTAGGGTTTCCATAACCGCGATTCGAGGACGTCCGGGACCCTTGGCTGAAAAACAGGCGGGGCGACCGGAAAAACACACAAGCAACCCAAAATTGACACCTATGCTCAAAGTTCCACGTATAATCGCCCTCGCGACAATGGCTGGCGCCATTGTGTTCGGAGGGATTAACACCACCCTGCACGCGCAGTCGCCTGCAACGGAGGGCTCACCAGCACCCGCTCCCGCAGCGGCCGCGGCACCTGCGGCGCCGGCGGCCACAGCCGAGGCCACTCTTGAGCAACGGATCACCGCGATCGAAGCCTACTTCGGCAACACCGATCCCGCGGCTGCGTTCAAAGATTTGAAGGTCAAAAAGAAAAACGATGCGGGAGAAGAAGTGGAAGAATTTCCCGAGGGGTTCAAGCAGCCCACGATGGGAGCACCAGGAGCCGGTCATAACGCATGGATGATGACCTCTGCGGCTCTCGTGTTGTTCATGACGCTACCCGGTTTGGCACTGTTCTATGGCGGGTTGGTCCGCAAAAAGAACGTGCTCAGCGTCCTCGCACAGTGCCTCGGCTGCGCCGGCATGGTGTCCATCCTCTGGTGGGCCTTCGGGTACAGCCTGGTGTTCGGAAAGAACTTCGACAGCCCGTTCCTCGGGGGAAGCGAGTTCTTCTTCATGAAGGGCGTCGATTCGGCCCCGAACACGGACTACTGCTACTGGGTCTCGCAGAACGTGTTCTCAATGTACCAGATGATGTTCGCGATCATCACGCCCGCGCTGATCGTCGGCGCCATCGCTGAGCGCATGAAGTTCTCCGCGGTGATGACTTTCATCGGATTCTGGATGTTCCTCGTTTACTTCCCAATGGCCCACATGGTCTGGGGGATTACCGGCTACATGAACGGTGTTTGGAACGCGAAAGCAGCGATTCCATCGATCGATTTCGCAGGCGGCACCGTGGTGCACATGACCTCCGGATGGAGCGCTCTGATTCTCTGCGTCATGCTCGGCAAACGCCTTGGCTTCGGAAAAGAGAAGATGGCACCGCACTCGATGGTGCTTTGCATGATCGGAACGGGGATGCTCTGGGTGGGGTGGTACGGCTTTAACGCTGGATCCGCTCTGGCTGCTGACGGGATCGCAGCAAACGCTTTCACGACCACGACACTGGCTGCGGCAACCGCATCCTTCACCTGGGCGATCATGGAGCGGATGCTCCGCGGACACGCATCCATCCTCGGGTTCTGCTCTGGGGCGGTTGCAGGGTTGGTGGTGATCACACCCGCCTGCGGCTTTGTAAGCACCTCCGGCGCGATGGTGATCGGTGTGCTCGCAGCAGTGGTGCCATACATCTTCGTGATGCACCTCAAGGCCAAGTTTGGTTATGACGACGCTTTGGACACCTTCGGGGTGCACGCAGTAGGCGGAACCCTTGGTGCAATCCTTACCGGCGTGCTCGCCGACAAGGCAGTCAATGGAAACCTCGACACGGCGGTGACAGCAGCAACGGACGCTGCCGAACCCGGCAACGGTCTTGCAAAGCTCGTGACCGAAGGTGGTCTGGTGGGAGCCCAGCTCCAGGCAGTTCTCCTGACCTTGGTCATCTCCGTGGTCGCCACGGTGGTAATTACGCTGATCGTGAAGGCGATCGTCGGTCTGCGGCCCACGCCAGAAGCCGAGGCTTCCGGATTGGACATCACTGACCATGGCGAAGAAGGCTACCTGATGGACTAACCCTCATAGACTACTAAAAAAAACAACCCGAAGGCTTGCAACTAACCCGCGAGCCAGAAGACTTAAACCAAAAGAAAGTTCTATGAAAAAAATCGAAGCCATCATCAAGCCGTTCAAACTTGAAGAAGTCAAAGACGCCCTAGCCGAAATCGGCGTGGAGGGCATGACAGTCACCGAAGTAAAAGGATTCGGCCGCCAGAAAGGCCACACCGAGATCTACCGTGGCAGTGAGTACACGGTGGATTTCCTGCCCAAGATCAAGGTCGAGGTTGTACTCGGCGATGCACTCGTGGATTCCGCGGTTGCAGCAATCGTGAAGGCAGCCAAAACCGGCAAGATTGGAGACGGGAAGGTCTTCATCTCCCCAGTGGGAGAAGCAGTGCGGATCCGCACTGAGGAAACCGGCGAGCGCGCGGTGTAAGCCTTGTCGGACTCCGTTCCAATCGGGTCCGAAGCATAACCAAAAATAAAAAGCCGGTGACGGGGAAACCTGTCACCGGTTTTTTTATTCCAACGTCCGAGTCAACGACTACACCACGAGCACACCACCCATCACGGCTTCGAGAACAGAAGCTTTAACGCGATCATAAACACGACGAAGACAAAGACAGGGCGCACCAAATGCGTGCCACGGCGCACCACCAGTGCGGCTCCAACACGCGCTCCAATCATCTGGCCAACCCCCATCACCAGACCCGGCACGGGCATCACCTGCGAGCTGATGGCAAGCACCGCCAGCGCCACGAAATTGCTGCTGAAATTCATCACCTTCGTGTGGGCCGTGGCTTTCGACAGGTTGAACCCAAGCACCAGCACAAACGCCAGCGCCCAAAACGAACCCACGCCTGGACCAAAAAAACCATCGTACGCACCCAGTCCGATGCCGAACACCGCGTAAAAGAAATTTGGTCTCATCCGCGCCCTTGCATCCGCCTCGCCGATCTTTGGCTTGAGCAAAACAAACAGCCCGATTCCAAGGAGCAAAAACGGCAGCACCCGCCTCAAGGCCGAGTCGGAAATGTATCGAACTGCGAGTGCGCCAAGGCCCGCACCGCAAACCGTGAATCCCACGCCAAGCACACATTCCCGAAAGCGAATCAGACCCGCACGCCCGTAATGCCACGCCGCGCTGGCTGACCCAAAGCACGACTGGAGCTTGTTGGTTCCAAGCGCCATTCCCGGGGGCAGCCCGACGCTTAAAAGCACGGGAACCGTGATCAAACCGCCCCCGCCCGCGATGGAATCCACCAACCCGGCAGCGATTCCCGTGATAAACAGCAGGGGCCACCCCCAGAGTGGAATCTCGAGCATCCCACCATCTGCCTGTAGAAACTATCCCGGATCAAGCGGTTTCGAATCATGCTCCCGCCGGTCCCAGCCTCCCTCCCTGCGCGCCGACCGTTTCGAGCGCGGCATGCCCCCCCAACGCGGGCGGCCCTGCCAAAGTTGCGGGGCAACGAATGACGCGTTGAACAAAGCGCTACTCCGCAAGTACGCTCCGCACTTCCACTCAAAACCTCCCCCATGACACGACTCCCCCTGCCGCTCGCCGTCTGCCTTCTCGCCACCGCCTCCATCAACGTCAACGCGGACGGCCCCAAGGACAACCAGCCAGATCAAGTTCGTCCGATTCCGCCCGCCGGAGTCGCCCTGCCGGACGCAGACCGCGAAGCGCTTCAAAAGGGCGTGAAGGAGCTTGAGGCCGAGATCCAGGGGCTGAGGGTTGCGATGGAGAAGAAACCCGCCCTGCTCGCGCTGCTTCCGGACGTCGAGATATTCCACAAGTCGGTGGACTGGGCGCTGCGATACAACGAGTTTTTCAAACCGAACGAGGCCGCCACGGCTCGCGCACAGCTGGAGCAGGGAAAGACGCGGGCGAAAGCCCTGCGCGAGGGCCAGTCGCCCTGGACAACGCAAACCGGACTCGTGGTGCGGGGCTACCGCTCGCAAATCGACAACTCGGTCCAGCCCTACGGGCTTGTGGTGCCCACGGGTTATCAGCCAGACGGCAACCGCCCCCACCGGCTGGACATCTGGTGCCACGGTCGCGGAGAAACCCTGAGCGAACTCGCCTTCATCGATGGCAGACAAAAATCACCGGGTGAATACACGCCGCCGGGCGGGTTCGTGCTGCATCCCTACGGCCGTTACTGCAACGCGAACAAGTTCGCAGGCGAAGTGGACTTATTCGAGGCGATCGACCACGCCATGCGCAATTACCGACTGGACGAGGACCGGATTGTCATGCGCGGCTTCTCGATGGGCGGCGCGGCGGCCTGGCATTTTACAGTACATTACCCGAGCCGCTGGGCCGCATCCAACCCCGGCGCCGGCTTTTCGGAGACACCCGAATTTTTAAAAGTCTTCCAGGACGAAACGCTGGAGCCGACCATTTACGAGCAGCGCCTGTGGAATTGGTACGACTGCCCCGGCTACGTGCGCAACCTCGCGAACTGTCCGACGGTCGCCTACAGCGGCGAAGACGACAAACAGAGGCAGGCGGCGACCCGCATGGAGGAAGCGGCGACAGAGCAGGGATTCTCGCTCACGCACATCATCGGCCCAAAGACCGGCCACAAGATTCATCCGGAATCCAAACTCGAAATCGCCCGCAGGCTCGACCGCATCGTCGAACGGGGGCGCGACCGCTTTCCGGAGACCGTCCATTTCGCCACATACACGCTCCGGTATGCGAACTCCGCTTGGGTGACCATCGAGGGGATGCTGCACCACTGGGAACAAGCGAAGGTCGACGCCCGCGTTGACCGCAACGAAAGACAATTCATCGTCGACACAGACAACGTCACGGCGCTCACCCTGCATGCCGGCCCCGGCGACTATCCGCTGGACCCAATCTCGGCGGTGAACGTGCGCATCGATGGACAGAACCTTCCCGCGCCCGCGCCGCAATCGGATCGCTCATGGACAGCCCACTTTCGAAAGATCAACAACAAGTGGCATCCCATCGACGACCCGCATTCCCTCGGACTTCAGAAGCGTCCGGGCTTGCAGGGGCCCATCGACGATGCGTTCCTGAGCCGCTTCATCGTCGTGCGACCGACGGGCAAGCCGTTCAATGAAAAAACAGCAGCCTGGGTGCAGTCGGAGCTCGCGCATTTTGTGACTCACTGGCGCAGCCAATTTCGCGGGGAGATTACCGTGCGGGACGACACCTCCATCACCGACGAGGAGATGGCAGAGGCAAACCTGATTCTCTGGGGCGATCCCGCGAGCAACAAGATCATCGGACGGATCCTCAAAGACTTGCCGCTCAAGTGGACAAAGGAAACTCTGGAAATCGGACCGGCTCGGTTCGCAGCTGCCTCGCACATGCCCGCCCTGATCTACCCGAATCCGGTTGATCAGAACCGGTATGTGGTCATCAACAGCGGGTTTACCTACCGCGAGTACGATTACCTCAACAATGCACGCCAGGTCGCGAAGCTCCCGGACTGGGCGCTCATCGACCTTGCGGTTAAGCCGACATCAAAGGCTCCGGGAGGCGTCGCCGCCGCGGGATTCTTCGGCGAACACTGGAATGTGACATCGCCGCATTAGCGCGAGCCGTGCGCGCCCCTTGGCCCAGCATCGCGCGGCATCGGACCGGACCGCTCGCGCGCACTGGGGAGCCTGCGCCGCCTCGCCGCAAAGACCCGGCCATCACCGTCACATAAGTTGGTAGGCGTCGACGTCCACGCTCACGAACACTTCCTCCGGAAAGGTGAGCTTCTCCAACACGGTCCGCACATGGGCCGTGAGGCGCAAAATCGATTTCGTGCGAAGCATCAGGTGGAAGCGAAACTGACCGTGTGATTTCTCCAGTGGCGCAGGCGCGGGTTCGCCGAGAGTCACTCCCTCGGGGAGCCCCTCTGAGAGACGCTTTGCGAGCGTTTGCATGGAGAGCTCACCGCGCGCCTGATGCTTGGAGCGCAGCGCGATCACCATCAGATGAGTGAAGGGCGGATACTGCCACTGTCTGCGGAAATCGATTTCCTGCTCCCAAAACCCCTGGAAGTCGTGGTGCCTTGAAAACTGAATGGCAGGAGTGAAAGGCGTGTGGCTTTGCACAAACACCTCCCCTTCCACATCCCCGCGCCCAGCCCGACCAGCCACCTGCGTGAGCAACTGAAAGGTGCGCTCCCCCGCCCTGAAGTCGGGGATGTGCAGGCCCATGTCCGCGTTGATGATTCCCACCAGCGTCACATTCGGAAAGTGCAGCCCCTTGGCGATCATCTGGGTCCCCACAAGAATATCGATCTTGCCCGTTCGAAATTCCGCCAGCGTCTCCTTGAACGCGTCCTTGCGCTGCACAACATCCGAATCCAAGCGGCGCACCACAGCCTTTGGAAACAGCTTCTGCACCGCATCCTCGATCCGCTCGGTGCCGCTGCCTTGATGCCGGATCCCAGACTCCTTGCACTCGGGACACTTCGTTGGCGCTAGCGCCACGTACCCGCAGATATGGCAAACCACGCGGTTGGCGGCCCGATGAAACGTGAGCGATACCGAGCAGTTCTGACACTGGCAGACGTGCCCGCATTTTTCGCACAACAACGAGGTCGAGAAGCCTCGGCGGTTTAAGAACAAAATACTCTGCTCCCGTTTCGCGATGCGCTCCTCCAACGCAGTGAACAAGCGCGAGGAAATCAGCGCCCCGTGCTTCTTCGACTCCATGCGCATGTCGATGATCCGAATGAAGGGTAGCTTCTTGTCATCGACGCGCGCACGGATATTGAGCAGTTCGTATTTGCCCTGCTTCGCGTTGTGAAAGCTTTCCAAGGAGGGCGTCGCGGAGCCTAACAAAACGGCGCATTTCTCCAAATGCCCGCGCAGCACGGCGATATCACGTCCATGGTAGCGCGGCGCCTCCTCCTGCTTGTAGGAAGGTTCGTGCTCCTCATCCACGACAATCAGCCCGAGATCCTCAACCGGGGCAAACACCGCGCTCCGCGCCCCGATCACGATGCGCGCCTGCCCGGTTCGGATGCGGTGCCATTCGTCATGCCTTTCTCCCTCGGAAAGGTGGCTATGGAGCACGGCAACCTCGTGCCGGCTGGCAGCAAAACGCATTTTAAAACGCTCCACGGTTTGCGGGGTCAGGGAGATCTCCGGCACGAGCATGATGGCAGAGCGCCCCTGCTCGAGCACCACATCGATCGCCTGCAGGTAGATTTCGGTCTTCCCGCTTCCTGTGACCCCGTGAAGCAAAAACGGCTTGGGCGCCGCCGCCTGCTCCCCGGCGGGATGCAGCGCCTCGCACAGCCTTGCAAACACCTGCTCCTGCTCGGGATTCAAACTCAATTTGCCTTGCGCAAGAAACTCCTCGTTGCGAAACGGATCCCGCTGGACCTTTTCCAGCTCGACCTCCACCAACCCCTTTCGCTCGAGCGCCCGAACCACGGCATGGGATGCGTCCGTTTGCTGCGCAAGCAACGCGACGCTGACCGGTTTCTGCGCATCACGCAGCACCTCAAGCACGGCGGCCTGCAGCGGGGCGCGGCGGCGGATCGCCTCCAAATCCTCATCCTCGGGCATCCGCACCAGGCGCACTGCCTGCCGGCGTTGATGCGACATCTCCGACTTGCGTATCACCTGCGGCACCACCGCCTTCAACGCCGTCTCCAAGGGACAGCAGTAATAGTCCGCCATCCACGCCGCCAGCTTGAGCAGCGCGGCGTTGAGCGAAACCTCGCCCTTCACCAGAGCGGCAATGGGGCGCACTCCCTGCGCATCGGTCTGCGCGCTTACTTCCAAAACCGTCCCCAGCAGCGTGCGCATCCGAACCGGCACGCGAACTCGGGACCCCGGCTTCACCTCCATACCCGGAGGCACGGAATAATCGAAAATCCGCCCGGCAGAATCATCGAGGATGACCTTCGCGTAGAAGCGGGGATCACTTTCGAGTTCAAACAACTGAGCACTGGAGGGCGGGCGGGCCATGCAGAGTCGATATTGCGCTGGGACTATGCGTCGCGCAACCGTGCTCCGCATCCCAAAACCCGCCGCATCCCAAAACCCGCCGCAGCCCAAAACCCGCCGCAGCCAAACCTGTTGAAGACTTCCGCCTGATTCTCGGCTAATAATCCTCATGTAATTCTTTATCTATGATCCCTATCACCAAAACCTACTTCTTCATCTTCGCCGCACTCACCGCCGCCGGCGGCCTAATGGGTTACCTCAAGGCGCAGAGCTTGCCTTCCCTGATCGCGGGCGGAGTTGCCGGATTGCTGTTGGTGGTCGCCGCCCTTCTCATGGAGCAGAAGCCGGTGCCCGCTCTGGTCATGGCCCTGGTGGTGTCACTGCTTTTGCTCGGACATTTCGCCTCAAGTTACATCAAAAAAGGCGCCGCAATGCCCGCGATTCCGATGATCGCAATGAGCGTGATCGGGCTTGTCCTCTCGGTGCTTTCCATCGTGAAACGCTAGAGGATCGATCTTATTGCCTCTTTGCCCGCGGCGCGATACGCGCCGTTCGTGCGCAATCACGTCCTCGGGTGCATCCGCCTAACTCCCTCTCCAAAGAGCGCCATGCAACTCTCCTCCTCTAGACCGGATCGGGCAGGGGTTGAGGCGAGCTTGCCATTCTCTTATGCCGCGCGGGCCACCACCACTCGCGCATGTCGGAGCCTTTCTATGCTGACGGCACTCGCCGCCTTTGCTCTCACTGGCTGCGAGAAAACTCCCGAGCCCCCGCCTCCGACTCCACCACCCGTAGAGCAAAAGCCCCCGCCCCCGCCTCCGCTTCCTGTTATTCCCTACAAAAAACTCGAAACGGCCAGGCTCTTTAGCGGAATCAATCTGAAAACCAGCTTTGAGGCGGAGATTGGCACAAGCGCGACCCTCGAGAGACAGGATCCGGCCAGCTACGAGCTGGACTTGCGCTTGAAAGTCAAAGTACCCCAACCCCACAGCGATCTGGAGGGGTTGCTCAAACTCAACCCGGATCTGGCTGGGGTCCTGCCAAAACTCGGAACCCTGATGGACTCCGCCAAAATCTCTCCGCTTTTTGAGGAGTTCTACAAACGCAAGGTCGCAAACATTCAGGGCAACCTTTCCAAACTCGACGCGCTTCTCTCACGACACAACTTTTTCGACATCGAAACCATCCTTGAGCTGCAGGATCCGGATTCCGGCAGGAGAGCGATCCTCGTTCAGTCGGATATGGACGTGGACACCGACGGATCTGACGGTGATCGGCTCTCGCGCACCGACGGTGTCAGCTCCACCTTTCAGCCTTTCACCAGTTACCGCTGGCCCAAAAAAACTCGCACCCCAAACCCCTTCCTGAGCGCCTGGGAAAAAAAGCTCAAGGATTCTGAAAAAGAAAGCAGCGCGCCAAAACTCACCCCCGCCCGCCTCAAGGAACTCAAAGACCAGCAAACGGCGTTAAAAGCCGAGATCAACGACCTCAAGAAATCGAGCTTTCTCATCGGCTCCATGGACCCGTTTGTGGTGCTGCCACTTCCGATGGTTTCACGCAAGGACGGCCCCAGCGCCGCAAAAATTGGCGACTACTGCGTGGTGATCCACGAAAAGCGGATTTTCCCAGCAGTCGTCGGAGATGCCGGCCCAAGCTACAAATCTGGCGAAGCCTCCCTCAGAATTTGCCGCGAGATCAACTTAAAGGCCGGCTCAGGCAACCGCCCCGAAAGCGACCTGCGGGTGACCTATATCGTGTTTCCAGGTACTGCGGATTCCCCACGGGAAGCACCGAACCTCATGCGCTGGTGGATCCGCTGCAACGAACTGCTCCAGGAAATTGGAGGTTATCTTGGTGATCTATTTTTCTTCCCACTTCCCGACCAATTCAAGCCCGCCCCTCTTCCCGGCGAGCCGAATTTCATCGGCCCGATGCCCGAAATTTACGGTCCGCCCCTCCCACCAGGTTTTTAGTGCAACAAGATAGCGCAACGGGGTAGTGCAACAGGAGCGTGCGGTTTAAACCTCACGCCAAGATCAAGCGGATGGCCGCGCTGCCGCCAAAGACCGCCTGAAACCGGCAGATAAACCGAATCGATGTGGCTCTTACTTCGTGCTAGTAAGCACCTTCAAACAAAATGTGAGTGTCAGGCTTTACCCCGTTTCTGAGCTTGGTTGAGGAACCAGCACTGGAGCATCCCACAGAAGTAAAGCAGATTGCTGCCAGAACCAGGACCGATAGATATTTTAAGGCTTTTGCTTTCATGGTGTTACTTGTGTTCGCTAGGGTGGATGACGCGGCCATTAACTGCGTCTCTTGGAAAAACTATCACATTGTTACAATTTGGCAATAATTGTTACGATATTGTGACAAAAAGACGGTGAACGCGTGTCGGGCTGTGCTGAATATTCGCCCCCTTGCTGTTTTCCCAGAGCATCGAGCCCAAGTGACGCCCTCCCGTTGATTGCTCAGACGTCAAGACTTACCCAAGGGCGCCTAAATGATGCTTGTCTCAGGGCCGCTCCGGCACCCACTTGAATTCCGAGAAAATTACCTTCGTGAGATCCGAGGCACTTCCGGCACTGGGCATAAGCAAAAGATCGCTTGTCTTGGACCAGTCCGGCATCGGCTGCGCGGTTACACGGTGCCGAAGATTTTTGGAAGGCACCACGAGCATTTGCCAGCCTTCGGAGGGCTTGAGCTCCAGCTTCGTATCAAACTGATCGTTGGCAGACAGGAAAAGGTTTTGCGCCTCCGTGCAAATAAACCGGATCGAGAGCGCGGAATTTGGCTTTGCCTTCCAGGCTGGGTCACTGATCTGGAGGTTTCGCATGCCGGTTTTTTTATTCACCGCACGAAAGCCTTGGACTCCGTCGCCTGCCCCGGCCGGCTCCGTCTCAGTCCATTCGTTATTCTGCCAGGGAATCACATCGGTCAGTTTGTCGGTCGCGAAGGCGTTGCCTATTTTTGCAGGGATCACCGCCTTGAAGTCGGACGAAAGCACGATGTTGTTTTCATACCGTGCGTTTGAGAATGCGAAGACATAGTCGTCAACATTGAGCACCGGAAGTTTGGCGATCCACGCGTCCCCCTCGCGCACCGCTCTGGCATCGCGCCAAGTGCGCAGCACGTTGTTCGGCTCCTTCTGAGTGTAGAAGATTTGAAGTTCTTTGAGCGTGTTCGGCGAATCCGGAGTGACCCGGATCTGCGGCACGCCTGTTTTGTCCAGACTGATCTCCGCGTGCGGGCGGGCGGGCCACGCAACATTTTTTCCAAGCACATACTTTTCAAGCCACAGCCTGCAGTCATCACCGAGCTTCTCCGTGTTGTGATGCCCGCGGGCTTGGATGGCAAAGGACCAGGGCACGGACGGCTTGAACATTTTGAAAGTCTCGCCGCTGCGCTCATGTCCGCTGTGGTGATCGTTGGACCCCGTCAGCCAGAGCGTCGGAGCATGGATGTACGGGGCGTGGGCCTGCGCCTCGACGGTTTGGATGAAAAGTTTTTCACCCCTGGACATGGGCGCTTCCTTTGCGTCGGGTGCATACATCCAAACAGCCCTGTCACGGTAATACGCGATCCAGCCAATCCCGAAATACGCCACCGTGGCCTTTACCCTCGGATCCATTCCAAGGTTCCACATCATCGTGCCCCCATACGAATAACCCCGCGCTCCGATGCGGCTTTTATCAACCTCTTTCTGGGCCAAAAGATAGCTGAGCACCCGCCTTTCAATCGCGAACCACAGGTAGTGAGAGGTTTGCCTCGGATCGGTGATATCACTTCCGTTGGGTAATTTGGCGTGAATTGTTTTGGCCTCCATCCGGCCATGATCAAGCTTCTCGGGGTACTTGGTGTAATGGGCGCGACTATCCTTTTTGCCGCAATAATCGTGCGCCATTACCGCCCAACCATCACTCACATACTGAGCCTCAATTCGGGGCATCCCCATCCAGCCGTGAACATCCAGCAATCCAGAGGCATTGATAGCCCCGGACTTGACTTGGTACTTGCAATAAACCCGGATTTCCTCACCAAGGACATAGGCGCTGATGTAAGAATCTCGCGAATAGATCCCATTGGCGGTTTCCTCGCGGACGACCTCCTCCCTGAAGTCGCCCTCGTCGGGATTATAATCCTTCCAGAGCTCCGGCGGATTGAGAAAAAGGGCGGGATCTTGTGAACGAACGGGCTCGCAGAGAAGCAAAGCCGCTAGCAGGGGGATGATAAACCTCGGCATAAGAAGTGCCTTTAACACACAGCATCCCCGGCGGCGAAGCCGAAAGCTTTTTGCGGAATTGCCAATCCACCGAGTGACAGCGCCGCTCAACATGCCGGCCAAATAAAAATCGAATGCGACGCAAGCGCCTCCCGACGCAGCCCGCCCTCGCATCATCCACCAAACGCGCCCGCGCTACAAAGCCGGGCCTTCATCTCGCTCCCAACGATCCGGCGTTCCCAGCTTTCCCGCGCGATTCAGACAGGGATGAACGAGGACGACGCGGTTTTGGCGCTGCATTTGGTTCCAAACCTGGGACCCATGCGCATCCGAAGGTTGATCTCGCACTTCGGCTCAGCCCTCGCCTGCGTGCAAACCGCTCCTGAAGTGCTGCGGACCGTTCCCGGAATCCAAACGGCATGCGCGTACGGTATCGGACAAGTCATCAGGGATGGTGTCTGGGAAAAAGAAATGGAGCGTCTCCAATCGCTTGGCGGGTGGGTATTGACCCATACCGACCCGCGCTATCCTAGGGCGCTTAGCCACATCCCGAACGCCCCGATCCTGATGGAGGTGCTGGGCAGCATCCTGGAGGAGGACCAACATGCCATCGGAATCGTTGGATCGCGGGAGTGCAGTTTTTACGGAATCAATTGTGCCCGCACCTTTGGAGCGGATCTGGCAAACGCGCGCTGGACCGTGGTCAGCGGCCTTGCACGCGGAATCGACACGGCGGCGCACCGGGGCGCACTTGCAGCCAAGGGTCGAACCATCGCCGTGCTCGGATCGGGGCTGGGAAAGATCTACCCATCCGAAAACAGGGATCTCGCCGACAAAATCGCCTGCCACGGCGCGGTGCTTAGCGAGTTTCCGGTGGACTATCCCCCCAGCCCACAGACTTTTCCCTACCGAAACCGGATCGTGGCCGGACTCGGGCGAGGAATCCTCGTGGTGGAAGCCGGACTGAAGAGCGGCGCCCTGATCACGGCCAATCTGGCCCTGGACTACGGACGCCAGATCTTCAGCGTCCCGGGTCCCGTCGACAAGGCCACGTCCCGGGGCACCAACCAGCTCATTCAGGACGGGGCGAAGCTGGCAACCTGCGCCGAGGATATCCTAGACGAGCTCGAATACCTGCTGCCGCCCGCACTCGGCCTTTCGCAGGCGAACGGCAAACAAAACGATCCAACCCTCACGGCGGCTGAGACCTGCATTCTACGCACTCTCGCCGGGGGGGAACTGGATGCGGAGTCCCTCGTCGAACACACAAAGCTCAGCGTCGCCGACCTCAGCAGCGCGCTGCTCTCACTTGAACTCAAAAACAGGATCAAAATTCTACCCGGAGGCTGGTACCGGATCCTTTGAGCCCTGAAGTGGACGCATGCCAAGGCCGAGGTTTGCCTTTTGCCGAGGCTACACTACTCTTGAGGCCCTATGCTCAAACCGTCCGCCCTAGGCAAAGGCCTCAGCGCTCTTATTTCTACCAAATCGCCCACTCCGGTCGCTTCGCCGACGCCGGTTGTGGAAAAGGGGGAACGCATCCAGGAGCTGCCCATCACGAGTCTCATCCCGTCCCCGCTTCAGCCCCGAAAAACTTTCCGCGAAGAACATCTCCAGGAACTGGAGGACTCCATCCGCGAACACGGGATCGTCCAGCCCCTGATCTGCCGCCTGCGCAACGAACAGTACGAGATCATCGCCGGGGAGCGGCGCTGGCGCGCATCGCAGCGGGTGGGTCTTGCGACGGTTCCGGTCATTGTGCGGGAGGCACCCGATCGGGATGTGCTGGAGCTGGCTCTCATTGAAAACCTGCAGCGCGAAGATCTGAATCCCATTGAAGAGGCCAAGGCCTATGAGCGGCTTGCAGAGGATTTCTCGATGAAACAGGAGGAAATCGCCCAGCGCGTTGGCAAAAGCCGCGCGTCGGTGGCAAATGCCATCCGTCTCTTGGAGCTCGAAAGCCAGGTGCAGGGATGGCTCTCGCAGGATCGCATTTCGGTCGGACACGCGAAGGTGCTGCTTGGACTCAAGAGCCCCGAGGAGCAGCTGGCGGCCGCGGAGGAAGTGCTAAAGAAGGGCCTGACCGTTCGCGGTATCGAAACACTGGTGGCGCAGCAACTCGAGCGCACGGGAAAAGTTCGCAAAGGCCGCTCAAGCTCCGCGCGCGCCCCCCTCGCCCCGGCAGTGCAGCACGTTCAGAACCGTCTCCAGCACCATCTTGGAACGCACGTCGCCTTGCATCACGGGGATAAAAAGGGCCGGATCGAAATCGAATACTACGGCACAGACGACCTGGACCGCCTCCTCGCCCTTCTCGGTTTACCAAGCGAAAACCGATAGTGCCCGCCTCCATGAGTTCCTCCCCCCATCGTCCTCGGACGGCGGCACTCCTGCTTGCGGTCATTTGCTGCGGATGCGGGCCCAACCCAGGAAACTCGGTCGCTAATCCCGCATCCCTGGCGAACGACCCCGTCCCTGTGGCCAGCCAAAAGCCGCAAATCTGGGCGACCTTTGAAGGCGCGCGGGCGCTTGCCAACGTACAGGCCCAAGTCGATTGTGGCCCCCGGCCCTCCGGATCCCCCGCGCTGGAAACCGCGCGCGGCCTCATTCTTGATTCTCTCAAGAGCTCCGGATGGAAAGCAGAGCGCCAGGAGTTCGATCAGGACACGCCGCATGGCAAAATCCGGATGACCAACATCGTCGCCACGTTCCCCACAGCCCAGTCCACGCCCGCAGCATCACCACAGCCGAACCGGAGCCGCGCAGTGGTCGGCAGTCACTACGATACGAAGAAATTTTCAACCATCACTTTCGTCGGCGCGAACGACGGCGCATCGAGCACGGGCGCTTTATTGGAACTCGCAAGGGTTCTCGCCCAGAACCCGCCACTCGCAGCAAAGGTCGACTTGGTGTTCTTTGACGGCGAAGAAGCCCTGGTTCAATTCACCGAGAGCGATGGGCTCTACGGGAGCCGCCATTTTGCCTCATCACTCCGGGCGTCCGGCAGAGCCTCCGAGTACGCTTTCGGGATCGTTCTGGACATGATTGGCGATAAAAATCTCACCGTCACGCTCCCCTTTGATTCCCCCAAGGATCTGACGCGGGGAGTCCTCGAATCAGCGCGCGCCCTCGGGGTAAGGGACAAATTCAGCCTGTTCGACCGGGCTCTTCTCGACGACCACGTTCCGCTCAATGAGATCGCCAGAATACCCACGGTGGACGTGATCGATTTTGACTACAACGCCTGGCACACGGCTGACGATACGATGGCCCAGCTCAGCGCGAAGAGCCTCGAGACCATCGGCTCCGTCACCCTTCATTACCTCAACAGCGCCCTTGCAGCGCATCCCCCCGCCAAATGAAGAAATTCGCTTTGCTACTGCTCCTCCTCGCGTGCGCCGGAATCGGCTTCTGGAAGTTTCGCGAACACTCGGCCTCGAGTGCGACCAGCGCCACGACGCCGAATGGCGCGCAGTCTCCACACGGTGCACCCGCGCCAAGCAATTCAACGTCTGCAGGCGGCAACGCTACCGGCGGCGCCCCTGCACCCGGCGGTGTGCAATCTGCAAAGGGCGGACCGGGCAGCCCCGGTGGGCGCGGCGGCGACGGCGCACCCGTGCCAGTGGTGGTTGGAGAGGTCACCAAGTCCGACCTGCCCCTTTTCCTGAGCGGGCTTGGAAATGTGCAGGGATTCAACACGGTGACCATCCGTTCGCGAGTGGATGGTCAGTTGGAAAAAGTCTCCTTCAGCGAGGGCCAAGATGTGAAAGAGGGAGACGTGCTAGCCCAAATCGATCCGCGTCCATTTCAGGCGGCATTGGACCAGGCAAAGGCGCTCCGGATGCAAAACGAGGCGCAGCTTGCAAATGCCAAGCTCGATCTGGAACGTGATGTAGCGCTGTTTGCGGGCAAGGCGGGCACCGCCCAAAAGGCGGACACCCAACGCGCGCTGGTCAACCAACTCGAGGCCACGCTCAGGGCCAACGATGCTGCGATCGAAGCCGCAAAAGTGCAGCTCAACTACGCGACCATCCGCTCGCCAATCTCTGGGCGCACTGGAATCCGCCTGCTCGACGCGGGCAACGTGGTGCGCGCGACCGACTCCGCCGGACTGGTGGTCATCACGCAGATGAAGCCGATCAACGTCCTCTTCACACTCTCCGAGCAGCATCTGCCGCTCATCCAGCAGGAAGCCAAAAACGGCAAACTGCCGGTCTTCGCGCTGGACCGCGGCAACAGCACACGGATCGCCACCGGCGAACTGACGGTGATCGACAACCAGATTGACTCCACCACCGGCACCATCCGGCTCAAGGCGACCTTCCCCAACGAGGACCTGAAACTGTGGCCGGGCCAGTTCATCAACGTGCGCCTGCAGGTGTCCGTGCGCAAAGACGCGCTGACAGTGCCCGCATCGGTCGTGCAGCGCGGCCCGAGCGGCACCTACGCGTACTTGGTCACCCCTGGCCAAACCGCCGAAATGCGTCCGGTCGTTGTCGATCGCATCGAGGAAGGCATGGCTTTGATCGCCTCAGGGCTGCAGCCGGGCGACAAGGTGATCACCGACGGCCACTACCGTGTCCAACCTGGCGCAAAACTGAAGATCCCCGAAGCCGGAGGCGCATCGGAGCCGGGACGCAGGCGCACCGCCGAGACGGCGGGTCATTCCAAACCATAACCCCGGGCCCAACCGCCCACTCCAGCCGCCGTGAACATTTCCGAAGGATTCATCCGCCGTCCGGTCGCCACCGGACTGCTGATGCTCGCGCTCATCTTGCTCGGAGGTCTGGGATACAAAATGCTCCCGGTCTCGGCGCTGCCGACCGTGGATTTTCCAACCATCGAAGTGCGCGCAGATTACCCCGGGGCGAGTCCCGAAGTGATGGCCTCATCGGTCACCACACCTCTGGAACGCCAATTCGGACAGATCAGCGGGCTGGCCTCGATGACCTCCACCAGCTCGTTCGGACACACGAGCGTCACGCTCCAATTCGAACTCGAACGCGACATCGATTCCGCCGCCCAGGATGTGCAGGCCGCCATCAACACTGCTGCCGGCGTCCTTCCGCGTTCAATGCCCAATCCGCCGGTTTTCAGCAAAGTCAACCCGGCTGACCCACCCATCCTCACACTCGTGGTGGACTCCGACACGCTCCCGCTCGGGCAGGTCAACGACTTCGCGGACACGGTGCTTTCCCAAAAGCTCAGCCAAGTTTACGGCGTGGGACTGGTCTCCATCCAGGGCAACCAAAAGCCAGCGATCCGCGTGCGCGTGAACCCGAGCGCACTCGCAAATCTGGAACTGAGTTTGGAGGACGTGCGCACCGCAATCCTCAACTCCAACCTCAACGCCCCCAAGGGAAGCTTCGATGGAAAGCGCCAGGCCTACGCCATCAGCACCAACGACCAGATCGTCACCGCCGAGGGCTTCAAATCGCTGATCATCGCGTACAAAAGCGGATCCCCGGTCAGAATCTCCGACGTCGGCGAAGTCGTAGACGGCGTTGAAAACAACCGCCAGAGGGCCTGGGTCAATGGCAAGAGCGCCGTGCTCATCGATGTGCAACGGCAGCCCGGCGCGAACATCATCGAAACCGCCGACCGCATCAAAGAACTGCTTCCCCTGATCAGGGCAACGCTTCCGCCTTCGGTGCGGATCTCGATCTTTTCAGACCGCACCGAAACCATACGGGCCTCCGTGCATGACGTGGAGTTCACCCTTGTCGTCACCATCGGGCTAGTGGTGATGGTGATTTTTATTTTCCTGCGAAAACTCTGGGCCACGGTGATTCCGAGCGTGGCAGTTCCGATCGCGATCATTGGCACCTTCGGCGTCATGAAGCTCGGCGGCTACAGCCTGGACAACCTCTCGCTGATGGCGCTCACGATCTGCACCGGCTTTGTGGTGGATGACGCAATCGTCATGATCGAAAACATCGTGCGCTTCATCGAGGCCGGCGACCCGCCGTTTGAGGCGGCGCTCAAGGGGGCGCGCCAGATTGGATTCACGGTCATCTCTCTGTCCCTCTCACTCATCGCCGTATTCATCCCCCTGCTCTTTATGACGGGCATCGTGGGCCGACTCTTCCGCGAATTCGCGATTGTACTCAGCATCGCAGTGATCCTATCCGCCATCGTCTCGCTGACCCTGACTCCGATGATGTGCGCAAGGTTGCTGCGGCCGGAATCTGAATCCGACCACGGGCCGCTATTCCGGATGACGGAACGCTGGTTTGAAGGATTGCGGAGTTGGTACGAATCGGGGCTCAAATGGGTGCTGCGGCATCAGGGCTTCACGCTGCTGGTGACCTTCGCAACACTCGCTGCGACCGTGTGGCTGTACATTCTCATTCCCAAGGGACTCCTGCCACTGCAGGACACGGGCTTGATCCTCGGCGTCACCGATGCGGAGCAGAGCATTTCCTTCAAGTCCATGACGGAGCGGCAAGCCGCGGTGGCCTCAGCTGTCAGCAAGGATCCCGATGTGAAAAGCGTCGCCTCGTTTGTGGGCACGGGAGCCGTCAATGCGACACTCAACACGGGAAGACTGTACATTCATTTAAAGCCGCGAAAAGAGCGCGGTGCTTCGGCGCAGAAAATCATGAAAAGGCTGCGAGCAGCGGTCGAGGAGGTGCCGGGCATTTCGCTTTTCATGCAGGCGGTTCAGGACGTGCAAATCGACAGCAGACCAAGCCGGACACAGTACCAGCTAACCCTCCAGGACCCCGACGAGGAAGAGCTGGAGTTCTGGTCCGCACAATTGCGCGATGAACTGTCCAAAAGCCCCGTCCTTGCCGACGTCGCCACAGACCAACAGTCCGGCGGACTACAGCTCAAGGTGGAGATCGACCGCGATAAAGCCTCGCGCTTCAATGTGCGCACCCAGGCCATCGACGAAACGCTTTACGACGCTTTCGGCCAGCGGCAGGTCTCCTCGATCTTCACACAGCTCAACCAGTACCGCGTGATTCTTGAGGCGCTTCCAAGCTTCCAGATCGGTCCAGAGGCGCTCGAAAAGATCCACGTGAAATCCACGACCGGCCAACTCGTGCCCATCAGCAACTTTGTTTCAGTGCGCACCGTGCCAGCGCCCCTCGCCATCCACCACCAAGGCCAGTTCGCGGCAGCCACGCTTTCCTTCAACCTCGCGCCGCGCCGCTCCCTGAGCGAGGCGGTGGTGGCGATCGACGACGCCAAAACGCGGATCGGGCTCCCACCTTCCGTCGCGACGCAATACGTGGGGAGCGCCGCAGAATTCGGGGCGACACTCAAAAGCGCGCCTCTCTTGCTGCTCGCGGCGATCGTGGTGATCTACATCGTCCTCGGTATCCTCTACGAAAGCTACATTCACCCCATCACCATCCTGTCCTCCCTGCCCTCGGCCGGCGTGGGGGCGCTAGTGGCGCTGATGCTTGCCAAAATGGACCTCTCGCTCATCGCGCTCATCGGCATCATTCTGCTGATCGGCATCGTGAAGAAAAACGCGATCATGATGATCGACTTCGCGCTGGAGGCGGAGCGGGATCATGGGATGGAGCCGCGCGAATCCATCTACCAGGCGTGCCTGCTGAGATTTCGCCCGATCCTCATGACCACGATGGCGGCGCTTCTTGGGGCGCTCCCCCTTGCGCTGGAGGACGGCACGGGCTCGGAATTAAGAAAACCGCTTGGGATCACAATCATCGGCGGACTCCTCGTATCGCAATTCCTGACGCTCTACACGACTCCCGTCATCTATCTGGCGCTGGACCGGGTTTCGCGTTGGATGCGTAAACTCTTCCCTCGAGAGACATGAACGTTTCCGAGCCATTCATCAGGCGGCCCGTAGCAACCACGCTGCTTTCGCTCGGGGCGCTACTGCTCGGAATGGTGGCGTACGGTCTCCTCCCCGTGGCACCGCTTCCGAGGGTCGAGTTCCCCGTGGTTCAGGTTTCGGCCAGCCTGCCCGGCGCCGACCCCGCGACCATGGCCTCGAGCGTGGCAACCCCGCTTGAGCGGCGGTTGGGACAAATCGCAGGACTCAGCGAGATGACCTCCACCAGCTCCATTGGAAGCGTCTACATCACCCTGCAATTCGATCTGCACCGGACGCTCAGCAGCGCGTCCCGCGATGTCCAGGCCGCGATCAACGCCGCCTCCAGCGACCTGCCCCCAAACCTTCCCTACCCCCCGACCTACCGCCGCTACAGCCCGTCCGACAGCCCTGTGATGATCCTGGCTCTCACCTCGGATCTCCTGGCAATCAAGCGTCTTTACGAACTGGCGGACACGGTTCTCGGACAGCGACTCTGCCAGATCGACGGGGTGAGCCAGACCTCCATCAGCGGCTCCTCGAAGTCCGCCGTGCGGATCCGAATGAACCCGGGCGCCCTTGCGATCGCTGGTCTGAGCATGGAGGACGTGCGTAACGCCATCGCTCTTTCCAGCAACAAGCTGCCAAAGGGCGCTGTGGAGTCGGACTCGCTCAGCTATGTTTTGGAGACAAACGACCAACTGGTTTCAGCCGAAGATTACCGGGCGATCGTGATTTCTCAAAAAAACGGGGTCGCGGTCACACTGGGCGACCTAGGTGAGATCACCGAGAGCATTGAAAACTGGAAGGTAGCCGGCTGGTCCGGGACCACGCCCGCCATCCTGATGTCGGTCTACAAGCAGGCGGACGCGAATGTCATTCGAACGGTGGACGCGATCCATGCAGTACTCCCCCAGTTGCGCGAATGGTTGCCGCCCACCGTTGAGCTTAGAGTGCAGAGCGACCGGACGCGGACCATCAGAGGAAGCGTGGAGGAGGTGCAGAAGTCGCTTTTGATGAGCACGGCGCTGGTGGTGCTGGTGATGCTGCTTTTCCTGCGCCGCCTATGGCCCACCTTTATCGCCAGCGTGACTGTGCCCATGTCGCTCGCCGTGACCTTTGGAGTCATGTACCTGCTGGACTACAGTCTGGACAACCTCTCGCTGATGGCGCTCACCATCTCCGTCGGATTCGTAGTCGACGATGCGATTGTGGTGATCGAGAACATCTACCGCTTCATCGAGGCGGGCGACTCACCCTTTGAAGCTGCGCTCAAGGGGGCGCGCCAGATTGGCTTCACCGTCATCTCCATCACAATCTCGCTGGTGGCGGTGTTCATCCCCCTGCTGTTTCTTGGCGGACTCGTTGGCCGTTTGTTTCACGAATTCGCAATGACGCTCAGCGTTGCGGTTTGCGTGTCAGCGGTGATTTCGCTGACCCTGACCCCCAGCCTCTGCTCGCGCTTCCTCCGCTCGCACGCCGCCGAGGCTCCGCCCAACTTAGTCCAACGCCTCCTGGACTCTTGCCTCAACGCCGTCTCCGCCGGATACGAAAGAACCCTCCGGTTCGTGCTGCGTTTCCAATTCCTAGCCTTGCTCGCAACGCTCGGCTCAATCGCTTCAACCGTGTGGTTGTACACCCAGGTACCGAAGGGATTTTTTCCGCAGCAAGACTCCGGAATGATGATGGCGGTGGTTGAATGTGCGCAGGATATCTCTTTTTCAGCGATGGCTGAAGTCCAGTTGCGGGCCGCGGAGATCGTCTCGAAAGACCCTGCGGTGCAAACCGTCAGCAGCTACATGGGGTCCTCGCACTTTGGCGGAAGCGGAAACTCAGGCCGGATGTTCATTGCGCTAAAGCCGCTGGCAGAACGCGGGGAACCAGCCGATGCCGTTTCTTCGCGGATCCGGAAACTGACCTCAGGAATCGAAGGGGCGCGTGTGTTTGTAGTCGGCATGCAGGACCTGCGCGTCGGGGGGCGTTCGTCAAAGTCGCTGTACCAGTTTTCATTGCAAAGCCCCGATCTTGCCGAATTGAACGAGTGGGCGCCGCGGGTTCAGAACGTTTTGCGACAGCTTCCAGAACTACGGGATGTGACAAGTGACATGCAAACTGGCGGACTCAAATCCAGCGTGGTCGTCAACCGGGACGCAGCCTCGCGCTTGGGCGTGAATTTGAGCGAGATTGACGCAACGTTGTACGACGCATTTGGTCAGAGGTTGGTGTCCACGATCTACAAGCGCTACAATCAGCACAGGGTTGTGCTGGAACTGGAATCACCATTTCTGGAAAACCCCTCCGCACTGGACCAGATCTTTGTCCGCTCAACGCGCGGACCCATGGTGCCGCTCACGAGCATCGCCAAAATTCAAACCACCAATTCACAGCTCTCCGTATCACATCAGGGACAGTTTCCGGCCATAACAATCTCATACAACCTCGCGCCGAACGTATCGCTCGGAACGGCAAACGCAGCGATCAACGAATCCATCGAATCACTGCACATGCCGGATAGTGTTCATGCCTCTTTTCAAGGCACTGCACAGGTCTTCCAAGCCTCACTTTCGACCCTTCCCTGGCTGATTTTCTGGGCCCTCTTAGCGGTGTACTTGGTGCTGGGAATCTTGTACGAAAGTTTACTGCACCCGTTGACCATTCTTTCAACGTTGCCTTCCGCCGGACTGGGGGCGCTTCTGGCGCTGCAGACGGTGGGATTCGACCTGTCTCTTGTGTCCTTTATTGGAATCATCCTGTTGATGGGCATCGTCAAAAAGAACGCGATCATGATGGTGGACTTTGCGCTGGAACTGCAGAGGGAGCGGCCGGACATAGACCCGCAGGAGGCAATCGCCAACGCATGTCGAACAAGATTCCGGCCCATCACCATGACGACCCTGGCCGCCCTTTTTGGCAGCCTGCCGCTGGCGATTGGAACGGGAGTAGGCAGCGAACTCAGGCGCCCGCTGGGAGTTGCCATCGTGGGCGGGCTCATGGTTTCCCAGATCCTCACCCTTTACACCACGCCGGTGGTTTATCTGCTTTTGGAACGCCTGCGTCTCCGGTTCAAAACGGCGCATTCGAAGCAAACTGATCACAACGCCGCCCACCCCCTCCCGAATCAAACAGCTCTGACCTAATGGGGAGTGATGTCTAATGATTTGGAGAAAGTAGTTGGCAACTTCAGTTGCCGGCTCCAAAGCGCCAGAGGCGCGAGCTGATGATAGTCTCGCTCTCAGCTAGGCTTTACGGCACAAGATCTTTTTTCAGAAGGTCGCCCCGTACGCCCCCCCTGGGACCGCGTAGCCCCAGCTGCGCCGAGACGCGGGTTGCACCAAAGAGGTGCCGCGGCAGCCACGGGCCGCCTAAGGTAGCATCCACGGGCTGCCCAAGGTAGCAGCCGAGGGCTGCCTACGTGCCAAGGTGTGACAACCCATCCTTATGTGAGCGTGTCAGCGCAGCTGGGGCTGCGCGCTCCCAGGGGTTGCCGTGATTTGTGGTCCAGTTCCATCGCTCCCTCAGCGCTCACCAAGCGGGCTCACGGACACCGAGGCCGTTGCGCATCTGGGCCTCTGGAATCTGAAAGGGAACCAACAGCGAATCGAATTCGTAACCGCCAGCCAGTCGCGGTTTAATTAGAGCCATGAAAGCCACCCTCTTCAGCACCCTCACCACGATTTCAACCGGACTACTGCTCTTATCATCAACTCGGTCCTTCGCCGCCGATGGCCCGAAAGGGTCCGGCACCCGTCCGGCGAACATCGACCCAGAGGCGCGCCTTGCGCAGATGAAGGAGCGCCTCAATCTCACCGACGAACAGGTCGCCAAGCTCAAGGAACTCGGGCCGGAAAAAACACCGGAAAAAATGGCAAAGATCCTCGAGATTTTGACTCCAGAACAACGCGAACAGATGAAGGCGGCCCGCGAGAACCAGGGCGGGCAGGGACGCGAAAACGGAGCACCCGGTCTGCCGAAAATCGACACACTCAAGCAAAAGCTTGAACTGAACGAATCGCAGGTCGCTCAAATCACTCCGAAACTTGATGGGGCGCACAAAGCCCTGCAGGACGTCCTTGCCCAAAAAGACTTGTCCAACGAGCAAAAGCGCGAAAAAGCAAGGGAAACCATCGGACCGCTCATGCGGTCCATCGCCGAAGATCTTACTCCGGAACAACGCACCAAACTGCGCGAAATCATGCCTCCACGCCCCCCGGGCGAGGGCGGCGCTCGCCCGAAAAAATCATAACCCGCCCCCTGCAGTGGGAACAGCTGCCCCCGCCAGTCCACCGGTCCAGCGAAATCCTCTCTTTTGTTTTTCACTTTAGGCTCAAGGGATAAATCAGGGGCTTCTCGCGGCGCACCAGCGCGCGCCGCAGCTTGGTGAGGGCCCCGTTCTGTAGCTGACGGATCCGCTCCCGGGTAACCCCGAAACGCTTGCCGACTTCCTCCAAAGTTTTCGGCGACTCCCCCTCCAAGCCAAACCGGGCGGAAAGAATGCGTCGCTCCCGCGCATCCAAGAGCACCATCAGGTCCCCCAGCTCGTCCAGAAGGTTGCTGTCGCTAAGCTGCTCCAAGGGACTTGACGCCTCCAAGTCGCTCACCGTTTCCCCAAGCTGCTTGCCGTCGTCCTCCGCAACCGGCGCATCCAGCGAGGCGGGCCTAAGCGACACAAGGCGCAGCTGCGCAAGCTTCGGCGCGGATATACCCACCTCCTCCGCGAGCTCCTCGTCCGTAGGCTCGCGCCCGAGCTCCTCGCTCATCCCCGCGGACAACCTCCGCACCTTCGCAATCTTGTCAACCAAGTGCACCGGCAGCCGGATCGTCTTGCTCTGGTTCGCAAGCGCCCGCTTGATGCTCTGCTTAATCCACCACGCCGCGTACGTGCTCAGCTTCCCGCCCTTGGACGGATCGAATCGCTCCACCGCCTTGATCAGGCCGATGTTCCCCTCAGATACCAAATCCGGCATCGGCAGCCCCAGGTTCGCGTAGTCGTGCGCGATCTTCACCACAAGCCGCAGATTCGCCAGAATCATGTGCGCGCGCGCCTCCTTGTCCCCCACCTTGATTCGCGCCGCAAGCTCGATCTCCTGTTCCGCAGTCAAAAGAGGCGTACGCGCTATTTCGCGCAAATACATCCGAAGT
>JBILUQ010000011.1:0-27810 GCA_044370935.1 Chthoniobacteraceae bacterium
GCCAGCCCTCGAATGCGATCCGCACGTCGCTTCCGGGTTGGATTGCTCCATTCTCTTCGGAGCGCGGGCGGATCAATGGGGTGTCATTTCCATCAAGCCAGATCTCAACAAAGCGGCTTTCGGTTTCGGGAATAATCACGCAAATCAGTGAACCCGGCCTGAGGTAGGTCCCGTCGGTGGCCGCAACCTGCAGTACGATTCCATCGCGAGGCGACTCCATGATCTGCCTTAGGTTCTGGTTAATCTGTATATCGATCACGGAGAGATCACGCTCTGCTGAAGCGACGTCAGACAGAGCCGATCCTTTCTGGGCGTGAATCGATGCAATCGTTGCGTCAAAGTCGTTGCTTGTGCGTTTGAAGACGGACTCTGCTGACCTTAAATCCGCTTCGGTTGAATCTCTCTGCAAAGTTGCAAGTTCGTGCTCGCGCTCTGAACTAAGCCCTTTTTCGAACAAAGCCTTCACACGGTTGAAGTTCAGCCGCGCGGCTTCGGAAGCGGCTTTTGAAGCGTTGACACGCTGCTGCGCCGCGTCAATGGCCTGGCCTTTTGCCAACTCCTGTTGTGTGATCTGTGCGGCATGCGACTCAACGCGGCTTTGCGCGAAATCCTTCCTGCTCTCGATTGACTCACGCTGGGCCCGCAAATTCGCGATGAGGTTTGGATCGTTGTCCTCTATCTCAACGATGACCTGCCCTTTTTTGACGCGCTGTCCCTCAGTCACATGCAGGTGCTTCACGCGCCCTGAAACCTGAGCCTCCACGTTAACGCGGCGATCGAGCGGATTGAATGCAATCACACGGCCCGAACCGACGACAAACTGGCGCCAAGGCAAAAACAGCATCCCCATCGCGAGAAGAGCAAAAAGGACAACGAGCGCCTGGCTGAACAACTTCGTGAATCTTGTAGGACTGGCCAGAGACAACGCCGGCAGCTTGACGTAGTCGCGCATCTGAGAAACTTGGCTTTGCATAAAAGTTGGTCGTCTTACTATGTGCCCGGTGATCTCAGGTGCAATGTCTGCCCCATCTTTGCAGCCACTGTTTCATGACGCGTCACCAGAACGGTTGTCGCCTTATTGGCATCCGACAACAGGCATGCAGTGAGTTCGTCCACATCGCGATCGCTAACTGCATCCATAAGACCGTCTATCAGCAGCAACCGCGGGCGCTGAGCAAGCCCGCGTGCCACCATGAGCCTGACCCGCTGGGAGGATGAGAGCGGAGTGCCACCGATTTTCAGTTCAGTTTCCAGCCCGTCGGGAAAGGCTAGAATATCATCCAGCAATCCAACCTGCTTCAGAGCGTCGAAGACTTCGTCAACGCCGATATCTGTGCGTCCGAGCCTGAGGTTTTCAATGATGGTTCCGTTTACAATTTCATCGACTCGCAAGAGCTTCACATGCGAGCGGAGAGCCTCCAAACTCCAACTTCGCAGATCCAGACCGTCCACCCGGATATTTCCGGAAACGGGCGTCCTCAATCCGAAAACCGCGTCCAAAAGCGCACCGGCACCGGTTCCTGATGCAGCCAGAATTGCGATGCGCGCCCCCGGCTGAGCGCTGAGTGAGACCTCAGCTGAATGGGCGCGCCTACCCTCCAAATCCAGTGAAACTCCGTTTAGCTCGAGAGGCGCAGGACCGGAATACACGGCAGGATGCTCTCCCGAATCACGCTCCAACTCGAGATCCAGAATATGGCCGAGCTTGTCCATGGCGGCCATCGCGTCGTACCAAGCCTCGAGCTTCTTCCCGATCTTGCTGAGGGATGCCACCACCGATGTCATGATGAGCTCGCTTGCCACAAGCTGGCCGAGCGTGAGTTGTTGCCCGATGACCAGCCATCCGCCCAGCCCAAGCAAGATTGCGCTGGCAATAACCTCGATCAGAAGAAGCCCTGAAATCTGGCGCATCAGAATTGCAAAGTGTCTGGCCCTAGCGTCGAGGTAACGGCTCGCGATCTCATTGGTCTTGTCGTAAGCGAGGTCGGTACCCGCCTTGCTTTTGAAAAGAAATGGAAATGCTGCGACCTGCTCAAACCAGTGGACCAAGTCGTACTTCAACACCGATTCTTCGATACTCGTTTTCACCGCTCCGGAACTGAACATCCAGAGCACGAATACGATTGCCACAACAAGAATCGCAACGAAAGCGAGTAGCAGCGGGTGGTACAGAGCAAGGAGCAACATTCCGATGAGGCCGCCGAAGATAAGATTAACGCCATCGAGAAGAAGCAGCGCGGAGTTCTTCTGCGCGGTGGTGACTTCCAAAAAACGGTTCACCAATTCAGGCGCATGCACCCTATCAAGCACCTCGGCCTTCACTCGAGGTAGGCGGTGCGCCAATTCAGAGGCAACCCTCACAAAGATCCTTCGCTGCAGCACCTCTGCCAAATAATGCTGGAAGCCGCTGATGGCCGCCTGAAGCCCAAGGCAGGCGCAGAGCGCAACCGACAAAACAACGATCGCCTGCAGATAAGGCTTCTGCTGCGCTCCGAAAGCAAGGTTGCTCATCACCGCATCCACCGCGAGCGGTGCGGCAAGATGCAGTATTCCGTAAAAGATCGAAAAAATGAGGAGCAATTTGACCTCCTCCTTCTCCGCGACAAGAAGGCGCAGGAAGCGTCGCGCGGGACTCAGGTGGTGGCCGTGCCCGTGATTGCCGTCGTGCCCTCGACCTGCATGCCCCCTGTTGCCCACCGGGTCATCGTCATGCTCAAGAGCGATGCGGCCGAGCGGCAAATTGGCTTGGGCAATTCCGAACTCGACCATCTCGGAAGTCCGCGGAAGCTTTAAAGACTCGCACAACTTCGATAACGTGAGAGTTTCGCGCTCCACAGTATCGCCAACCGACATGACCCTGAAGCGTGAGACGCCGGCGTTTGTTACCACAAACCAACGGCGGTCGGACTGGTTCCAAATCACGACCGGGGACCCATCCCTGGCGTGCCACACTGCCTCCTCCAGCGACTGGCGCGACCGAGAGATCCGCACGCCGACACTCGTTGACGCCTCAATGAGCAACGTCAGTGGATCCACAGAGTTGGCCGCCGCATTCAAGACAGCAATCTGGGTTCGCTGCTTTTCCACGTCGTTCCCCGTACAAGCACCAAGGCAAAGAAGCGCCTGCACATGCTGCGCGAATTCGGGCGGAGTACTGGAAAATTGAGACGGCATCGTGTCGCTTTTTAGCAGCCGCAACCAATCTGTCAGCTCCCGCGCGAAATTTTTTCAGTTCGCCGCTGATCTTCAGAGAAGACCGCCATGGACCGCCAAAGGAAATCGGCAGCCCAGCACCTACCCTTTTTGCCCCTGCGCCAGGAGCTGTTCCTCCAAGGCGTCCGCCGCATCCAGAGAAACGAGCCTCCCAGTGGAATCCAGCAGCCATACAGTTGGCACGGCATTGATACCCCAACGCCTCGCAAGCGGGCTCTTCCATCCCCCCTCCTCCCAGCCAACTGTCCAACCTGCGCTCAGATCTTTGCGCGCCCTCTCCATAGCAGCACGTGATTCATCGACGCTCAGCGCAATGCGCCCGACCTTTGGATACTTCTCCAAGGCAGCATTGAGTTTAGTCCACACCGAGAAGGACGATGGGGAGTTTTCCGCAAAGAACAGGATCACGACCGGGTTTCCGCGTTTTGATTCGAGTTGGATGGGCCGGCCGCCGGTGTCAAAAAAGCCAAGCTTCAACTGTTTTCCCAACAAGGAGAGCCGCGAAAAATCGTCCGCAATCCGCTGCTTAAGCGCCGGATCGACCGTGAGACTTTTGGCATCCGCGAGAAGCGACGATTTCATCTCCGGCTCCCGGTCGAAACGCGTCGCCACCTCAACCAAAAGCCGCGCTGACCTTGGATCCTTTGGGAAACGGTTGCGGAACTCCCTCACGGCAGCCAGCAGATCAAGCCTTTGAGTTTTGTCTGGAAAACGAAACCGGCGCATCCACTGGGTGATTCTCGTGAAAGCAATGTGGGCTTTCTGCTCTGCGCTTGCACGGGGCTCCAGCCCATCGAGCATCGCTTGAGCCTGAGCGTGCAGTTCGTCGTTCATCTCAAGCTCCGCGCGGATCCCGAGTACACGGGCCAAGCGAAACTCGGCTTCAAATCTTTTCTCACCCGAATCAGGCAACTCGATGAACTTGCGCAAAGCGCTTTCCTGAAGAAGGAGATGCTGCAGATAAACGTCCGCCGAAGAGGCGTCCTTGAGACCCTCCCTCTTCGGTCCTGCGTCGAGGGCGATGATTTCGCGCCAAGCAGCAACCGCATCAGCCCCTTTGGCGAGAGATGCAGTTAATCCAAAAACAGAGGCGCAGCCAATCAGCGAGAGAGAAGCTGTTAAAAGAGATCGCATAGCTGCCGATAACAGAGGTTAACGAATCGGACGTAGGGTCCGCCCGGACACCCATTCCAGACCTCGCGCGAAACGCGGACCCACATGGTCGCTATGCCCGCCAGGTGATTCGTAAAACTCAACCTTTGTCTGCCCTTGGATTGCATCCCGTAATGCTCGGGCTCCTTTTTGCGCTCCGAAAGAATCATGCTCCGCGCCATCCAGGTAAATCCGTTGCTCAGGCGGAAAGACCTTCGGGTTCCTGCGCGCGATGACCACGGGATCCTGGTCCAACCACTTTTTCCAGACCGCTTCATCCCATCGTCCCTGCTCGTCAAAAGGCCAGTGGAATTCTCCGGGAAACTCCGGCCCCTTCGGAGCGTATGCAGCTGAAAGACCAAGAACCATCTGGATGAGTCCGCTGGAGGGCTCGACCATCTTGCCTTTAGGCCCCGTGTAAGCTTTGAGCTGCCGCTGCGACACATGCTTCACCGTATCGTTCATAACCATATGCCGGTGCGTCACCTCGAGGTCCGTGTCGGGAGATAGCGCCACAACCGCCCCGAAGTAAGCGGGCCTTTGCATGGCGAGCCGCAACGCCCCGAACCCACCGCTCGAGTGCCCCGCGATGATCCGATCCGATGGATCCCCCGCAAATCCAAACCGTTTTTCCACCAGAGGAATAATCTCTTCCAACACGTAGTCCGCGTAATTGCCCTGCGCACTCGAATTCAAGTACTGCGAGCCGCCCCACCGATTTTTGCAGTCCACCACAACTACCCTCACGGGGATTCCGCCATCGGCCAGTTCCTGAACCACTTTCTGAAATCCCCAGCCCTCGAATCCGAAAAATTCTTCCGAGGATGCCCCGTATCCGGGCAAGTAATAAACCATCTTAGGGTTCGGCGAACCCTTCGGAAGCTCTGGAGAAAAGACCGCAACACGGCGCTCAACAGGATCCTCAAGGGGGTTCCCCTTTAAAACAACCCCCGGAATCTTGACTGACTCAATCTGAGTTCCAGCGAAAACCGCCGCTACAAGAGACCAACTCAATGCGACCGACAACAAAACGCTCCGCACCAAATGCAGTGCTGATTGAGATCCGGATAGTGAGTTTTTCATCAGAGGCTTACGGATTTTTATGATCCCGGGTTTCGCTGAACAGACGCTGCGGCCGCTCCCGCCGCCTTGCGGCCTTGCGGCACTGGGAGCCCGACGCCAAGGATTCAAGCATCGAAAAACCTGCTGATAAAGGGTATTCTGGATGGGGCGGGAGCGCCGCTAAGGATTTGGACGGGCGGGGCATTGCATCTTTTTTTGCCGCGCTCACAGTCCCCGCTCACGGGCGAAGCATTGCTGAAAATTCATCGTGATCATATCCCGGTCCCACGAGCGCCGCTGCGACATTCTCGATCCGCAGACACTCGCGCGCGACCGCCCTCACGTCCTCCGCTGAAACGCTTAACAACTGACGTTCCACCTCATCAACTTTCACGACTCTGCGGTGCGAAAACAACGATTCGGCCATCCAAGAATTCTGCTGCGTTGCGCTATCGAGTGCGATCTGCGTTTGACCGATGGTGTAGTCCTTCGCCATCTGAAGTTCTTTTTTATCCGGGACACGTTCCCTGAGGCGGTTGATTTCCTTCGAGATCACCCTGAGTGCGCGCGGAAGTTTCGCGGGATCCAAATCGGCTGAAATACTGATGGCACCCGTCTCTTTGAAGGCGGAAGTGGTGCTTTGGACGGAATAACAATAACCGTATCGCTCCCTCAACGCCTGGAACAAACGCGAGCTCATGTTTTCGCCGAGCATCACAGAGAGCAAGCGAAGAGCGAATCGGCGTGAATCCGTGCGGCTGAACGCATGGAACCCCAGCGCCATGTGGGCCTGCTCGGTATCCTGCTTTACAACATCGACAACCCTGGATTTTTGAGGCCCCGCAGCTCGAGCCCGGCTCGCTGTCCCCTTTGGTATGCGAGCCAAAATCGGCGCAACAACGGCCAAAACATCCGCATGCTGCAGGGGCCCTGAAACGGTGAAAATAGTGTTCGCTCCCGTGTAATTACGGCTCCGAAAGTTCAGCAGATCACGCCGTGATAATTTTGAAATGCTCTCTTTAGTGCCCGTGAGAGACCTGCCGAGCGGATGCCGAGGCCACAGGCATGCGGAGAGCATTTCCTCGACCCATTGTGACGGAGAGTCTTTGTAAGAAAGAATTTCCTCCGCGATCACCTCGCGTTCGCGCTCCACCTCGGGCTTTGGGAAGATGGACCCCACGTACATTTCCAAAAGCACAGTGCTCAACCGCTCAAAATGCCTCGAAGCAGCCTTCGCATAGTAACAGGTGTGATCCTCCGTGGTGTAGGCGTTGAGATACCCGCCGACCGCCTCGACAGAAAAACTCAACTCCTTTGCGGTCTGCCTTCGCGTGCCTTTAAAAAACAAGTGCTCCACGAAGTGCGCGATGCCGCACTGCGACTCAACTTCATGTCTCCCCCCGACGCCCGCCCAGGCACCCACGCACACCCCGCGCAAATGCGGCATCCAAGCCGTGGCCACCCGCGTCCCGTTCTTCAACCGGGTTACTTGATACATGGACGAATCACTCACTGCCGCGCGCCTTTCGTGGCAGCCTCGTCGCGTAACTTCAACACATGCTCGGCCATCTCCATGTCACGCCGGAAAGTGATCTTAAAATTCCACTCTTCGTTGTTGTACAACGCCACTCGCCTCCCGAGCTTTTGAACCGCGGAAACCTCATCCGTCACCATGTCGCTGCGCGTGATAATCGCGGCATACGCCTGAAGGATCAGGCTGCTTTCAAAAATCTGAGGCGTTTGCATCGCCCACAACCCACTGCGGTCGATACTCTCAGTCACCACGCTATCGAGGTCGACGCGCTTGACCGTGTCCGGGATCGGCGAGGCACAGCACGCCGCCCCATCCCGCCTGGCCAGAGCGAGGCAGGCGCGGATTGAATCCGGAGTGATCAGCGGCCTGGCACCGTCGTGCACCGCAACGAATTCTGACACCGCCAAGTCCAGCGCCTGGAGTCCTCCCCAGACCGAGAGATGCCTCTCCGCGCCGCCAACCACAACCCTGCACAGCTTGCCGGGCGCAGCGTCCGCTGCCAGGGCCTCGACTTGGCTCAAATTCTCGGCCCGAGTCACCAAGACCAAATCAGACACCTCCTCGCACTTGGCGAAGGCTGCGATGGAGTGCCAGAGCACCGGTTTGCCGTTCAAATCCGCAAACAACTTGTCGAAGCCCATCCGGCGCGAGCTTCCCGCGGCCACTATAATCGCTGTTAACATAGCATTCAGAAGTATTTCTATTTGGACTCGGAGCACGGTCAGCCGGCTTGAACCGCACCCGCTAACGTACACAACCTCGGACGGATATCCAAGAACTTGCAAGACACCCAGCCGCCCCGCCGCCGGACGCGGCGCGATATCCGCCACAATTCCTGCCCCCACGCATCATTCCCATTGGCAGGATGCACCAAGCGTTCCTAGGCTGTGGGGATGATCGACCTGCAATCTCTTCCCGACAAACACGGCCACTTCGGCCCTTACGGCGGCATGTTTGTTCCCGAGACCCTCATGGACGCGCTCCACACGCTCGCCGAAGAATACGCGCAGGCCAGAGAGGACAAAACCTTCCAGAGCGAACTCGCAGCGACCCTCAAGGACTTCGCCGGTCGTCCCACTCCGCTCTATTTCGCCGAACGTCTCACAAACACCCTCGGCGGTGCGAAAATCTACCTCAAGCGCGAGGACCTCCTCCACACCGGCGCGCACAAGATCAACAACGCACTCGGCCAGATCCTGCTGGCCAAGCGGATGGGTAAAAAGCGGATCATCGCTGAAACCGGCGCCGGCCAGCACGGTGTCGCCACCGCGACCGTGTGCGCTCGGGCTGGCTTGGAGTGTGTGATCTATATGGGGGCGGTTGACATGGAGCGGCAGGCGCTCAACGTCGCAAGGATGCGCTTTTTGGGGGCGAAAGTCGTCGGTGTCACCGCGGGGCAGGCCACTCTCAAGGAGGCAATCAACGAGGCGATGCGCGATTGGGTCACGAACGTGCGCACCACCCACTATATCCTGGGCTCAGCCCTCGGATCACACCCTTATCCCATGATTGTCAGGGATTTCCATCGAGTCATTGGAGAGGAGTCACGCGCCCAGATCCTTGAGCGCGAGGGCCGCCTCCCAGACCTTCTGGTCGCCTGCGTCGGGGGCGGCAGCAACGCCATTGGCCTGTTCTGGCCCTTCCTCAACGATGAATCCGTTCGCATGCTTGGCGTTGAAGCCGGCGGCCGCGGCATCACCCTCGGCGACCACGCCGCGCGATTCAAAGGCGGCAAACTCGGCGTGCTCCAGGGAACCAAAACCTACCTCCTCACCGACGACGACGGTCAGATTCAATTGACCCACTCGGTGTCCGCGGGATTGGACTACGCCGCCGTCGGACCGGAACATGCGTTCCTGCGCGACCAGGGGCGAATCGACTTTGATTTCGCAACAGACGACGAGGCACTCGACGCGTTTCAAAAGCTTTCGCAGATCGAGGGGATTATCCCCGCGCTCGAAACCGCCCACGCCATCGCTTACATCCTGAAGGCTGCGCCGACTCTTCCGAAGGACTCCATCCTTATCGCAAACCTGTCAGGTCGAGGCGACAAAGACGTGTCCCAGGCGGCTGAAATCCTCCTGCGGTAGCCTCTTCCCCACCCCTTATGCGAAGCATGACCGGCTATGGCAAAGGCGAAGCCGCCCTCGAGGGGCTTCGCGTTTGCGTGGAAATCCACTCGGTGAATCGCAAGCAAATCGATATCGCCCTCAACATTCCGAGATCTCTCCAAGGCCTCGAGCCCAGAATCCGGGAGACCCTCCAGACGCGCATCTCCCGAGGCAGACTGAATCTGAATGTGACGCTGACACAGGCGGCCGAAAGTCTCGCGGCGTCCGCCATCGACTTCGATCTGGCGCGCATCTATGCGGGCGAAATGCGCAGACTCCAAGCGGAGCTGGGTTTGGCTGGAGAGCTGACTTTGGACACGCTCATGAGGGCGCCCGGGGTTCTCGCGAATTCCAGCACCGACGTCGAACCGGAAGTCATCTGGCCAACCATTCAAGCCGCACTAGAAGCCGCACTCGCAGCCCTGATCGCCATGCGTGAAGCGGAGGGAAAGAACCTCTTGACGGACCTCTACATGCGCCTCGCAAAACTGCGGGTGATTGTCGAGGGGATCCGCGAACGTTCCCCGATGCTCACGGAAAACTATCGCAACCAGCTTTTTGCGCGTCTTCAATCGGTGGCGAGGGAGCTGATGCCGGGCGACGAGCGATTGCTCAAGGAGATCGCCATTTTTGCGGAGAAATCCGACATCACCGAGGAACTCATCCGCCTCGACAGCCATTTCAGCCAGCTCGAAAACCTGCTCGCCCAACCCGAACCCGCGGGCCGCACCTTGGAATTTCTAATCCAAGAGATCTCGAGGGAGTTCAACACACTCTCGGTTAAATCCAACGACGCTGAAATCTCGCAGGCCGTGGTAACAGCGAAAACGGAGATCGAACGCATTCGAGAACAGGTCCAGAACATTGAATAGAGCCGTGAGCACTCCCACCCCGATCCAAATACCAGCCCGCACCGCCGGGATTCTGTTCGTGATATCCGCCCCATCGGGTGCAGGCAAGAGCACCCTGCTCAACGGCATACGCCACTTCGGCGATTTCGAGTACTCCGTCTCCTGCACAACCCGCTCCCCCAGGCCGGGCGAGCAAAACGGTGCCGACTACCATTTCCTCACTCGGGCGGAGTTTGAGGCTGAAATTCAACAGGGCAACCTGCTGGAATGGGCAGAGGTTCATGGCAACTACTACGGGACCCGCCGGAGCGAAGTTGCCGACCGGCTCGGACGTGGAATCGATGTTCTGGTCGATGTCGATGTGCAGGGGGCCCGGAGCATCCGAGCATGTGCAGACGCTTTGATCGTCGACTCCTTGACGGATGTGTTTCTAGCTCCCCCGAGCATGGAAGATCTCGAGCGACGCCTCAGAAAACGAGGCACGGAGACCGAGGAGCAGGTCTCCACTAGACTCAGAAACGCCTCAATGGAGATGAGTTGCTGGAACGAATACCGGTACATCATCGTCAGCGGTTCGCCCGAAGCCGACCAGTCCAACTTCCGCGCAATCATGTTGGCGGAACGCATGCAGGTCCGGCGTTTGCGGGACCGCTGAACAAAGGACGCTGCGATTCCGAATCACCAATATGAGTGCACCCATCGTCGTTCTCGGAGTCAGCGGATCGATTGCTGCGTACAAGTCCGCGGATGTCGCCAGTCAACTGGTCAAACTCGGCTGCGATGTGCGCGTAGTGATGACCGAGAACGCGACGCGATTCATCACCCCTCTCACGCTCCACACGCTTTCACGCAACCAAGTCGTTGTTGGAAAGCAATCTACAAGCGGAGACTGGAAGCCATCGCACATCGCGCTGGCGGACTCCGCCTCGCTCCTGTTGATCGCACCCGCGTCTGCAAATGTGATCGCAGAACTCGCGAATGGACTCGCGAACCATCCACTCGCAGAGATCGCTCTCGCAACACGCGCGCCGATTTTGATCGCTCCCGCGATGAACGGAAACATGTGGGAACATCCCGCCACAAAGCGAAATATTGAGCTACTCAAGTCGTTTGGCTCAAAAATGATAGGACCAGCAAAAGGGATACTCGCATGCGGCTACGAAGGACTCGGAAGGCTCGCTGAGATTCCCGAAATCATCGCGGTCGTGCGCGATATTCTCCGCGTTTAACTGCGGCGCGCTATCACGCGCGCCGAAAAAAGTTTTTCGATTTGCCTCACAATTCCGTTGACGCATTTGTAACAAAGCCATATCCCCATGCGCTGCAGACGGTATTCTGCGACTCAGAAAATTTGCCCGCCACCACGGGTGGAAAGGGGGTGTTAACACATGTCAAAGACCGCTCCAAAAAAAGCAGCAGCAAAGAAGGCTCCGGCCAAGAAGGCAGTTGCAAAAAAGGCTCCGGCGAAAAAAGCCGTAGTCAAGAAAGCAGTAGCAAAGAAGGCCCCTGTTAAAAAAGCAGTAGCAAAGAAAGCTCCTGTGAAAAAGGCAGTTGCAAAGAAGGCTCCGGCGAAAAAAGCCGTAGCAAAGAAGGCTCCAGCCAAGAAAGCAGCACCAGCTAAGAAGGCTTCCGCGAAAAAGGGTAAGTAAGCTTTCGAGCGACCTCTGAGCAGTTCTGGCCATAGGCCAGTTCCCCTCAATGGAGTTTTAAAAATGGGAGGAGAATACACGTTCTCCTCCCATTTTCTTTTACAGAGCTCATCCCATGGAAAATGGTATCCCCATGCCCACCCCAATCTCCGTAGCCAGCGCCGCCGCCCGAATGGCGGGTGAACTCATCCGCAGTCAATTTGGAAAGCCCCTCGAGGTTGCCGGGATGTACGCACACGACATCAAACTCGACCTCGACGTCCAATCGCAGGACCTTATCACCAAGGCGCTTCTGGACTCCTTTCCCGACCATGCAATCTATGGCGAAGAGGGTATTGCCGGCAACCAGTCCAGCGATTACCAGTGGATTGTGGACCCCATCGACGGGACGGTGAACTTCTTCTACTCCATCCCGCACTTCTGCGTTTCCATCGCCCTGAGACACGCTGGCGAGATCTGCGTGGGCGTTATCTACGATCCGATGCGGGACGAGTTGTGGGCCGTTGAAAAGGGCCAACCGGCAACCCTCAACGGCGCACCGATCCAGGTCAGCACGCGCGCCTTGATCGGAGACTGCGTGGTGTCGGTGGGCATGTCGAAGTCGAAGGAGGTCATTACCAACGCGACGCAGATGCTCGAAAAGTTCGCGAAAAAAGCCCGCAAATGCCGCCTCATGGGCAGCGCCGCACTCGACCTCGCGTACGTGGCCTGCGGCCGTTTGGACGCTTACATCGAACAGTCCGTCAGCCTTTGGGATGTCGCCGCTGGCAAACTCCTGGTGGAGTCAGCCGGTGGCAAATTCGAGTCCACGCCTCGCGAAGATCAGCCGGACAAAATCAGTGTCCGTGCATGGAACGGCGCCGTAGACATCGCAATCGAATGAGCGAATTGACCGGACCATCCTGGGTACCCCTTTCGGGGATCGGGTACGATGTGCACGCATTTGCCGAAGGCCGCGCCCTCGTTCTCGGCGGGGTCGAGATTCCTTTCCACAAAGGCCTGGACGGGCATTCGGACGCTGACGTCCTCTGCCACGCGATCGCCGATGCGATCCTCGGAACAATCGGCGAACAGGACATCGGACATCATTTCCCAAACACCGATCCCAGCTACCGGGGCATCAGCTCCCTTGAACTGCTTCGGCGAGTCGGCGCCATCCTCGCCAAGCGTGGCGCTCGATTGATGAATGTCGACTCCACTTTAATTGCGGAAGCCCCGAAGGTCGGGCCGCACGTTGCAGCCATGCGCGAAAACATATCCAAGGCCTTAGGCATCACACCGGACCGCGTGGGCGTAAAGGCCACCACCAACGAACGCATGGGCTTTGTCGGCAGGGAGGAGGGCATCGCAGCCTTCGCCGTCGCGAGCGTGATCATTCCGACACCGCCTACAGCCTCCGGACCCAGCGCTTGATTTGTTCCCATGGAAGTACGCCTTTTCAACTCCCTCACACGCTCCATAGAACCCTTCCGCCCGCTCGACCCGAAGGGCGAGGCGGTAAAAATGTACACCTGCGGTCCAACGGTTTACAACTACGCGCACATCGGAAATTTCCGCGCCTACATTTTCGAGGATCTTCTCCAGCGCCATCTCGAGGCGCGCCGCTTCAAAGTGGAGCGCGTGATGAACCTCACCGACGTGGATGACAAAACCATCCGCGGCTGCCGCGTCATGGGCGTGCGGCTCGCCGAGTTTACGCAGCGGTACAAGGACGCCTTCTTTGAGGACCTCGCGCAGCTTCGCATCAAGCGGGCGGACCATTTTCCCGCTGCAACCGAGCCCCGCTACATTCAGCGGATGATCGAAATGATCACCTTCCTTGAGTCCAAGGATTTCGCATACAAGGCGGAGGATGGCTCGGTGTACTTCCGGATTTCGAGCTTTGCGGACTACGGGCGGCTGGCGCATCTCAACCTTGAGGAGTTGCGGCCCTCGGGGCGCATCAACACGGACGAGTACGAGAAGGAGTCCATCGGCGACTTTGCGCTTTGGAAGGTCTGGAACGAGGAAGACGGAGATGTGTGGTGGGAAAGCCCTTGGGGACGCGGGCGACCGGGATGGCACATCGAGTGCAGCGCGATGGCGACCGCGATCCTCGGGCCGGAACTGGACATCCATTGCGGCGGCGTGGACAACCTTTTTCCACACCACGAGGCGGAGATCGCCCAGTCCGAGTGCTTTACGAGCAAGCAGTTTGTCAAATACTGGCTCCACTGCGCCCACCTGCTGGTTGACTCGCAAAAAATGAGCAAGTCCGCGGGTAATTTTTACACGCTCAGAGACCTCATCGAACGCGGCTACACCGGGCGCGAGATCCGCTACGCGCTCATCAGCGTCCACTACCGACTGCCGCTCAACTTCACTCTGGCGGGTCTCGACGCGGCGCGTGCCGCGCTCTCACGGATCGACGCGTGGGTTCGGCGCCTGCATGAACGAGCTGAGTCCGCCTCGCCCGACGGCGTGCCGTCCTTTCCCGAGTCGGAGTCTTTTTTGAAGGCGCTCGATGATGACCTCAACATTTCCGGTGCGCTCGCCTGCCTGTTCGACTGGATTCGCGACACCAACCGGATGATGGATCTGGGCGAGCTGTCCGAGGCGCAGGCCGCGAGATGTCTGGCAGACTTCGGCGTCATCAACTCAATTCTCGCCTGCGAGGCGGCTCAAATAGATGTTCCAAAAGAAATTATACAGCTCCTTGAGGAGCGTCAAAACGCGCGCACGGCCCGCGACTGGGCCCTTTCAGACACCCTGCGCGATAGAATTCTTTCCATGGGCTGGACGCTCAAAGACACCAAGCAGGGCCAACAAGTGACGCGAAACTCTTGATCCAACCCTACTGCTGTTCTTAGCTAAGACGCGGCTCCCCGCTGCACCCCCCGCCTCCCAGCCCCATCCCAATGCCCTCCTCTTTTCCCGCAGACTCGTTTCTCGATCTTCAACATTCCGAACACCAGCGGCTTTTCGAAAACAGCGTCAACGTCTGGGATGCCCTTTCGCAAATCAGCAGCTATCTCCAGTTCCGCCTCAAACCCGGAATACACGGACGCCTGATTGGCAAACCTTTCATCAGCGGCGCGGTTTTCATCGGACAGGGAACCATCATCGAGCAGGGCGCGATGATCAAAGGACCCGCATGGATCGGCGAAGGATGCGAGATCCGCAACGGCTGCTACATCCGTGAAAACGTGATCGTCGGCTCCGGATGCGTGCTCGGGAACTCGAGTGAGTTCAAAAACTCCATCCTGCTGGATGAGGTTCAGGCCCCGCACTTCAACTACGTGGGCGATTCGATCCTCGGCTTCCGTTCACACCTGGGAGCCGGCGTCGTGCTGTCGAACGTGCGGCTGGACCACGCTGAGGTTCTCGTCTCGGACGACCATGGAGGCTTTATCCCCACGGGTTTGAGGAAATTCGGGGCGGTGGTCGGCGACCGCGCGGAGATCGGCTGCAACTCCGTCATCAATCCCGGCTCACTCATCGGCCGCAATTCCGTCATCTATCCCGGGACGCAGTGGCGGGGGAATCTCGCAGAAAACTCGATTGCCAAGACCGTGCAAACCCAGCAGGTGATCCAAAAACTCCCAAAATAACTCGCTCTAAACGGCTGTACGTCCGCGTGGAACGCGTTTAGTTTCCCACCTCAGATCCATCTCCACTCATCATGTCTCAGGCGCCCCAAACCTCTCCCCCAATCCATCAGGACGACAGTTTCGATCTGCTCGAATTTTGGATCCGTCACAAATCCTCCATCCGGGCCGTGACGATCCTCTTCAGCGCCGCTCTGGTTGGATACGGTGCCTTCTCATGGATCGAGAAACAGCAGGAGGCCGCGGCTGCGGAGGCTTTCGCGTCCGCAAAATCTGCAGAGGAACTCAACTCGTTCATCGCATCGCACAAGGGCACGACCTTGGGTGGGAACGCCGCGCTGCTGCTCGCTGGAAAGCAACGAACGGAGGGGAAATTCGAGGAGTCGATCAAGACGCTTCAAGATTTTGCGACCCGTTATCCGCAGCATTCGCTCGCAGGGGCAGCGAAGCTAAGCATCGCGGCAACGCTGGAACAGCAGTCGAAAACAGACGAGGCTCTCGAACACTATCGCCGCCTGGTATCCATGGACCCTCGCGGCTTCGCAGCTCCCGCAGCGCATCTTAGGATCGCAAGGATTCTCAAAGGCCAGAACAAGCTGGACGAGGCAAAGGCCGCTTACGAAACACTGCAGTCACAGTTCCCGCGCTCTTCGTTCGCCAACGAGGCACTGCTTGAAAGTCAGGAGCTGATTTCCACCACAACTACGATCGATTCCGAACTCAACCCGAAGCTTCTGGTGCCCTCAAATCCGCAGCAACCATCGACCCCAACCCCAACCCCGACGTCAGCTGCGTCGTCGCCCCCCGCGCCGGTGCCGCCCCCCTCTCAGCCGACGGTCGTGCAACCCAAAAGCGCAGAGCCTGCCACCGATTCGAAGCAGGAAAAAGCGCCTGCGACTCCTTCAACCGAACCGAAGGCCCAGTAACGCACCGGTTGAACTGAGACGATTCCGGCGAAGATCCCGGACGGATCGAGCGCGAGTTCGGACTCGGTCACGGTGCGAGCACCAGCAGTCGTGGCGCGTGCATCATCAACCGCTGTCACGCCTTCCGATCAACCTCTGCAGAGCGCCCTAATCAACCGCGGCGGCGCGGTCTACGCGGCTGGAGATCCATCTGAGGCTGGTGCAAGGCCTCCTCGTCTCCGTCGATTTCCCCGCCCCTCGGAGGCGGAGGAAAGTCCCCAAAATCAGATGCAGGCAAAGCCTGCGACCCAGAGCCTCCGCCAGGAAACCAAGTACGCTCGTCGAGTCTCTGCAATTCCTTCGGAAACTCCTGACCGATGTTCAGGTTTCCGGAAAAAATACCGCCCTTCTCCACATTGATGGAGCGGGCGTAAATCGTGCCTTCCAAAAAACCCTTGCGGGCGATGGTGACCCTGCCATCGCACACGAATATACCGCGCGTTTTTCCCTCGATGAGCATGACGCGGGCATGAACCGGAGCGGTAAAATCCACGTCTGACTTCGAATGAATGATCAGTTTTCCCGCATCAACCTCGCCCTCGTAATGCCCCGCCATCCGCACATTCGCCTCTTCAGTGCAAACGATCCTGCCGCGAAAGCGCCCCTCGACGCGGGCAAAGCCGCAGAGGATCCGCGTGCTTGCCACGTCCGCAGTGGGAGAAAGGTGAACGAGTCCCTGCGTCTGGATTGAGCGCGCAAAGGGTCCGGCTATCCGGAAGTCCCGGATATCCACGTAAGACCCGCAGGTCGGGCACAGACTCGATTCAGCCAGAGTGGAAACCTCGTGCCGTTGCCTGCAACTGAAGCAGGTGATGGTGCGTGTTTTTTCACGCGCCACGAACTTTCCAAGTTTATCGAGGAAAGACGGCGGTTTGAGACTTGCCACCTCTTTGGCGAGGAGCTTCTCGATCGAATAGTGCTGTCCGCACTGCCGACAAAAAGTACTCCTCGCCGTGACTGGTTCGAGCTGACTGTATCCGCAGTGGGGACAGTCTGCGCCGATTTTGTCGGGCGGTTGCTTGCGAGTATTGGCCACAGAGGCCCGAAAGGGTTAGCGAGGGCCGCCGAGGCCTGTCGCTGGACGGTTTTCTGGAGTGCGAACAATCTCAGGCGTCTTCATCGCAATGCGGTTGGGTGTCACCTCTGACTTACCAACGAAGGTCGCCCCGTCTTCAATCACCAGCCTCGAAGCTTTGAGGTCACCATGCAAAACCGCTTGGCTGCGCAGCTCGCAGCGCTCCTCGACCGTGATGTTGCCGTGCACTTTGCCAAGCACCGTCACGCTCTTGGTTTTGATTTCACCCCGGATCTCGGCGTTTTCACCCACCGTCAGCGTTCCCTGACTGGATATTTCACCCTCAACCTTCCCATCGATCGTCAGATCGTTTTGAAATTTAATCGACCCTTTGATCTCCACGTCGGAGGCCAGAGTGTTCTTGGATGTTGTTGAGCTGATGCTGTCGGACATGATTTGGGATGGTTAAGGTGGTTTGGGGATTTGGTGCTAATGCTGTTGATGATTTGCTCGGATGAAGAATCTCCGGAAAGAACCCGGCTATTCCGCATCGCGTGGGCTGCTCCGGATCCAAACCCGACAAGGTTAAGACCGCGGAACCCTTGGCAATCTATGGCCAGCCAAAAGCCTGTCAACGCCGGCCTGCGGCGTATTACGCCTTTGCCTTATTTTCAGACACTTGCAACTCGCCAGCCGGACTGGGATTGCTTTCATCGCGATTCTGCGCGATTGAATGCGGTGGAATGAGCTCGAATTCATCAAAATCCATCCTTGAAATCAGCAATCTGACCGTTGTCCGGAATGGAAATCGGATTCTCAAAAAGCTGAGCTGGTCCATCGGTGAAGGCGAACACTGGGCGATCCTCGGACCGAACGGATCCGGGAAGTCCTCCCTGCTCTCAGCGCTCGCGGGCTACCTCACGCCGACCGAGGGAGAGTGCACGGTTCTTGGACAGACTTTTGGTGAATCTGACTGGAGGGAGGTGCGGACTCACCTTGGGGTTGTGTCTGCGACGGTCGGCGCCATGGTGCCGCCGGAGGAACCCACGGCGCACACCGTGCTCACAGGCCGCAATTCGGGCATCGGACTCTGGGGCGAACCCTCCGAGGAGGAACTCGAAGAAGCGTATCTCTGGCTCAGACGCGTGGAGCTTAAAGGACTGGAGGACCGTCCGTGGGAGGTGCTTAGTCAGGGTGAAAAACAGCGCGTTTTGATCGCCAGAGCCCTCATCTCAAAGCCCGCGATCCTGATTCTGGACGAACCCTGCGCCGGCCTCGATCCAGTTGCACGCGAATCGTTCCTGGCCTTTCTTGAACGTTTGATTCATCCCGAAAGCAAGCGGCCGCACCAGCCATCGGTGGTGCTCGTCACTCACCATGCCGATGAGATCACGACGAGCTTCACGCACGCGCTCCTCATGAAGGAGGGGAAAGCCTACGAAGCAGGTCCCATCCACAAAACGCTTCGCTCAAAGTCGCTCTCAAAAGTTTTCAAGGCACCAATCGAACTGAAATCAAGGAAGGGCCGCTTCTTCATGAAGGTGGCGCCACCCTCCCGGGGAGTCCTCTAGAGCGCTCTTGCCCTGCAGTAAGTCGCCCATTAGGCTTAAGCAAACGCAATGAAGAAAATAGAAGCCATCATCAAGCCCTTCAAAATTGAAGACGTCAAAGAAGCCCTCGGCGAAGCGGGCGTCGAAGGAATGACCCTCACTGAAGTGAAGGGCTTCGGCCGTCAAAAAGGGCACACTGAGATTTATCGTGGAAGCGAGTACACCGTGGATTTTCTTCCAAAAATGAAGATCGAGATCGTCGTGGCTGATTCCCAAGTCGAAAAGGTCACTCAAATCATCATCAAATCCGCGAAGACCGGAAAGATTGGAGACGGCAAGGTGTTTGTGTTGCCGATCGAAGACGTCATTCGGATCCGGACCGAAGAGCGCGGCGAGGCTGCGGTGTAATTAGGATACGCCGGCAGACCGCTGCGAACATCACGCAGCGCAATCCTCCCGCGTTCCAACAAGCGTTTATCACGCCGCTCCCACCGTGCTTCCAAATTGGCTATCAGCAGTCGTCTTCGGGCTGATCGAGGGGCTCACGGAGTTCATCCCGGTTTCCTCCACAGGACACCTTATACTCGCGCAAAATTGGCTGCCACATCAGAGTGATCTCTTCAATGTGGTGATCCAGTCGGGGGCGGTGCTCGCGGTGCTGCCGTTGTTTGGCAAGCGGCTTTCACAGCTCAGAAACTGGCGTTCACCGGAGGGCCGTTCGCTGCTCGCCCTCATTTCAATCTCGTTTTTGGTCACGGCCGCAGGAGGAGTGGTGCTTGAGAAACTGCACTTCAAACTTCCAGAAAACCCCAAGCCGATAGCCGTCGCGCTCATTGTTGGAGGAGCGCTTTTTCTACTTTCAGAGCGGATCCTCCGTTCGCGCGTTCTTTCCAACCAATGCACGAAGCCGACGGCTTTCCTCGTTGGACTCGCCCAGCTGGTGGCCGCAATTTTTCCAGGCTCCTCGCGATCCGGAACCACCATCATCGCAGCGATGCTGGCGGGCACTTCTCGCGCGAGCGCGACTGAATTCTCGTTTCTTGTGGGGATTCCCACCCTTCTTGCCGCCGCGGGATTGAAGACCCTGAAGGCTCTCAAAAGCGGTGCGCAGGAAGACTGGGGCTTGCTCGCGCTCGCAACCTCGGTTGCCGCAGTCGTCTCGTTCGTCTCGGTCAAATGGTTGCTCGGATTCGTGCAAAACCACTCTTTCGCAACCTTCGGACTTTACCGGATCGTTCTCGGGGCCGCGATACTTTGGCTGCTGTAAAACACAAAAGGCCCACCCTTGAAACTGTCTGAAATTCAGTCGACGCTGCGAGATCTTGACGCCCCTCCAACCAAGAGTCTGGGGCAAAATTTTCTTCACGACCGCAACCTTGCAGAATGGACTGTCGCCCAACTCGGCATTGAACCGGGAGAGCGCTGGCTCGAGATTGGCCCGGGGCTTGGATCGCTCACAGACTTTGCCTTGCAGCGATCCGAAAACGGAATCCTTATTGAAAAGGATGACCGCCTCATCGACTTCCTGCGCCGACGCTTCGCGAATCTAACCATCGTGCACGGCGATGCCTCGCGCTTTGATATCCGCGATTTGCACAAACACGGACCGGTAAAGGTTTTTGGAAATCTGCCTTACTACGTTTCCAGCCAGATCTTGTTTAATTTCACCGCAGACACGGCGCCCATCTCAAAGCTGGTTTTTACACTGCAGCGTGAACTCGCGGAGCGTCTGGCCGCCACGGATTCAACAAAGGCCTACGGAGCGCCGACCGTACTCATCGGAAAAAACTGGAAGGTTCAGCTCCTTCGAACGCTGCCACCCAGCGTCTTTTCTCCAGTTCCAAAGGTTGATTCAGCCGTGGTTGCCCTCACCCGGAGGACGGCGGGTGAAATGCCGGATTGCGACGCGGCACGGTTCAGCGCACTCGTAAAACTGGGCTTCTCTCAGCGGCGAAAGCAACTTGGGAATCTGATTTCCGGCGCCCTTGGTTCATGGCGCGCCGCATTCGACTCACTGCTGATCCCGCAGAATGTCCGGGCGGAAAACCTCTCAATCGCGCAGTGGTGCCAGCTTGCAGCGTGGTCCGAGGATGGATTGAGCCGCTCCTCAGAGCAGGGCGCCCAGGATGTGCACGGCGAAATCTTCGATGTCGTGGACGAGCAGGACCGGGTGATCGGCCAGCGCACCCGACACGAGGTCCATAGCAACAATCTTCTCCACAGGGCGGTCCATGTGTTTGTCTTCAACAATAAGGACGAAATATTTCTCCAGCGCAGGTCGCGATGGAAGGACGTGTGCCCCCTGCGCTGGGACTCCAGCGCTGCCGGTCACGTTGATTCTGGACAGGACTACGACCAAACGGCCGTGCGCGAGGTTTTCGAGGAACTAGGCGTGGAGGCCTCCCCTTCTCTCACCGGACGAATCAACGCCTGCGCGGACACAGGCAACGAATTCGTCAACCTGTACCAAGCCCAACATGAAGGCCCTTTCCGGCTTCCCCCCGCGGAAATAGAATCCGGCGAGTGGTTTTCCCAAGAACAAATTCAAGAATGGACAGAGGCGCGTCCCGACGACTTTGCGCCCGGCTTTTTAAGGTGCTGGAAGGTCTGGCTTCATTCGCGAAAGACGCACTAAAAACACTCCATTACCGCTCGGAGTCCCTCCGCACTGACTCAGCAAATCCACCCCAAAGCTACGTCGACTTAATCCTGAGCGTCGATTCAACATCGTCCTCCCGCGACAGTTGAAAACTTCATTTTAAAAGCGGCTTTCCGCCACAAGCCCAGGGTTATTTTCAAGTCCGGAAACGTGCGCAACATTGCTGACGGACACCCAGGCCAGTGGGCAGTGAGGTCTAAAAATTCGGCTCCAATAGTTGGTGAGTTCATTTGCTGGCTCTAAAGCGCCAGAGGCGCGAGCTGATGACCGCCTCGCTCGAAGCTAGGCTTTGCGACGCAAGATAGCTTTTCAGGAGGTCGTTCCGTAGCCCCCCCTGCGAGCGCGTAGCCCCAGATGCGCCCAGACGCGGGTTGCACCAAGGCGGTGGCGCAGCAGCGAAGGCGACAAGGGGCGAAAAGACATCCCGTGTGAGCGTGTCAGCGCAGCTGGGGCTGCGCGCTCCCAGGGGTTGCCGTGATTTGTTCTGTTCCGGTTCGTCCGGTTCAATTGCTCCTTCCCTCCTGCGGAAACCTGCGGCTTTCCACGTCCACGCATTCCAAGCGCGTTCAACGCAGCCGACAATGTTCACCTCACTGCCTACTAGTAGGCAGTACAGCGAACTTGGTCGGATGAAATCTGGTGGATTCGTGAGATCTTACCGGATGAGACCACGGTATGTCATTAACTTGAAGGAAGAGGAGCGGGCTGTGTTAACTGGGCTGACGCACACAGGGAAAACGAACGCGCGAAAGTTTGTCTGTGCCCGGGCGCTGCTGCTGTGTGATGTGGGCGCGTATTGCGGGGGGCAACGATTGAAAGTGGTGCAGGTTGCCGAGGCTTTGGGAATCACGGAACGGACAGTCGAGCGCATTAAGAGACGGTTTCTGCAAGAAGGGATGGAGGCCTCTCTAAAACCAAGACCTCGCACAGTAGCTCGCGCTTCTAAATTCGATGGCGCCTTCGAGGCTCAGCTCATCGCCCTTGCCTGTTCACCTCCTCCAGAGGGGAGGGTCCGCTGGACGATGCGCTTACTGGCTCAAAAGGTAGTGGAACTCAAAATTACGCCCTCTGTTTGTGTCATGACTGTTCACGGGACTTTAAAAAAACGAACTGCGTCCTCACCTGAGCAAATATTGGAAAATTCCACCGAAAGCGAACGCTGCATTTGTGGCGTGCATGGAGGATGTACATGCCCTGTATCATCTTCCGTACGATCCGCTTTTCCCGCTTGTTTGTATGGACGAGTCCAACAAACAACTTGTTGGAGAAGTTCAATCGCCCATTCCTACGGCCCCCGGACAGGTGCGAATAGAGGACCATGAATACGTAAGGAATGGGGTAGCTGATATCTTCATTGAAGTGGGACCTTTAGGCGGACGCAGACACATCGAGATTACCCAACGCCGCACCCGCCAGGATTGGGCCAAGTTCATCAAGGGCATGCTCGATGAACGTTATCCATTGGCCACCAAAGTACGCTTGGTGATGGATAACCTAAACACTCACAATACCGCTTCTCTGTACGAGGCGTTCCCTCCAGAAGAGGCCCGGCGATTGGCAGAGCGTTTGGAAATCCACTACACCCCAAAACACGGGAGTTGGCTGAATATTGCCGAGATCGAATTGAGTGTCTTAAACACCCAATGCCTCAATCGCCGCATCCCAGACATCGACTCCCTGCGAAAGGCAGCAGTGGCTTGGGAAACAGAACGAAATCATCGAAGCCGCAAAACCAACTGGCACTTCACGACCGACCAAGCCCGGATTAAACTCAAACACCTCTATCCGAAGTTCTAGACTGTACTGCCTACTAGTAGGCAGTATGTCGAACATTGTCGGATTGGTGAATCGCCCGTGGAATTGTTGGACGTTAAAATACCTCAGGTTTCCGGAGCAGTGGTGGTGCGATTGAACCGGACTCGCACGAATCACGGCATCCCCTGGGAGCGCGTAGCCCCAGCTGCGCCCAGACGAGGATTACACCAAAGAAGTGGCACAGCAGTGAAGAGGTGCAACTCGTCTTGATGTAGGAACGCATCAGCGCAGCTGGGGCTGCGCGCTCCCAGGAAAGAGCCTGCCAGTCGTTTCGCTTTCTGGCACCCGCTCCGCTAAACCGCCTTCGCCGCTCGCTCGTCCCTCGCTCCCTCACTCAGGCTGTTCAGCTCCGCTTCCCCAGCTCTAAGGAACTGAACTGAGGGCCACCCGGAAGCCGCTGAATCTGCCGCGGTTCCCCGGATAGCTGCCGTTGCGGGAAGCAACCGTGCAGTCCTCCGCGACGCCGTAGTTCCAGTCCCCGCCCCGGATCACCCGGTACGAACCCTCAGATCCTGAATACCAACTCCCGCTCCACTCAAACAAGTTCCCGCTCATGTCAAATATCCCCAACTCGTTCGCCTGCTTCTTGCCCACTTCTTTCAAACCACCCGAGTTCTGATTGTACCAACCCACCACATTCAAATCATTGCTCCCGCTGTACGTATACCCATTCGTCTGCGTGCCTCCTCGCGCCGCAAACTCCCACTCTTTCTCGCTGGGTAAACGATAGCCGTTCGCTGAAGAAACTTCCTCGGGAGTCGACTCCCCCGTCCGATAGACAGCGGTGCCAACGCGATACACAGGTGTCTTCCCCTCCTTCTCACTCCGCGCATTGCACCACTTGACTACGTCATACCAGTTCACATCCGAGACAGGGTAGTTGTACCCCACTCTCTGTCCCACGCCTGCTAGATCCGTATAGCCATTTGCCACGGCCCAAGTCCGGACCGCCTGCCACTCGCCCAACGTCACCTCGGTTTTCCCGATGTAAAACGTAGGAACGTTCACCACACCAAGTTGGGAGGAAGCAGGCAAAGTGCCGCCGCTCACGAGCACGACTCCCGCGCCGCCAATTGTTGCATCACCACCCACAATAACGGCCCTTCCATCAGAAGCATAGCCGGCGCCAGCAAGAGAGCTGACCAAATAATTCGGTCCCTGCGGCAAGGCGGTTTGGAGCAATACCCCCTGCATCTGAATGAGCTTACCAGCTTCACGAACACTGCCCGTAAACACCCCGGTCGTAGGGTTCAGCGAAATCAGCGGATCGGTAAAACCAGTGTTGGGTTTTCCTGAAATCCGCAACCGATTCATAGTGTCGGCCACGATAGAAAACACGGATCCGACACTCACACCCGTCGATAAAGACACTACACCAACACCAAGCACTTCGCTCGTAGAAGGTGCCGCGCTCTTGGCAAAGGGAGCAAGCACCTTCCCTCGCGCGGCAGGAGTAAATCCGACAGCACCCACACTCCAACTTGCCGCGAAGGCTTGCGGATTGATTTCGGAGGCTGTCGCGTATTTTGGACCGCGCGTGAGGGAAAGCCAATTTTCTCTCCTGGCCCAGCCCAATCCGGCGCGCGCTTTGGAGGAGTCGACCGGCACACTTAAAGTCACGCTTAAAGCAGTGGCACCATAGATTCCTGTCGGCGTAAGAGCCTCGATTTTTGAGTAATCGCCGGATTCTGACCGTCCCGCGAAATCAGCCTGGCCCCGGAATTGATCCGAAAGAAAACCCGCGCACGTGATTTTCTCGCCGCTTGGCAAGCCGGCTACGAGCGCATAATCGCCTGATTTCCGCGGCATGATCGACACAAAACCACCAGCCGTGGGAGATCCATCGCCGGTGGCGCCGGCAGCTTCGCCATTTTCCTCTCCGAATACGCCGGTCAAAAAAGCGGCTCCATTGTAATCCATCGATGCCAAAGGCTTTAACTGGGCTGAACAACCTCCGACGCTTGCGGAAATCACAGGTGCCGTTTCATCCGACGAATCGATCCACAAACTGATCCGAGCCGAAGCTGGCAACAATTTTGGACGGCTCCCTCCGTAACTCACGGTGGTGTACTGCATCCAGGGCTGTGTGGAGGAGCTGCTGATGACACCCACTCCGTCTTCATCGAAAGTCCCGGTGAAAGTAGACGCCATGCGGCCAACGAACAGTTTACCCGAAAAACTGCCCTTATCAGTCACCTTACATTGCGCGTACATCATAGGCTCAAATCCGAAATCGCCCGGAGGCCTCAGAAGCCCCCCGACCATTTTGTTACGTCCACCAATGAGCGGGTATGGGTTGACCTCGAAAACCGCGACAAAATCCGTCGGCTCATTCAGCGTCAAACGCAAGGTTCCTCCGGTGGCGGTTTTCACCGTCTGATTCGGCTGGGCCTCGCCATTGACGACGGCTTCAATGCGCCGCAGTAAACTGCCCTGAGCCGGAGTGGCGGTGACCAGCACGGAAGTTCCCGCGAGCAACAAGCCCTTTGCATCAGGTGCCGGATTCAAGGTGACTGATCCGTTCCCCTGAAACGCCATGGAAACGGGCACCATCCGGAGCACTAAAATGTTCCTCGCAAAGGGGCTCTCCATTTTTCCACCGAGGGCATCCTGCGCTGTAATGCTGAGCTTGAGGGAACCGCCGGAGAGAGTTGGAAGAAGGAACGATCTGCTCCAGTTGTACTGCCTCTGCCCCGAAGCGGAGGGGCCCAACTCCTTAAGCACAGCATCGAACGTTTCACCCGTTGAATCCAAAGTAATGCGGACATTATCCACTCCAGAGGCATCGAGAACCGTGCCCGAAAGTTCCACAAACCCGTCCGTAGTTTTGAGCCCGGACGCAAAGGATGCGTCCAGCGCGAGTGTCGGCGCAGCGTCATCTTCTCGGGTCAAAAGGAGATCGTTCCAGAGCGGTTCAGACATCCATTGCGACGATTCGATCTTGTCCACATCGCCGTAGGTTAGGTCGGGGTAAATGCTCCGCAGCGTTGAAAGGTTGAGCGAATTCCGAACATAGCGGTTTTTCTGGAAGCGCGGCAGATCGGTGCGCCATCCGGCTGCGTGTTTGACAAACGCGCGAGGTGACAGCGTGACCGTTTTGCCATTGCCGAAATCGAAAGTACGCCGACTCAAAGCATCACTCGCGGCATTGATGGAATCGAGCGCCTTGTTAACTGAATCCCGGAAAATCCGCTCCTGCGCGAGCTCTTCAGAGGTCTCAATTCTGACGACGCCAAAGTCCGGATGCATGCGGGCCGGTTTTCCAGTGGTGGGATTTACAAAGTCGGAAAACGTCTTGTAGTGATTCAACGCGTCTTTAATTCGTAACTCGAATGCCGTCTGCGCAGCGGTGCCGGTCGCAGATGCAGCAAGCAGAGACGGATACTTTGCCAGCAGCGACTCAAGCGAAAGACGACCGTTCTGTCGGCTGAAGAGCAGCGAGAACAGGTCCACATCGGTGTTCTGCATCTCAGCCCATTTGATGGCGGCCATGGCCGCATGGAGCAGAGCGCGCCCGAACTGCACATCGGCATAATCGATCACAATCGGCGCGGATTCAGCGACGGGCATGCCAAAGTCAGAGGGATTGAGCACGGAAACAAATTTTTTGTCCGTGATTTTCGAAAGCTTGTTATCAGAGGCCTCGAGCTTGGCGTACAAGGCAGTGCCGGTTGCGCCCGTGAACACCGCTTTCACCGAGGCCGTTGGCGTCGACCCGAGAAGGTTATTTCCCCCGCCTTTGACGTTAATCGACCACGGGTCTATCCAACCGTTTGCAAGCGTGCCGGACATGGTCAGGCCTAGGGTTCCCATCGCGACTTTTGTCGTGGACTCGTTCAAGAAACCGTAGAGATCCATCACCGAGCGGAGAATTAACTCGGTGCCATCGGTGGAAGTTGCCGAAAGCGTCCCAGAGGCCATGGCGAAATTTCGCTGCGCCATTGCAGCGCGGGCGCGAGTGACATTCGCACTGTCGACTGACACTGGAATCGGCGCACTCGACACGGAGGTTGAGCCTAACTTGGCGACCAGCGTGTACCAACCCGAGACGGGAGCTGAAACTGAAGCATTTAACGAGCTGGCAACAAGCAAATCGTTCCTCATCCACTGATAGGTGACGCCCTGCTGCGGCGTGTTACTGCCAGCAGAAAGAGTCAGGCGCGAAGTGCTCGCCACTGATAGGGGCGCGAGGGCGACCTCTCTGAGATCCAGATTGATTAAAGAGACGAATGCGGTTGCCCTTGGAACAGCTGGCGCGTTGCCTGCCCGGATCTGATTATTCCCCCAATCCGCTACATACAGTGTACCACCGTCGACTGCTAATCCCGCCGGCATGCCAACCACACTCAGCTTATAGCCGTCATCCTCTCCTGAGAAATACCGGTTCAAAAGGCCGCCTATCGTGGTGACTTTTAAATCCGGAGTCATTCGTCGAACGGTGTATCCGGTCAACGAATCACTTGTGTAAAGAGTGCCGCTGCTATCGATAGCAAGGCCTGAAAGCTCCCCGAAGCGGGCGTCATTGCCAAAGGCATCTACGCCATGCATAGCATCGTCGTCCACGGAAGGCAAACGCCCGGCGACCGTGCTGACCGTCACACTGCTAGGGGTCACCGCACCGGTGGCCGGCAACGCAATCTTGCGAAT
>JBILUQ010000185.1:0-7836 GCA_044370935.1 Chthoniobacteraceae bacterium
CAAACACCAAATCGCTTTATAACGTTCCAAATCAAAGTGCGTATGTGAAGGATGGCGTGCACGAGGCGGTGATTCACGGGAGGAGCAACGCGGTTTCCTTGGATGCAGGAACCAAATGCGCGGCGCATTTTCGGTTGAACGTCCCGGCGTTTAGCAGCCGAGTCATCAGGCTGCGCCTCTCGCGGGACACAGAAGACCCGGGCGACGCAGGAGCTTTTGTTGATTTTGCAGAGCTCCTCGAAGCGCGCCGGAGTGAGGCTGATGAATATTATCGCACAAAAACCGCTGCGGGTTTGAGTGAAGACCAGCGACTGGTGGTGCGGCAGGCCTACGCCGGACTGCTTTGGTCAAAGCAATACTACCAGTTCGTTTTGCCTGAGTGGCTCAATGGCGATTCGAATGCTCCACCGCCCCACGGACTGCGGCGAAGTGTTCGCAACGGAGATTGGGGGCATCTTTACGCGGCTGACGTTCTTTCGATGCCTGACAAGTGGGAATACCCTTGGTTTGCTGCGTGGGATCTTTCGTTCCACATGATTCCAATAGCGAAAATCGACGGGGATTTTGCGAAGTCCCAATTGGAGTTGATCCTGCGCGAATGGTACATGCATCCCAGTGGCCAGATTCCCGCGTACGAGTGGAATTTCAACGACGTGAATCCACCGGTTCATGCCTGGGCTTGCTGGCGCGTGTACAAGATCAGTGGAACCAGAAAGCATCGCGACATGCTTTTTTTGGAGCGGTGCTTTCAAAAGCTTCTTTTGAACTTCACGTGGTGGGTCAATCGGAAAGACCTTCAAGGAAGGCACATTTTTGCGGGTGGTTTTCTGGGGCTCGATAACATCGGCCTTTTTGATCGATCCAAGCCGCTGCCTGACGGTTACAACCTCGCGCAGGCAGATGGCACGGCATGGATGGCCTTCTATTGTGGAGCAATGCTCGTGATGGCTCTGGAATTGGCTCAGGAGCGGCCTGCTTACGAGGATATCGCATCCAAATTTTTCGAGCATTTCATCCAGATCGTCGATGCCATGAACAGCGCGGGTGAAGCGGGCCTTTGGAACGAAGAGGACGGCTTCTACTACGACGAACTGGTGGTCAGCGATCAGCCGAGTATCCCTCTCCGTATTCGATCGCTTGTCGGTGTCATTCCGCTGCTTGCCGTTGAAGTTCTCGATCAGCGCGTCATCGACCGGCTCCCCGGATTCAAGGCGCGTCTTGAGTGGTTTTTGCGGACCCGCACGGATCTTGCGCGTCATGTGTCGTACATGACTGAGCGGCTTGGATCAGATCATCGTGCGTTGAGGTTGTTGGCTGTACCGTCGAAAGAACGGCTTCGGAGCGTGCTCCGTTACATCACCGACCCAGAGGAGTTTCTGTCGCCTTGGGGCGTGCGTTCGCTCTCGCTCGCGCACAAGAAGCCATATGAATTCAAGTTGGACGGAGTGGATTACAAACTGGAGTACGAGCCCGGCGAGTCACGCAGCGGATTGTTTGGAGGAAACTCAAATTGGCGCGGGCCGATCTGGTTTCCGATCAATTACCTCTTAATCGAAGCGCTGGAAAAGTATCACCACTTCTATGGTGAGAGTTTTCTTGTGGAGTTTCCGCACGGGTCGGGGCAGATGATCAATCTTCACGCTCTTTCGAAGGAGATCGCCTCCCGTCTTGCGGCAATTTTCACGTTGAATGACCAAGGCCGCCGGCCTTGTTTTGGCGACAATGTTCGCTATGCGGAGGATCCCCACTGGCGGGACTACGTTTTGTTTCACGAGTATTTTCACGGGGACATCGGCTGCGGGCTTGGTGCCAGCCATCAAACCGGATGGACTGCATTGATCACACGGTGTCTTGGAATGGTCGGCAGGGTCTCTGAAAGCTGAACCCAGTGATAAGAAAATGCTTTTCGCCCCGTTTCCGCAACTCGCGCGCGCGGTATCGTCGCGGGGCGCGCTAAAGGGAGAATTGCTTTTGGGGGACAGGAGGGACAGGCAATTTTTGTCTGGAAAGGAGGCCTGGGAGGCTCGCGGGACAGGCACCTTCGCTTTTATGCTTCCTGTTTCGCTTCCTGTTTTACGGAGTTCCTCGACCTAGGTCGTGATGCCCCCGCGTTGGGCGCGGGCCCAGGGGCAGGGGCAGGGGCGCTACTTGTCTTGCTCCGTGAGGCGCTCTTTCAGCTTATCCAGCCGTTTGAGAATTTCTGGAGCGCCCTTCAACTGGCATAGGGGACCTAGGTGGCTGGTGATGTAATCCCAGTCAAAATTGACTGCACCCTGTCTTTCCAAAATGCGTTGAACATCCAGCTGGTCTTGGAGTCGGTCTGCAAAGGCTTTCATGATAACAAGGTCCTCAGCGGAGCAGAGTCGGAGAACCGCGCCGGGCTCGAGTTCAATCAACTCGGAGCGGTTGACCGCATGTTCCTCAAAGGGCAGGGCGCCGAGCGCGATGTCTATGCCAATTCCTTCAGAGCTTTTGAGAAGAAGGACACGATTCTGTAACGCGAAATCTCGACAGCCTTCCATGCGAGGAGCAAACGTCTCTAGTAATGGATCAATGTAGTCCTCCTCTTTCCCGAAGCCGGTCAGGAGAGTCAGGTCCACATCGCGAGTGAATCGTGGTTCTCCCCAGTGTTGAACAGCCAAACCGCCGATGAAGCAAAACTTCCAAAGATGCTTCTCACATTCAATCTGAACCGCGAGCGCTACCCGACAAAGTTCGTTCATGCTACTGGGAATTTGCGGAAGAGCCGCTGTTGCTCAACCAACCCAGATGTTGGAGTGGGGGGACGTGTTCGGACTGCTTGGAGAACGCTTCCCGTAAACGAACGCATGGCTGCGGCAGTGTCGGCAAACCTCACATCATCTTGCCGGATCTTCTCCAACGCCGCGCCTGCTTTCACCCAAGTATTCACCCATTTTTCAACGTCCGAGTCGGAAATCCTGTGGAGGTCAGAGTGGTCCATTACGCTTTAAGGTTAGCACATGTTGAAGGGATAGAAATTCCATTTTGCGAGATCTCCACAGCCAGCGCTGGGGCTGGTCGTGGCCCGTTGCGTCTAACCGGAGACTTGGGGACGCTGAGGCCCGGGGACGAGGCAATTTCTGCGGAGGCGGTTCACGGGGACAGGGGGACGGGGGGACGGGGGGACAGGCAATTTTTTCGGGCAATCTTCTACACATTAGTTGAAGCAATCGATAGCGTTTAAAGTCAGCGGCGTTGCCGTCTAGCTGGGGAACCCCTGTTCCCCAGACCCCTTTTCCAAGGAGAACATGTTGGCGCTTTCGCAAAACACGAGTTCAGTGAAAAGCGGGGCCGCCGTTTTCACCAAACACACCAAAACTAAAATAAAAAACCAAAACCCTTGCGGGAAAATTCAAGCTCAAGCTTGACTAACCTCATAGCAGGAATTCGCTTTTGCCCGGTTTCCGCAACTCGCGCGCGCGGTATCGTCGCGGGGCGTGCTAAAGCGGGCAGGTTTCGTAGGGTACGCAGGTTATTCCATGGACTAGGTTCAGCTCATGGGCGGTAAAAAGGTGGTCGATTGTAAAAACCGCACACCGTAGCATTTTGCCGATGTTTAAGAGCATCCTTTCTGATACTGCCGAAATATGCCTGAGCTTCCCCGATTCTACGGCATCATCATCCGTATGTTTTCAGAGCCCTCTGAGCGGCACAACACACCTCATTTTCATGCCTATTACGGCGAGAATGTCGCTGTGTTTTCTATCTTTCCTGTTGGTCTGATCATCGGGTTCCTACCGATGCGCCAGCAACGACTGGTCGAGGCTTGGGCGGAGCTTCATCAAGAGGAATTGTTTGCCGACTGGCAGCTTTTGGAGGCTGGACGAAACCCCTCGCCCATTACACTACTACAGTAAAATCAGGATCATGATCCATCCAATTTACCGTATCACATCCGTTGAGAGTTGCGCCCCATACACGCTGAATCTCCGATTCAATGATGGCCTGACGCGTAATATTAATTTCGAACCGATTTTGGAAGGTGAGCTGTTCGGCCCACTCCGCGATCCCGTTCTTTTTGCACAGGTCAGCATTGATCCAGAAATTCACACGGTCCTCTGGCCAACTGGAGCAGACTTTGATCCGGCAGTCCTTCATGACTGGCCAGAACACGAGACTGGATTCATTGCCGCTTCAAAACGCTGGAAGCAGTCAACAAATTCACTTGTGGAAAATAGAGTCGAAACTGGAGCCTAGATCGCGGGCAGGCACCTCGACGAAGTGCTGCGACGGATAGCTAGGCTGTGATGAAGCCCGAGAAGTAGAGAAGGAACCTGTCTTCAGATTCGAGATTAAAAAAGGGTAAAAAGAGCGGGGCAATGTGTGAAAATTGAACCGAAAGTCGGGAACTGGTTCCTTCTGACCTTCCGACCTCGATCTGGTGGTAATCGACGAGCCCGGATAAGGGTACCGAGAACTCAGTTTTGAGGATGCAAAATTTTGCACTCTTACTACCCCAAATCATCGGGACGGCAGAGCAATGGCTGACTGCTAAAAATTACGAAAGGTCACCTTATCTGCTGTTTCCCCTATGAAGAATCCACAAAATCTTCTAGACTCGCGCAGTGGGTAGGTTTCGTGGATTACGCATGTTACGTCAGAGGGACTTGCCGCTCATTAACGCCAGTGCTCTGATGAATTGTAAAAGCTAAGCTTACAAGCATTTTGCGGATGCATCATGACGCGATGTTTGCTGAACGCAAATGATGGAGATATGGTCAATCACCCTTCACGGACCCTCTGGAATCATCAGCACGGTTGATACCGCTGAATCACAATTCGTGGTCGGTACCGAGACTGCCAGTGATGTGTTCACAATACATGGTGAAGGTATCATGCTCCGCAATGCGTGGGTGTGGATTGGCGAGGCTGGAATGCAAGTCGAGGACCTCGGTGGTGGCACTCTGGTGAACGGATATCAGATCAGTGAGCGCGTGCAGGTGCAGTATCCGGCAAGTGTGCAGGTGGGAGAACTCATGTTGGTGATTGAAGCTAAAGAAGCCCAGCCGGTGGCTGTGTCGCCCACTCCCAGTTCCTTGGACATCACCATTCCCCAGCGGGCTGTGACCAAAAGCAAGGCCAGCATGGATGTCACCATTCCGCAGAGAACGCCCACGCGTTCGAGTGTTCAGAAGAGCGCACCCACGAGTACACTATCTGTCGATTCAAATCCTGCAAACAAAGCACCACTGGATATCGCGCTGCTCGACAACCTCATGTCGTCTCATCTTTTTCAACTGTAGTTGACTTGGTCAACCTTTTGTGCAAGTTTGGAGCATGAGGGTCGTAGCGACAAACGAAGCAAAAACTCATCTTTCCTCCCTCCTGCAGGAAGTGGAGCGTGGGGAGACCATCGTGATCTCCCGAGGCCGGAAGCCATTGGCGAAACTGGTTCCCTATACCGAAGCGGAGCGCTCTCCACGGCCAAAGGTGGGAGAAATGATCGACGAGCCTTGCCATATTCCGGAGGAAGCGTTGCGCTCGATGAATGAGGACGAATTGCGTGCTTGGGGGGCGATATGAATGTCCTGCTCGATACTTGCACTTTTCTCTGGCTGACGCGCGAACCGCACATGATATCCGCGCTGGCACGGGAAGTTCTGGATGACCCCACCGCGATCCTGAACATGAGCCATGCGAGCGTGCTCGAAATGGTGGTGAAGCATCGCGCGGGAAAGCTCACGTTTCCCCAGCCTCCGGAAAAGTGGATCCCATCCCGCCGCGCTTATTTCCAAATCAAAGACCTGCCTCTGGACGAATTGCTCATCTATCGATCGGGCAAACTTCCAGACGTGCACCGCGATCCTTTCGATCGTCTGATCGCTGCCCATGCCATGCAGGCGGGATGCACGGTGATTTCGCCGGATACCCAATTGGGTTTGCTGGGGGCTTCGCGTCTATGGTGAAAGGTCAAGCCCCTGGCAGTTCGACGAACTGTCTATTGGGTTGCAGCGCTCTCGGGCCGACGATCTTGAAGTGGCTCGGCGCGCCCGGAACGGCGGGGCAAGACCGTAGGAAAGAACGGCGGCGGGGGCAGTAGGCGTTGCAGGAAGGCGTTCTGCGCGTCTATTGGGCGATTTTTGGGCCGTTTGGCTTTGGGCGCGGAAGTTGCAGCGGAGGGTCAGCTTGAGCGTTTGCTGTGCCGTTGACGCGCAGTGGGCGGAAGTGGGTGGTGCACGTTGACATGCTACACCGGAGCGGACGGGGAGTTGGATCGGGTGGAGGTAAGCGCTGGAGTTAACGCGAAAATTACAAATTAAGCAGACGAAGCACCACTTCATTAGCACTTCGGGCTTGTTTGATCATGGCCGACGACGCCTCGGCGAGGATCCGCGCTTTGTTCAGATGATGGGTTTCATCTGCGACATCCACATCAGCGATACGGCTGTTAGCTGCTTCCAAATTTGTAGACTTGGATCTCAGTTTTTCAACGGACATTTCAACACACATGCTCTCCGCGCCATTATTTGCGCGGCAGTTTGCGATGAGTTGGAGTTTTGAAGACAACGTCTCGCCCTGAATAGTCAAAAAGTCTTTTGGTTTCGCCGGTTTTTCCAAAAGGTATCCGTCCACAAAGTGGTTAATCTGCCCATCATTCCAGTCCCCATTATTCGGAACGCCATCTGACCATGCAGGATGATTGGCCATGATATACGCTCTACCATTGGCCCCGATGTCCATGCTTCGGGGTTCACCGCTATGCCAATACTCGAAATCGAATGCTTCTCCGGAAAGCCATTGCCACGCCGATAGCGTTCCATCCGGTAGACGCTCTCTCCATCCCCCCAACCACATTGTTCGGTCTCGGTCCGGACCAAGCTTCAGCGCTGCGACATTCCACTTTTCTGCGCTTGTAATTGTCGCCAAGCGCCCGCCTCTTCGCTCAGCGTCTTCCCTAGCTTGATCCCATGTGACCAGCCCTGTAACGAACGAAAAAGTGATCTCATCCGACAACCATTCTCCTAGGCTGATTCCCAAGGCGTACTGCGTCAGAGTCACCGTTTGCTGACCATTCTCGTCCGCGGTTGCCTCAAGATAGGTGTCGGTTCCCGTGTGCGAGAATAAATCTACCCCGTTGAGTTTTGATTTCGAGAGGATGGCTAAATGCTCCCGGATTTCATCAAACTCCGTGCTGTAGTTTTGGATGTCAGTGGCGTTTTTCGTCGGGTCCTGAGAAAGCGTCTTCAGTTCCATCATCCTCGTGATGCCTTTCCCGATCCCGTCGAGTGCGCCGTCCTGCGCGCTCAAAAATGCATCGGCATTGAGAAGATTCGCCACCGCAACATCAGCCCGCTTGATCGCCGCCCGCATCTTCACGGAAACAGCAACCCCGCCCGCATCGTCAGAGGTTTCGGTGATTTGCGATCCCGATGAAAGGCGACCGATGCTTTTTTGTACGGCAGACGCGGCGCGAAGATGGGCTAACTCGGCAGAGCTGCAGCTTGAAAAATTGCCGATGCGCATACGGTTGATATGAGACGGTCAACATTCGCGTGATTGAGATCAATACAAATTGCCCGTTTGGCGCGAAAAAATCTAGATGGCCAAACGCCTCGACGTCCCTGCGCTCGTGAATATGGTGATCCCCTCCGCCCCCTCCGCTTTGGGGTACTGCGGACGTCGGTAAACGTGGGGACATTTTATGGTGCGTGTTCCGACTGCTGTTCTGGCTTTCGCTATTTGCACCGCATAGATTTGCGATAAGTCACTACCATCCACCAAAAAAGCATGCAGCGGGTGGCGGTAAGCCGAATTCTGTCAGCCGCTTCGCTTGGTGCTGCTCAACAGAGTAAATGGGACGTCCTGAGATCCTCT
>JBILUQ010000065.1:0-16507 GCA_044370935.1 Chthoniobacteraceae bacterium
GGTTGTCCATGCACAAGGTAAACGCAGTGGAATCCATGACTTGCAAGCGTTTTGCGAGCGCCTCCGAATAGGTGATTTTTTCGTAGCGTGTCGCGCTTGGATCTTTCTTTGGGTCAGCAGTATAAATTCCGTCCACTTTTGTCGCCTTAAGAATTACTTGGGCTCCGATTTCGCTCGCACGGAGCGCAGCCGTGGTATCGGTGGAGAAAAACGGGTTTCCAGTTCCCGCAACAAAAATGACCACACGGCCCCGCTCCATGTGGCGCATTGCGCGACGCCTGATGAAAGGTTCAGCAACGCTTTGGATGGGAATAGCGGTTTGAACGCGGGTAGGAATGCCTATGGCCTCCATGCTGGATTGCAATGCCATCCCGTTGATCACCGTGGCAAGCATTCCCATGTAGTCGGCTGTTGTGCGCTCCATTCCACGGTGGCTCGCGGTGAGTCCGCGCCAGATGTTCCCGCCACCGATCACGATGGCTACCTCGACCCCAAGTGAATGAACGTCTTTAATCTGTTGGGCCACCTTTGCCACGATTTGCGGAGAGATAGACTCCATGCTGCCGGGTTCTTTCAGGGCTTCACCGCTGATTTTAAGGACGATGCGCTGATATTTCGGCTTTTGGATTGGGGTGGATTGGTCGGGCATTTGGTCTATCTTGCACAGAGCGGGGGCGTCCTTGCAAAGACCAAAGAGTCGGCTTAAAGGGCTCCGATGCGCTTGCGCCCACCCAAGGCTTGAGGGCAGAGTATCGGGGTTATGGCTTCCAACCGTCTCCAGCAAATTCTCGAGGTCAAGCGGCGTGAGGTTGCGCGGATTTTCCCCCGTGCCGAACACCTGCGAGCCTCGGCTCTGCAGCGCAACGAATTCCGATCCTTTGCCGCCGCCTTGGACCAAGGGCCGGAATCTCTCGGTCTAATCGCTGAGGTCAAGCGTGCGAGTCCATCGGCCGGAATTATTGCCGAAAGGTTCGACCCGGTACAAATCGCCCAGCAGTACGAATTGGCCGGTGCCCATGCACTCTCGGTGCTCACTGACGAGGAGTTTTTCAAAGGTAAATTATCCTACCTTAGTCAGATCCGCGCTAAGGTGGACCTGCCGATCCTGAGAAAAGACTTCATCATCCACGAGGTGCAAATTGCGGAGGCGAGCGTGGCCGGCGCAGATGCCGTTTTATTGATCGTGGCTGCGCTTGAGCAGGACAGGCTCCGCGCGCTTCATGAAGAGGCTGAGTTGCTGCAGATGGATGTACTCGTAGAGGTCCATACCCTTGAGGAGCTGGACAGAGCTTTGGAAGTGGGCGCTACCATCATCGGTGTCAACAATCGCAATTTGACGACATTCGAGGTCGACTTGGCCACCACCGAGCAAATAAGTGAGGAGGTTCCCGATGGCATCATTTTGGTTTGCGAGAGTGGGCTCAAAACGCGAGCTGACAGTAAACGCGCATTCGACGCCGGATGTAACGCAATTCTGGTTGGAGAAAGCCTGATGCGAGCGGACGATGTGAGTGCAAAAGTGCTGGAGTTGTTGTCCGTTTAAACCTGGACAGATCTCCGGCTCCGGTCGGGCTTTTTCTTAGCGTTTTACGTGTAACAGCACCGGTTGGGATGCTTGTCCGCCGTCCGGCTTAGCCCGAAGGAATACCCAGCGTGAGCTTTCGGGTACCCATTTTGAAGCTTGGAGTGTGAATGAGCGTTCCGTCTCCGACTCGACAATCAGCAGCCCGTTCAGACCGAGATTGTCTACGTAAACTCCATGCGGAAGATTGCGGCCAGAGTCCTCTTTCCCCAGGTCAATTCTGTCTTTGAAATCAACGCGTGTTGCGTGCACCTTTGCGGTGATGGTTTCACCCGGGCGAATGGTGAACTCGAGAGGTCCGGGCTTACCAGTTGACGGGCTTCCTGAGTTTCCGTCCGGTTCGATCCGCACCAGAACTTTGGCGGCGGCGCCGAGCTTTACCTGACCAAGCGACATTTCATGAGAAGCCGTCCGTCCTCTGATGGTCGCGGTGGCAACGAGTTTGACGTTGTTCGCCGCCTCTCCAGATGGGGCTGGCGCGTCAGTGTCTGTCCAGATCACACCGAACGCTTGATTCTGCCCCTCTTCGATTATTATCGGCGAGCTGGCGTGGAAGCCGGTAGGTAGGTTTACACAGCTCACCGTAACCGGCCCTTCAAAACCATCGACGCGATCAATCGCAACTGTGAATTCACGCCCGCTGCCAGGGCTGATCGAGGGCGACTTTCCCGCAGGAATTTTGAGCTGAAAGTCAGGCTTGGCCGTTCTGGCGTGTAAAGCATAGAACCAACCACTGCCGCCAAACCCGCGTGCATCGGAAATGCGCAGAACAAATCGCCCCTGGGAGGGAGCCGTAAACTCAAGAATGGAGTCTGATCCCGCCCGCCGGTTTGAGGCATCATCATTTTCGTAATTGAGGCGGAAAACGGGCAGGCCATTTGCGGGTGGTTGTGCACCGGGCGGCAGCGCGTTCACCACGTAAACGGTTTCTCCGAGAGGGTGCGCCGCGGGGGTCGTGTCAAAGTACGCGTGGCGCATTCCTGTTCCAGGATATACCAGAAAGCCGGAATCGGGCCCGCGAGGGTACATCCAGAGTTTCACGATCTCCCCGTTGCAATACAGGAACTCGTTGATCTCCATTTCGCGGAAATGCTGTATTCTAAAGTCATCGGAGGTGTTCGAATCTTTTCCCCTAAACGTCAGCCATGAGCTGCGCACCGATTGCAGCACCGCCCGTTCCACGGGATGCCCATCAGACGAGAGGACCTCCAGTTTGGAGTCGAGCTTGGAGCCTGACCTCGAGGCGATCACTTCAAAAAACCAGCTTTGGCCCTTCTCTGATTCAAAGCTAAAATTATCAAAATCACCCGACTCCTCGATGCAGCCCTTGATTTCAGCTGGAAAACGGACTGCCGTCGCCGTCCGTGGCGCGTTGTTAGGCTCGATCTCTGATACTTTTTCAACGGGTTGATCGGGTTGAAGTGCGCTGTTGAGATTTGCGAGTAGATCAGACTTCCCCCGAGCATTGATTGTATCCGCAGTAATGGGATTAGATTCGGGTTTATGAGCGGCAGTTTCTCTTCGGTTGATCGCTTCAAATGAAACACGCTTCACGCTCCCATCCATTCTTGCGACCATGATCTCCTGTCTGTTTGGGACAGCGGCCAATGCGCTCGGAGTATCGGATGAAACATCCTGAATGCCCATCAAGCTCAGGTCTGGGACACTCCATAGTTTTGTCGAACGGTCGAGTGAGACAGTCAGCAGACGATCGCCCTTGCTATTGAGGGCCATGCCAGTGACGCCGGCTTCATGTGCGAATCTAGTTTCGATGATCGGGTTGATCTCAACCTGATCAAGTGACTTTATGTCCCAAATTCGAAGTCTATTATCTGCGCCAGCGGACAAAACCTTTGAGCCGTCGGGTGTGAACACAACGCAGAGTTGCTCGCCCTGCGGTTCCTTGAGTGTGTCGAGCCGGAGGCCATCGCGCACCCTCCAGATTTTTGAGGTTTGATCACCGCCCGCACTCGCCAGAAGTCTGCCGTCAGGGCTGAATGCGAGGTCAAATATGGCGCCGTTATGACCGGTAAGGGTGTTGATGGCTTTGCCCGTGGCAGAATCCCAGAACATGATTTTTGAGTCGTAGCCGCCGGAGGCGAGGATTTTTCCGTCTGGGGACCATTTTAAGGAGCAGATCAAGTCGCGGTGCTCAGTTGGAAACTCCCTCCGAGACATTGAGTCGGATTCAATCTCCCAAAGCGTAACGTTACCCCTTACTCCTGGCACGCCTGACGCTACTGCGAGTGTTTTACGATCCGGAGAGAACTGGATCGCAGTGACCTTCCCTTCGTGCCCGTCAAGTTTACAAAGGACATCACGCGTGAGTTCATCAATGACTTCAACCGATTTGTATTTTGCGCGGGCGACTTTCTTACCGTCAGATGTGAACGCAATCGCGGTGATGATTTTCGATTCGGTGCCTTTGATCGGAAGGTCGGGAATGTTCAACATGGAAAGGATCGAGACATCCTCGCCTTTCGGACCGGGTGCTCCTGCATTGAGCCATGCTTCAACCAGTTTAATTTCGGCCTCGGTGGGTTGGGGTTCCTTACTTGGTGGCATTTTTGGTTTTTCACCGCGGAGAACACGACCGAGCATTGCGGTTCCCCCGTTCTTTCCCTCGAGTGGGGTGCCGCTTTCGCCACCTTTTTTTAAATGTGCGAATGTTTCAACAGACAAGTCACCCTCGAGCTCCTTGCCGGAGTGACACCCTGCGCAGTAGTCGCGGAGTATCGGGGCAATGTCAGTGTGGAAGTCCGGCGCGGTTTCGGCGGCATTGCATCGCCCCTCTATGAGGAACAGCGTTGAGCAGGAGAGCCATGAAACAATTTGGAAGAAGCTTCGCATAGCAGTAGCCATTAAGTTCAAGGGTCAATGCTGGAAGAGGAACTCACGACTGGTTAGCAGCGCCCACATCATGTCCTCTACGCAGGCGCGTCGTTCCTCGGGTTTTGTTTCGCCCAGAATTTTTGTGTATTCCAGAGCCTCTGTCTGAGTTGGAAGCCGTGAGAGACAAGTGATGAAAGCTGTTTCGATGAGGCGTTTGTCATCTACGCTTCCCGACATCCAGTCCGAAATAGTACCGTTTTTCGAGGCAAGTTTGTCGTTTATCGTCGAACCGTTGGAAAGGTGCAGCGCCTGAACCATGCTGGGCTGGTTTGAGCGTTCGCAATCACAGGTGATTTCCCGCTGGTTGCGACCGAACGTTTTCAGAAAGTATGATCTTACTGCTGCGTCGTAAACTTGCAGCGCTCTAAATCCCTTCGGATAAAGTGAAGTTTTTTCTGTGGATCCATCCTGGAGTGCTATGGAATCAAATTGTTCGGGAACTCCCGTGACGGAACTGATGGCGTCGCTGAGTATTTCGGCAGTGAGTCGGCGTGGATAGTAGTGCGAGAAGTACCGCTGGTCTTCTTTGTTTGCTGTCAGGACTTCGCTGGACCGCTGGTATGCGTCGCTGTTTAGAATTAAACGCATGAGGGATTTCAAGTTGTAGCGCTCCTGAATGAGGTGATCGCAGAGTCGGTTCATGAGCGTCTCGTTTGACGCTGGGTTTGAGAGGCGGAGGTCATCGACAGGGTTGATGATTCCGATGCCAAAGAACGCGGCCCAGACGCGGTTTACGATGGCGCGGGTGAAGTAGGGGTTTTGCGGTGATGTGAGCCAGTCGGCGAGAAACTCACGGCGATCGCTCTCGCTGTCATCTGGGATGGGAGCGCCATCAAGAGGGGCCGCTGGTTGGTGGCGCCCAGTTCTCGGCTGAAGCAGTTCGCCGCTCGAGACCGTGTAAAGGGTGCGCTTTCCATCTCCATTTCGGGCGTCTCCGCCCCATCCCTTCGCGCGCACTCTGGCGAAGAGGTTTGCAAAGGCGTAATACTGGTTATTGGTCCACTTCTCGAGCGGATGATTATGGCATTTCGCGCAGGCGATGGAGAGCCCCATGAAAGCCTGACTGACGTTTTCCGCCATGCTTTCAGGATCTTGGTGTACCGCGTAAAAATTGGTGGCGCCGTTCTCAATGCTATCACCGCGCGAAGTAATGATTTTTCGTGCAAGCTCGTCCCAGCGAGTGTTTGCGCGGATTTCTTCACGCAACCAAAGGAAATAAGACTTCATCGGCTCGGGTCTTAATTGGCGTCCGCTCACGAGAAATAAATCAGCCCAGTGGCTAGCCCAGCGGTCAGTAAATTCGGGCCTCTCAAGCAGCACATCGACCAAGTGTGCACGCTTTTCGGGTGAAGTGTCCTGCAGGAAAAGGGTCGTCTGTTTTGGGGTGGGTAGGACGCCGATCACATCGAGAAACGCTCGACGTACAAATGTCGCGTCATCAGCGGAGGGCGATGAGGGAAGGTTTAAAACACGTAATTGAGAGTCAATTGCCTCATCAATCGGGTTCCTCTGAGATGGCGGGATTTCGGTGCCGCTCTTGGATGCGGAAGATGCGCGGTTTTGATAGGGTGAAGTAATGCGCGCCATCACGATTCTGCTGGAGAACCACGCGCTGATGGCTCCTTCACCTGATCCTAGGACTTCGACGCCGCCGTTCGGGTCAGTGATCTTCGCAACTGTCTCGTCAGTTGATGTGAATTTGCTCCAGCGCGTGACGTCCTCCACTAGGCCGTCGGCGTAGTGAGCACGAACTATAAAGCGCGCGTTACCGCCTTTTTCCAGCTGCCATGTTGCTGGAATGATTTCCAACTCTGTGAGAGGCGCTTCACTTGCCTTCGAGGAAGGACTACCTGCTGCGATCCATTCCGCTAGTAGCCGGTAATCCTCAGAGCGCACATCGAGGCGGCGTCCGCCCTTATGTGGAGACGCAACCGTCGGTTTGGTGAGAAGTAAACTGCGAAGCGGATCGCTAGACTCAACTCGACGTCCACCCGCGTCTCGTGTGATCGCCAGGTGGTCGGCGGATGGATCGTATCCGGCGAGGCTTAGCCGGAACCCTCCCTTGCCTGCGAGCGCTCCGTGGCAACCGCCGGAGTTGCAGTTCGCTTTTGTGAGTGCGGGAAGCACGTGTCGCGTAAAGCTTAGCTCGTTAGGCTTGTCCCAGTCGCTCACATCGACGCGAACACGGGCTGTTTCATTGTTGGAGAGAATGAGAATATGCGTTGATCCGTTGCCTCTGGGGACGAGTTCGCCCACACTTGAGACTTCAGCAACTGACGGGTCAGCTGATTCGTAGCGCAGGTTGTCGGCGAGGCGCACGGACATCCCGTCTTTTTCAAAAACACTTAGGAGAGGCTGTTTTTGATGTTCTCCGTGAAAGTGAACGAGCTCTGGATACACCCGTAGTCGCGCAGCTTCGGCGTTGGCAGGGCGAGGCATTAACACCGCTGCGAGCATCATCGCATTGCCGATGGATATCAGTGCATTCATCTCTATGTAACTCCTGAAGGGGCGGCGACCGGTTAGGTGAAGAGTTCGCGTATGGGGTGGCAACCGAAGTCCACCAAAGGAAAGGGGCGCCCTGAAGGGCCAGGCAAATGACCCTCGTGATCCAATCCAAGACTGTGGAAAATAGTCGCGACCAACTCGCCGGGCACTACCGGACGTTCGGCAGGGAAGCCCCCAATTGGATCGCTTTTTCCGATGACCCTGCCGCCCTTGACCCCGCCCCCTGCGAAGGAGACGGTGAAGCATTGAGGCCAATGGTCTCGCCCGCCCGCAGGATTAACTTTTGGAGTGCGTCCAAACTCGCTCAATGCAGCCACCATTGTATTACCAAGCATCCCGCGTTGCTTTAAATCCTCGATCAATGCGGAGTAGGCTTGGTCATAAAGGGGGCATACAACGTTCTTCATGCCATCAATTGAGGTGAATGGCTTTGATCCATGGATGTCCCACGTCGTCTCACCAAAAACGGTGAGGAACGTGTTAACGGTGACAAAGCGCACGCCACTCTCAACCAAACGACGCGCAAGAAGGCAGGACTGGCCAAAGCGATTCATTCCGTAACGTTCACGAACCGACTGGGGCTCCTGTTGCAAGTCAAAGGCGGCCCGTGCCTTTTCGCTGGTCATTAGGCGAAATGCGGAATGAAAGTTTTCGTCCATCAAGCGGGCATCTTCGCTGGCTTCAAAGCTTTTGACCGTCTGGTCGACGAGTTCACGCATGCGCTGGCGTCTTTCCAATCTGAGCGCTGCAATTTGGTCGGGTGGCAGCAGGTCCGGTACTTTGAAATTCGGTTTCGACGGATCAGCCATCAGCGCGAAGGGGTCATGGGCCTTGCCAAGAAACCCTCCAGACTGCCCGTTGGGTAAGTTGCCTCCACCTCTTCCCATCAGCTCGGGAAGCACTACAAATGGCGGCAGATCTGTTTTACGACCCATCAAATGACTCACAACGGAGCCCGCGTGCGGGGTTTGAACTCCGCCAGTAAAACGGCGGCCTGTTTGCATGATCTGCCAGCCCGCGTCGTGTACGGCGGCTCCGTCGTGGTGGCAGGAGCGAACCAGTGAAAATTCGTCTGCTACTTTTGCATGGAGTGGCAGCACCTCGGAGATTTCGATTTCTGCAGATTTGGTGCGGATCGGCTTAAATGGGCCACGGACTTCGGAGGCGGCATCGGGCTTCATGTCCCACAGATCCACGTGGCTGGGGCCGCCGAGGTTGAAGAGGAGGATGCATGCTCGTTCGTCGTTCCCTGTTTTTACCGCACCCGCCTGCTTGGCAGCGAGGTATTGGGGAAGCGAAAGTCCAATTGCCGAGAGGGAACCGACCTGTAGAAATTCTCGGCGGGTGAGGTGACTGCCACCGCACAGACCGGGAATTTTGTTGGAGAGGAAATCAATCATAGAGTAGGGGATAGCTGACGCCCTTGGGAACTACCGTTGTCGCCCTGAATGTTCGCATCGTCGGCTTGAAAATACTTGGAGGGCCGCGGCTGCTTTTTGTATTTAAACCGCAGATTGGCCGGATCAGACTAATTCTTAACGCCCAAGCTTGCTCGAGAAATTCAAAAAAAGGACTCCGCCCGATCTCGCGGAAGTCTTCAGCAAGGCTGCGATTTGGGATGCTGTTGAGGCGTCAGGGGCGCATCTGTGAAGACAGGTGAGACGCCCCCCAAACAAATTGCTGCTAAATAAAACTAGAGCCAGGACAATGCACTTACCATACAGGCGCGTGCATCGTCCCGCTCGGCTCCGATTGGGCTCAATTTGGGCTTGTACTACTGACAGGACTCGCAGGTTCCGCCACTGCGCATGGCTTCCAGGGAGCAAGCAGCAGCTTTTTCAGGATCTACTTCCTTGGCGGGCCGCTTGTCACGGCTCGCGCTGTCGAGGGTGCTCTTGTTGAGCGTGCGCAAATAATAGGTCGTTTTAAGACCGCGTTCCCATGCCTCGCGGTACATAAAGCTCGCGGCCCGAGCGTCAGGTTCTGCAAGCCACAAGTTGGTGCTCTGAGCCTGATCTATCCACTTTTGGCGCACAGCAGCGCACTGCAATATCCAGGTCGGTTCGATCTCAAATGCCGTTTTGTAGAGGCGTTTGAGTTCATCGGGCACGCGGTCAATTAACTGCACGGAGCCATCAAAGTATTTAAGCTCTGCCAGCATTTCATCATCCCAAAGTCCCATGATTTGGAGATCGCGGATAAGAATGTCATTCGTTCGCACGAATTCGCCCGAGAGGTTGGATTTCGTGTGAATGTGCTTATAGCTCGGTTCGATACAGGGGGTGCACCCGAGGATATTCGAGATCGTCGCAGTGGGAGCAATGGCGAGGCAGTTTGAATTGCGCATTCCATGCTTCTTGATGAGGGTGCGAAGCTCATCCCAAGCGAGACGCTGTTTGCGGTCGGTGAGCACCGGTACTCCGCGTTCCTGTTCGAGGAGTTCGAGAGTATCCAGCGGAAGGAGCCCACGGTCCCATTTTGAGCCCTTGAAGGTCTGATAGGAGCCGCGCTCGGCCGCGAGATTGGCTGAAGCGTTGTAGGCGTAAAAAGCGATAGCCTCCATCGCTTCATCGTTGAAATCCACCGCCTCGAGCGTGTCAAAAGGAATGCGTTTCAGATAAAGCGCGTCCTGCATTCCCATTACTCCAAGGCCAACGGGACGGTGCCGGATGTTGGACACCTCAGCCGCCGGGACTGGGTAGAAATTGAGGTCAATCACATTGTCGAGCATGCGCATGAGCATCTCGACTGTGTTGCGCAGCTTGACGTGGTCGAGAGCGCGATCTGCAGTTAGATGCTCGGCGATATTCACCGAGGCTAGATTGCACACAGCCACTTCGTCAGTGGATGTGTTGAGCGTGATTTCAGTGCAAAGATTCGAATTGTGAATCACACCGACGTGGTCTTGGGGAGAACGCACATTGCAAGGATCCTTGAATGTCAGCCACGGATGTCCTGTTTCAAACAGAGTCTCGAGCATGCGCTTCCAGAGCTGTAAAACGCGGATTTTCCGTGAGAAAATCTTACCTTCTTCGCCCATGCGCTCGTACTCAAGGTAGCGCTTCTCGAAGGCCGCACCGTGAAGTTCCGGGAGGTCTTTTACTTCGTTCGACCGGAATAGGCTCCATGTTGCGTCCTTCGGTAGCCGGCCATCAGAGATGTCCTTGAGCCGTTTCATGAACAGATCCGGAATCCACTGCGCGGTGTTCATGTTGTGGGTGCGTCTCCGGTCGTCTCCAGTTTCCTTGCGGAGATCGAGGAAGTCCTCGATGTCCATGTGCCACAATTCGAGATAGCTGCAGAGCGCGCCAGGCCGTTTTCCTCCTTGGTTTACAGCGATTGCGATGTCGTTGGAGACTTTCAGGAAGGGAACCACCCCGCTCGATTCTCCGTTGGTGCCGTGGATATGAGCTCCAGTTCCGCGGACTGCCGTCCATGAACATCCCAGTCCGCCAGCCCACTTGGAGAGGTGCGCGAAACGGTTCCATGTTTCGGTGATGTCCTCGATGGAGTCTCCGCAATACAGCAAGTAGCAGCTTGAAAGCTGTGACTTGAGTGTCCCCGAGTTGAAGAGGGTGGGGGTAGATGAACACCCGCGACGGGTTTTGTAGAGGGTGTAAAAATTGATCGCAGCCCCTTCTTTGTCCGCTTCGTTAAGAGACAGTCCCATGGCGACGCGCATCCAGAAGATCTGGGGTGCTTCCATCCTGACCTTCTTGTTGTTGTCGTTTCGGGTGTGGATGAGATAGCGATCGTACAGCGTCTGAATTCCAAGGAAATCAAACTGGAGGTCGGCGAAAGGGTCCAGCGCATCGCTGAGACGGCGCAAGTCCATTTCAGCCATACGGGGATCGAGCCTGCGTAATTCGATGGCGCGCGGAACATATGCCATGAAAGCGCGGCGATGCGCTTCTTTCAACGCCTGCGGTCCGTCAGAAACTCGCCACTGAAGAGTTTCCTCGTAGATGTAGGTGAGCAGGATTCGTCCAGCCACAAAGCGAGAGTCGGCGTCCAGTTCAAGAAGGCTCTTCGCGTTCAGAATGATGGTTTCGCGCCGTTCGTCCTCCGTGAGCGACATCGATGTAGAACGGAGTAGGCGGCTCACTAATTCACTGTCTGGAATGTTGAGCTTTAGGCCGATCAGCGAGAAGGAAACGCGCGCCCTGATATCATTGAGCTGCTCGCGTGTGGCTAGTTCGAGTTGCTCGGTTTCTCCGGTGTAAGCCTGTTGATGCGTGAGTTCACGCATTGCGGCTCGTTTGGCCCGGTATTTGCCGTAGGAAAGAGCAACCCGGTGGTGGCCAAGATCCAGTAGAATCTCCTCCACCATGTCCTGCAGTTGTTCAATGTGAACGAAAAGCGGGCGCTCCTTCCGAACGCGGAATTCGATTTCCGCACGGACCTGTCTTCCGATCGCCTCGTCGGCTTGGATGGAAGCGCAGGCAGCAGCTACGGCGCGTTCGATTTTGTGGCCCAGCCATGGCACGATGTGCGGTTTTTGCTGGAGAGACTGGGGTGTGTCGCGACGGATGACCCTTGGGTACTCGTTGCTCTCTGAGAGAATGCTAGAAGCAGATGAATCAGACTGAAGAGTGAAAGAGGATGACATGCAGACAGCGAAAATGGGGTGTAGAAGCGGGCGGTATTAAATATCAAAAAGTTCACCGAGTCCGCTGAGGTGCATCGCTCAGCGGCTCGGGGAGAGGTAATCGGGACGGGTGCGGCTTTAGATCAGGTCGTCTTCGTTTGAATTTTTAACGCTGCCGCTGGTCTGATATTCCGTGACCCTAGTTTCGAAAAAGTTTTTCTCCTTTTTTAAGAAGATGACTTCGTCCAACCAGCCAAAAGGGTTGTTGCGAATCTTGGAAAGGGTGGGGAGCCCTAGGCCGGCGAGCCGACGATCGGCGTTGTATTCCACATAATCTAAAAACTCCTGCTGCCGCATCCCGATGATGTCTTCCGGCAGGCAGTCGCGCACAAACTCCTTCTCGAGCTCTACTCCCTCACTCATGAACGCCACCAATTCAGATCGGAACGCCTCGGTCCAAATGTCAGGATTTTCCTCAATGAGTTCGCTCAAGATATAGCGGCCGAGTGCGATGTGGTTGGACTCGTCTCGCAAGGTGTACTGAAACATCTGTCCGATGCCCGTCATTTTGTTTTGACGGTGCAGCGACAGAACCATCGCGAACAATGCGTAAAACTGTGTTCCTTCCATCACTTGTGTGATGGCAAACAGCGCTTTCGCGAACTTCTGCTTGTTGGAAGTCTGCGTGAGGTCGATCCCCATCTTAAGCTGGGGCATGTGCCGGGTGATGAACTCGTTCTTCTTCCTGATTGAAGGAATGTCTTGAAACTTCGCGGTGACCTCATCCAAGTCGATGTTCAAGCTGCCAATGATGTGCAGAAGCGAGTCCATATGGATGGATTCCTCCGCAATGTGTCGGAGCGAAGCATGCTTCAATTCCGCGGCGGTTAGATTGTCTTCAATAACGTGAAGCACTGAATCTCCGACGATGCCTTCTGCTGCCGAAAAATAGCCGACACCCATTTCAATAATCCAGCGCTCCTTGGCGGAGAGAGCATCTGTATTCCACTGGTGGGCGTCCTTCGACATGTCGATCACATCAGGCTCCCAGTGGTTGGCTTTCATCTGCTTGTAAATCCGGTAAGCCTCGTGATATTTTAGGGGCAGCACATTTAGCTCAGCGGAACGGTGTCCGTTGATAACTTTTTTGCCCTCGAGCCGCTGGCGCGCCTTGCTCTTGTCGAGCCTGAATGATTTGTTGCGGAACTGATAAATCACGACGTCGCCCTCTTCCTTTGCGGAGACATCACCTTCCGCACTGATGAAATTCAATGGGTCGTTCTTCAGTGCATCCAATTCGCTTTGCTCGACTAATGCTGAACTCATGGGCTTGTATTAATTTTGGTTTGGCTCTCCGCTCTGTGCTAACTGACTTCCACGACCGCTTAACTTTGTCGTGGTTCAACTCATTGCGGTGGATCGCAACTTGCGGGATGAAACACAGACTCATTTCGCGGGGCTTTTAGTAAATTATAGAGCGGCGGGCTGTGTGGGTGTTTGTGTGGGTACGGACTGCGGAAAGTTATACTTGAAGTCAACGCTAAGCGATCGACTCTTTCATCTTGTGCCTCGATCAATCGCTGCCACCATTAGTTGTGGTCTCGGTCGACAGGAGGCGCGATGTATAGTGTTATTTCCGTCACCAAAGTCAAGAATCACAGCCCAAAGAATTCGCCTGTTTTTTACCTTCTTTTTGTGAAAGTTAGTCGTTTGGCACGAGTTTTGTTAGCTCCCGGCCCGGCGGTTCGGCAAAGGGGTGTTTTGAGTGTTGCTGCGGCGACTCGCGAAACGGGGGGGGTGTTTCCATTTTGGAAATGCTGGGAGTGGGCGGAAAAGCGCGCTTTCAAATGCCCTCTGGTGTTCTCTCTGTGGTTCGGCGAGGTGTTAGCGAGCCGAATTGTTGCGGAGCCGGCTGATCTCGCTAATGATAGACTTTCCTGATTTTTTCCAAAAACACACATGAATTGGTTAAGAAAGCTGTTTGAATATCGCGAAAGTACTCAAGGGGATGTGGTTAAGCCGTTTCTTGACCACCTTGAGGACCTCCGTTGGACTCTGGTCAAGATGGCGGGCTCGTTGGTCGCTGCCATGGCTCTTTCCTTTCTCTTTGTCCGGGACATTTCTGAAATCGTCAGGCGCCCCCTCGAGGTTTTACAGGGCAATGAGCCGCTCATCACCCTTGGCGTAACCGACGCATTTATGATCTCCCTGCAGCTCGCGTTCTACTCAGGAATCGTCCTGAGCTTTCCGTTGCTTGTGTTTTTTCTGGCCGAGTTCGTTCTTCCGGCGCTGACTTCAAAGGAACGCAGGGTATTACTTCCTGCCATCGCCGCGGGATTCGTTCTTTTCGGTGCTGGTGCGATTGTAAGTTATTATTACGTTTTGCCTTCAACTCTAAGTTGGTTCCGAGCCTATGCGGCAAGCATGGGCATGGATCCCCGCTGGCAGGCAAGAGACTATTTTGCGTTTGTGACGCATCTGACGATCTCTTGCGGGCTATTCTGTGAGCTGCCGGTTGGGGTGATTGGAATGGCAGCCCTTGGGTTGGTTACTTTCCCGATGCTTTCGAAATCGCGCCCCTATGCAATCACTGCGATCCTTGTCTTGGTGGCAGTGCTGTCTCCGACACCGGATCCATTTACCTTTATGATGCTAGCGGCGCCGGTGGTGGCGATTTACGAAGCCTGCATTTGGATCGTATGGGTCATGGACAGGCGGCGAATGAAGGCTCAGGCTGGGGAAATTCGGACGTTAGACTGAGTTTGTTTGCCAAGGCCCGCGCAGCGTCAGGTTGTCGTATTTCAACAACAGAGACCCTCCTCAAATGTGGTTGCTTTTGACATTTCACAATGAAGGTTGCGAGAGGGTCATTTTTCTAGGAAACTTTTAGTTAACTGATTTGCTGTTGTCATTGGTAGGTTCGGCAGCGAAGTTGGTGAAACTCTCCCATGCTCCATCCCCACGGTCTCTTTCGTAAACTGGTGCCTCTGGTCGCTGCTTGCGCCTCGGCCCTACCCGCCCCGGCCCAAAACGCGGCCCAGGGAGATATGGTAACGCTCCGTTTCCCAAATGCGGACGTGCGCGATGTGCTTGCCCAGTACGAGATTTTAGTTGGAAAACGGCTGATATACGACAACCAGGTCCAAGGGCAGGTGAACATCAATGTGCCTGAGGTGACTAAGGAGGAAGCTATTCGAATCATCGAAATAACTTTGATGATGAACGGCTACCACCTTGTGCCGGTGGACAGCGATCCGAACCTGATTAAGGTCACAGGACTGGCCCGTTCGCCGCGACAGGTGGCGGTCCCCGTGTATTCGGAGCCCGAGCCGATTCCGGACAACGAGCAGGTCGTGATGTACCTTGTAAAGCTGACTTACGCAGATCCGACGGAGCTCGCGCAGATTCTTCAGCAGGCTATGCCGCCGTCCCGGCCCGAATACGCGCCGAATATCGTCGCCCTGCCTAAATCACAGCTCCTTGTGCTCACCGAGAACACCGCCGTCATCCGCGCAATGATGCGTTTGATTCGTGCGGCGGATTTGGAACCCACGCGGGTTGAGGGGGAGTTTATCACGCTGGTTCGTGCTTCTGCCAAGGACGTGGTGCAGATGCTGGAGAAACTTTTTGAAAAGCCCCAGCAGACTGGTGCTGGGGCGGTTCCGCGGCCGGCTGCCGCGCCAAAGCCACAACCTGATGGGGGAGCGCCAGGTGGAGCTGTGCCGCCGTCGGTTCCGGGCTTAACGACGGTTGAAATTGGCGGCATGACCGAGGATTCCATGTTGGCCGGGAAGGTTCGACTCACCGCAGACGAGCGGACCAACCGAATCTATGTTGTGACACGCCCGGTCAATATCCCAGTGATTAGGAAACTCATCACGGAGTTTGACCAAGATGTTCCCTTCAATGAGCCCTTCGTTCGTGAGCTCAAGTATGTTTCCGCGGGCGACATTTTGGAGGCGCTGGTGCGGGCTGTCTCGGACCCGGGTGCCAAAGAGACTGGAGCGACTGGCGCGACAAGTCCCACAGGTCGTTCCACTCCAGCTCAAACACCCGCGCAGCAAACAAACCCGTTTGGGAGCAATAATTCTTTGTCTGGGAGGGGTGGACTTGGTGGTGCCTCTTCGAGTCAAGGTTTGATTTTGCAGAGCGAACCGCACGAGGTTGTGCCGCAGACGGTTGTTGTTGGGAACTCGAGAATCATGGCCGACAAGCGGCGTAACTCGATTATCATCATTGGGAACGCTGATATTAAGGAGAAGATTAATCACCTTATTGACCGTCTGGATGTTCGAACGCCGCAGGTGATGCTGACCACGATTATCGGAGAACTCTCGCTTGGTGATGGCCAGCAGCTCGGGCTGACTTATTTGCTGGGGCAAAACCGGAACCTTGCGAATTTGGTCAATGTCACAGGTGGCTCTGCAACGGCAGGATCCCCGGTGAGCATCAAGGACAACGTGGTCAACATTGATTTGCAACGGACCTTAAGCAATGTCAGTATTAGTCGCGTTATTGGAGGAGGGGTGGGGGGAATCCAGGGTTTTGTTGCAGCGGGAGACACTCTCGGTGCTTTGGTAACCGCCCTTGAATCGAGCAACAAATTTCGGGTGACATCGCGTCCAACGCTCTTTGCGAGCAATAATAAAAAAGCTTCGCTGATTAGCGGCGAGCGAATTGCCGTTATCACCGGCGTACAGTCAGGACTGGGTGGCAGCGCATCGAATCTCGTGCAGCAAAACCAGGTGCAGTACATCGATGTGAACTTGAGTTTGGAAGTGGTGCCCCTCATCAATTCTGACCGCGAAGTTCATTTGGATATCGTACAGAATATCGCCGAGCGAACGGGTGAGTCGGTAATCGACAACAATAAGTACCCGATTATTTCTAATCGTCAGTTGCAGACTGCGGTGACCGTCCCGAATGAGGGCACCTTG
>JBILUQ010000356.1:0-3588 GCA_044370935.1 Chthoniobacteraceae bacterium
GGCTCCACTCATCGGCCCGTTGTTTCGAAGCACAACCACGGACAACAAGCGTACCGAGCTTGTGATACTTATCCGCCCTTCGGTTTCCGTCGGAAATGCTGATGCCGTGGAGGTGCGCGACCGCAACATGCGGCCGATGGAAATTCCAGTTAACCTCGAGGACGGATTAGGGATCAGGAATCGCAGGTCAGATGTCCGCGAGGCACCAACATCTACTTTTCGTGCGAACCCTGCCGGAGTAGCACCCATGAATATGGGTGGGCAGACCCCGCCTCCGACTCCGCCTCCGATGGTCATTCCGGTGGTCACCGAGCCGAACCCGAAGTCATCCGGGGTCTCGGGCGGATCGAAGCCTTCGAATGCTGAAAGGTCCAAGTCAGTTCCGCGGTGATGCTTTTCAACCCTGATTGGGAATTATTTGTTGAGTTCAAATTATGAGCGCGCGTCAGGCTTTGGTCAGTATCCTTCAGGCTAGTGGCGCCGACTCTCCAGAGGCCGCCCGCGAGATCGCAGCCCTTGCCCCAGCATCCGGAGGAAGCTGGATCATCGCTGCGCTTGATTCCGGGAAAATCGACGAAGTGCGTTTTGCGCAAGAGTTAGCGAACTGGTCGCGCTCGCCGTATTTGGCTGTCGAATCCACTCGCGTCGAGCGCTCCGTTCTTGAGCTGATTCCAAGTCGGTTGGTTTTCAAGCACCATATATTGCCTGTGCAGGCGGATGAGAAAGTCGTCCGCGTCGCCACCTACGATATTTTCAACACTGCCGCGCGAAGGCTCGCGGAGCAGACGCTCAAGGGGCGCCCGATCGAATGGGTGGTTTGTGCGCGTGGGCCATTGTTGCGCACCATCAAATCTCTTTACGGAGTGGGTGCCGAGACTCTCGAAGAACTGTTGCAGTCTACGCGCTACGACACTCAGGACGAGTCGGAGAAAGCTCACGATCTTGCCAGCGATGATCCCGAGGCAAGTGTGGTGAAGTTCGTGAATCAGGTCATCCGGGAGGCAATCCACGAACGCGCAACTGACATTCACGTGGAGCCACTCGAAAACGATTTGCGCATTCGCTGTCGCATCGACGGCATTCTGCACGAGGTGGCCGTTCCGCCGCAGTTGCGCCGACTCCAGAACGCCATCATTTCGCGTCTGAAAGTGATGGCTCATATGGACATCGCGGAGCGCCGCCTGCCTCAGGACGGGCGTATCAATCTGCAGACCGCGGGCGGCGCGATCGATGTTCGCGTCTCCACCATTCCGACCGTCAATGGCGAGAGTATTTCCCTTCGTCTTTTGAGCCGCAGTGAAACGCTTCAGTTCGGAATGGACCGCCTCGACATGACTGCGGAACAGCAGCGTATCATTCAGGCTTTATTGGTACAGCCGAACGGAATCATCCTAGTCACTGGCCCCACAGGTTCCGGCAAATCCACCACCCTTTACTCCTTTCTTACCTCCATCAATTCCGTGGTGCGTCGAATCATCACCATTGAGGAACCCGTCGAATACCGCCTGCCGGGTGTCTCTCAAATCGACGTCAAGCCCGAGATCAATCTCACCTTTGCAAACGGTTTGCGCGCGATTTTGCGTCAGGATCCTAATGTGGTGATGGTGGGTGAGATTCGTGACTTCGAAACTGCGGAGATCGCGATCCGCGCGGCAATGACTGGTCACGTTGTTTTCTCGACTCTCCATACCAACGATGCCGTCGGGGGAATCACGCGTTTGCTGGACATGGGCATCGAGTCCTTTCTTCTTGCAAGTGTCGTACGAGCCTTCCTTGCGCAGCGTCTTGTTCGAACGATCTGCACTCAGTGCAGGGAGCCTGCCTCGTACGATCCGGAGTATCTCAAGGACCTCGGGTTTCCCTGGACCCCAGAATCCGTGCTTTACCGCGGCAAAGGATGTGAGCACTGCCGTCAGACGGGATATCGCGGGCGTGTTGCAATTTATGAGCTTTGCGTTCTCACCGAGCATTTACGTCGCCTAGTCGTTAAAAAAGCGACAGGCACTGAGATGAAAGCGCGCGCTGTAAAAGACGGAATGGGCACCCTGCGCAGCGATGGTTGGCGCAGGGTATTGGCGGGCCAGACCACGGTTGAGGAAGTGCTCCGAGTCACACAGGCTGACGACCTTCTCGAAGAGTGATGTGTAGGTGATTTCGGAAATCGGATAGGTTGATTTCAGGCTGACCTCAGTGCTCTATCCCAGCGCACGGACCACAGCACGCGCGGAGAAATGAGCGGACAGCGAAAAGTTGATGATCAACTCAGGCGCGCAGGCTGACCGGTGCTTTCGAGCACCGAATTCCAAAGCTCCCCATTTGGATCAACCTTCCTCCGGCCTTGCGTCACCATCCGGAGAGGTAGGTGCACGAATGCCCCGTGCCAGCGGCCCACAAGCATCGATGTTTTTCCCGTCATTGCCGCATGAACCGCATGCTGTGCGAGCAGCGAGCAGTAAACATTGTCCTGCGGGTTGGCCGGAACGCTTCTAATGATGTAGCTCGGGTCGATGTACTTCACCGTCGACGAAATTTTGCGCTCACGGAACGATTCTGAGATCCGGTCGCGCAGAAAAAGGCCGATGTCAGCGTATCTTTGATTACCGCTTTCATCGGTTTCTGATTTGCCAGCGAGGAGATTCTGACCTGCTCCCTCTGCCACCACAATCACGGCGCTTTTCCGCTTGGCGATTCGGTAGTGCAGCGCCTCCAGCAGGCCACCAGAACCCTCGAGCTCAAACGACACCTCCGGAATCAGCACAAAGTCCACATTGCTTCCCGCCAGCGCGGCGTAGCAGGCGATGAACCCCGAATCCCTTCCCATCAATTTCAATAAACCGATTCCGTTCAGCGAGCCAGTCGCCTCGATGTAGGCGGAGCGCACAGCCTGCACGGCGTTGGCAAACGCAGTCTCGAAGCCGAAGCTCTTGTCTAAATACATGATGTCGTTGTCGATGGTTTTGGGAATACCAACCACCGCCTTGCGCAACCCACGCTTGCGACACTCCTGTGAGATTGCTTCTGCACCCCGGAGCGTCCCGTCCCCTCCGACCACAAACAGGATATCAATGCTCATCTCCTCAAGGAGATCCACCATCTCCCCAATGTCCTGCGGTCCGCGGGAGGTTCCTAGAATGGAGCCGCCGAAATTGTGGATTTGCGAAACGGACTCCGGGCGCAGAATCATCGGGGTGAACCCGTAACGGCTGATCATTCCCTGATATCCATATCGGAAGCCGTACGTTCTTGTAACCCCATACCGATTATGACATTGCGTTACAATTGCGCGAATGATGTCGTTCAGCCCGGGGCAAAGGCCACCGCAGGTGACGATGGCAGCTGTCGTCTTGCTTGGGTCGAAAAAAAGCCTCTCCCGCGGCCCAGCCAGCTCAAAGCTAAGCTGCCGCTCTTCAGGCTTTGGAGTTTCGGTGAGGTGATTGTAAAGGACCCGCTCCGAATCGGATCGGAAGTTCACTTCAAACGAGTTGTGTGTCAGGGGAGAAACGATCTGGCAAGGGCCGAGGCTTTCGATGGTCGTTTCCATAGTTGAGCTCTACATGTGGACTTACGAGGGGGTGGGGAAACAAGGCA
>JBILUQ010000194.1:0-7595 GCA_044370935.1 Chthoniobacteraceae bacterium
GTATCCACTAAGGAAAATGCCGGTATGGGAGCCATCCCGCGGCTAATCCCAACTTTCAAGTGTGCTCGCGAGTTGGCGTACTTGCCAAAGCCCTTTTCTTATCGCAACCTTCAAAATCTGCCATCGGGCACGCCGTGATGCGTCTCTGCGTGGCGGATGTTTAGCTTCAGAACCACACAACTATGGCACACGAACTCCCGGCTCTTCCTTACGCAACCACCGCGCTAGAACCACATATTGATGCGAAAACCATGGAAATTCACCATGGTAAGCATCACAAGGCTTACGTCGACAATTTGAACAAGGCGCTGGAGTCCGCCCAAGAACTAGCCTCCAAATCCGCAGAGGAGTTGATTCGCGATCTGTCCGCGGTGCCCGAGTCCATCCGTACTGCTATTCGGAACAACGGTGGCGGACATGTGAACCACTCGCTGTTCTGGACTCTTCTAAGTCCCTCCTCGTCCGGAAAACCTTCCGGCAAGCTTGCAGAAGCAATCAACAGTGCTTTCGGTAGCTTTGAAGCTTTTCAGGAGAAGTTTCAGACTGCTGGTGCGACTCGTTTTGGATCAGGATGGGCATGGCTGGTGGTGAATCAGGGCAAGCTTGAGGTGGGTTCCACTGCGAACCAAGATTCCCCGATGATGGGGAAGGCTGTCGCTGGAATTGAGGGAAAGCCTGTGCTCGCTTTGGATGTTTGGGAGCATGCTTACTACCTGAATTATCAAAACCGTCGTCCCGACTACATGAAGGCGTTCTGGAACGTTGTGAACTGGGAAGCAGCCGAGCGCCTCTACTTGGCGGCAATCTAGTAAATTGGCAGGCAGCCAAATTGGCAGGCAGCCTGTTGCTTCCAATAACAAACCCCTGACGTGCTTTGGCTTATCGCACGCAGGGGTTTGTGGTTTTAAGTTTGCTTTTTCGCACCCCCTACTCAGTTCACTCAGCGCCTTGGAGCCAATCGTTTCCCGGCACAGCTTTCCCACCTAGCTCATGAAGACTTCACCCAAGAAAAACGTTCGCAAGGAAGGGATCTGTTACTTAGCGGGTGCCGGGCCGGGGGATTTGGGCCTTGTTACCTTGCGGGTTCGGGAGTTGCTCGAGGTGGCGGATGTGATCGTTTTTGATTACCTCTGCAACCAAGAGATGCTCAAGTGGGCACGCCCCGATGTGGAGATCATCTACGCTGGAAAAAAAGCCGGACAGCACACTCTCAAGCAGGAAGAAATCAATGCACTCCTCGTGCGCAAGACTTCCGAGGGCAATCGCGTTCTGCGCCTCAAGGGCGGCGATCCGTTTCTTTTCGGACGAGGCGGCGAGGAGGCGGAGGCTCTTGTGGATGCAAACCTCCCGTTTGAGATTGTGCCTGGGGTCACCTCTGCAATTGCGGCTCCGGCTTACGCTGGCATCCCAGTGACACACCGGGATTTTACCTCTTCCCTGACGATTTTCACCGGCCACGAGGATCCAACCAAAACCGAAAGCTCCCTGGATTACGCGAAAATTGCCGCGCTGCCCGGAACCAAGGTGATGCTCATGGGCATTGAGCGAATTGGCCCGATCACGGATGAGCTCCAAAAGCATGGGCTTAGCGGGGAAACTCCCATCGCCTTGGTCCGCTGGGGAACAACCGGGCGGCAGAAAACTCTGACCGCGACAGTGGCAACCGTTGCGGAGCGGGTAGCGGCAACGGGTTTCACTGCGCCTGCGGTCGCCGTAATTGGTAAGGTCGCGACTTTGACCAGTCGGTTGGGATGGTTTGAACGGCGTCCTTTGTGGAGCAAGCGCATCGTTGTGACGCGAACGAGGCAGCAGGCGGGTGTTCTGAGCGCCGGGTTGCGCGGGTTGGGGGGCGATGTTTTTGAATTACCCACAATCCGCATTGAGCCGCCGGTTGATTTACGCGCATTCGGCGAGCTTGTTCAGGAGGCGCATTCCTACGACTGGCTCGTTTTTACTAGTCCCAATGGGGTCAGCGCTTTCTTCGAAATGTTTTTCAAAATCTATTCGGACGCTCGCGAGCTCGGGGGAGTTCGTATAGCGGCGATCGGACCGGCTACCTCAAAGCGCGTTCGTGATTTTCACCTTTCGGTGGATCTGCAGCCGGAGGAGTTTGTTGCGGAGGCGATTATTAAGGAGTTTCAAGCGAGGGAGGGCTCGATTGAGAATCAACGCTTCCTGCTCGCGCGGGCAGAACAGGCGCGGGAGTTGCTGCCTGCGGAACTTACCACGATGGGCGCGATCGTTGATGAAGCCGTTGCATACCGCACCGTGCCGGAAACCGAGGACGTCTCGGGAGGAATCGCCAGGTTCAGGGCCGAGGGAGCGGACCTGATCACTTTCACGAGCAGTTCCACGGTCGAGAACTTCATGGCTCTAAAGCTCCCGATTCCACCGGAGATGCTCACCGCCTCCATCGGCCCGATCACTTCCGATACCATGCGTAAACTCGGGCTCAAGGTGGACATCGAGGCGACGCAGTACGATATCCCCGGGTTGATCTCCGCTATCCGGGGTCATTACCAAGTCTAGTTGCCGAGTAGATTCAAACCCCACAGATAGCCCCTGAACTCGGCGTATATCCCTGTAGTGCATGTCTTTGAGAGATCTAGCAAGCCGTATTTCTGTCCTCTCCATCCCCCTATGAATGTCCCGTTTAAGTCCCTTTTGAGTTTGAGCCTTTTTTGCGGCGTGATGCAGGCAGCGCCGTGGCGCATCGAGACATTTGCTGGCAACGGCGCCCAAGGTTTTTCAGGAGACGGAGGCGCTGCCACAGCCGCTCAAATTGATAATCCTTTCGGTGTGGTGCGCGGACCCGATGGAGCGATTTGGTTTTGTGAATACACCGGGCAGAGGATTCGTCGAGTGGCGCCGGATGGTAAGATCAGCACGGTCGCGGGTTCTGGTAAAAAAGGCTACTCCGGTGACGGGGGGCAAGCTCTTGAAGCGACCTTCAATCTCCCTCATGAACTGCGATTCGACAAGCGGGGCAACTTGTTTGTTGTCGATATGCAGAATCACGCGGTGCGAAAAATTGATCTTCACACCGGAATTATCAGCACCTTCGCCGGCACTGGTAAGGCCGGTTATTCCGGCGACGACGGTCCCTCAGACAAGGCAGAGCTCAAGAATCCCCACAGCATTCAGTTCGGGCCTGACGGCGACTTGTACATTTGTGACATTGGAAACCACGTGATTCGCAAGGTTGCGATGGCGACTGGTAGGATTTCGACGTTCGCTGGCACCGGCGCGGCGGGGCCTACACCCGATGGCGCTCCGATTCAAGGCACCCCTCTCAAGGGGCCGCGTTCGCTCGATTTTGACGCGGCAGGAAACCTCTGGCTTGCGACCCGGGAGGGCAATCAGGTTTTCAAATTTGATCTTAAGGCCGGCCGCATCCAGCACATCGCAGGAACAGGTGCCAACGGCTTCTCCGGCAATGGCGGCCCAGCCAAGGAGGCGACACTCAAGGGCCCCAAGGGCATTGCCGTCGACAGGGAAGGGAATGTATGGCTGGCGGACACCGAAAGTCACACCGTACGGATGGTTGAAGCGGCCACGGGCAAGCTCGAGTTAGTGGCGGGCACGGGGGAGAAGGGGGACGGGGCCGATGGGGATCCCTTACAGTGCAAAATGGCTCGGTTGCACGGCATTTTTGTTGATTCCGATGGCTCCGTGTTCATCGGCGATAGCGAGGCGCATAAAGTCCGGGTCTTGCGGCGTTCCAACTGATTTTTGAAGTCCAAATTCGATCAACCCTAAGATAACAAAACAACCACCGCTTATACCGATAACAAACCAACTACCTATGAACCCCTCAGAAATTCCCTTCACCCGTCGTAAATTTCTCAAAACCTCCGGCCAGGCGGTTGGTGCTAGCGCGCTCGCCTCGGTGGTGCTCCCAAGCGTGCATGCCGCCGATGCGAACGAAATCCGCATCGCACTGGTGGGATGCGGTGGCCGCGGCACCGGCGCCGCCGGAGACGCGTTGGTTCAGGGACCACAGATGAAACTCGTCGCGATGAGTGACGTGTTCGAGAGCAAGCTCAGTAGCAGCTACGGAAATTTGAGTCGGAAGTTTGAGGGCCAGGTGAATGTGCCTGAGGACAAAAAATTCATCGGCACCGACGCCTACAAGCACGCAATCGATTCGCTGCGTCCCGGGGACATTGTGATTCTCGCAACGCCGCCGGCTTTTCGTTGGGTACACTTCAAGTATGCCATTGAAAAGGGAATCAATGTCTTCATGGAAAAGCCAGTTTGCGTAGATGCACAAACCGGATTGCGCATGATCGAGCTCGGAGAGCAGGCCAAGAAGAAAAACTTGAAGGTGGGTGTTGGTTTGATGGTGCGTCACTGCCGCGGCCGCATGGCGCTTTACGACAAGATCAAGGAAGGCGCGATCGGAGACATCCTTGCCCTGCGTGCGTATCGGATGCACCCCCCGGTCGGATCCGCTTTCACAACGGCAAAGATGCGCGAAGATTTTCTTGCTGATGGAAAGAGTGAATTGCTGTTTCAGATTTCGCGTTTCCACAGCTTCCTTTGGGCCTCGGGTGGCTTGTTCAGCGACTTTTACATCCATCAGATTGATGAGTCCTGCTGGATGAAGGATCAGTGGCCGGTCAAATGTCATGCCCTCGGTGGCCGGCACTACAAGGAGGACAAGATTGACCAGAACTTTGACTCGTACCACGTGGAGTACACTTTCGCAGATGGCACCAAATTTTTCATGTACGGCCGGACCATGGGCGGGGTGAAGGACGAGTTTTCGAGCATCGCCCACGGCACCAAGGGACTCGCGACGATTAGTCTCGGCGGACATCACCTCGGAAAGGCGGGTCGCATTTTTAAAAATCAGCTCATTAAGCCATCAGACGAGGTCTGGTCTGCGTATCCCGGAGATGTGAAGGCGCCGGATCCTTACAAAATGGAGTGGGCTGACTTGGTTGAGGCGGTGCAAAAAGACCTGCCATACAACGAGGTTAAGCGAGGCGCTGAGGCGAGCATGGTGACCACGATGGGAAGGTTCGCAGCGCACACCGGTCAGGAAATCACTTGGGACGATTACCTCGCGAACAAGCATGAGTTTGCTCCCGGCTTGGACACACTCACCGATGCTTCTCCGGCGCCGCTGAGGGCGGACAAGGACGGTAAGTATCCGGTCCCGGCTCCCGGGCTGAACAGGGATCGTGAATACCGGGAGTTCGAAGGATAGGATCGATCGGATCAGCCTTTGAGAGATTACCGGTGGAAGCACCGGTTGGGCCGCCGCGCAGAGGACTCCTCTCGCGGCGGCTTTTTTGTTTATCAAAGACTGCCGCGCACTTGCGTTTGTTTTTTTGAGATCAATTTAATTTCATTTAAACACCCCCTTTCCTCGTGCGCCGTTCGTAAATGGGGTGAGGGGAGGGCAGCAGGCGAATGGGAACGATGGGCGGTTTGTTTAAGAGCGGCGGTACGGATCTGGACGAGGGGCGGAGTAAGGTAGTGGCGGAGCAGCTGGCATCGGTTCCGGCGCGGGTGGCGGTTGTGCACGACTGGCTTCCCCAGATTGGGGGTGCGGAGAAGGTGCTGGCGCAGATCCTGAAGGTTTTTCCCTCGGCGGATGTGTTTACGCTTTTGGATTTTCTTTCGGTCCAGGAGCGCGGATTTCTAGCGGGGACCCGGGTGAGGACTTCTTGGGTGCAGAACCTGCCGTTTGCGCGGACGCGCTACCGGTTGTACCTGCCCCTGATGCCGCTTGCGGTCGAGGCGTTTGATCTTTCCTCGTATCCTCTGGTGATTTCCAGCTCGTACGCGGTTGCGAAGGGCGTGATCACCGGCCCGAATCAACTGCACCTCTGCTATTGTCATTCGCCGGTGCGCTACGCCTGGGACATGCAGGAGCAGTATCTGATTCAGAGCAGGCGCCACCGTGGGCTTAGTGGACTGGTCGCGAGGATGATATTGCATTACATCCGGCTTTGGGACTTGCGCACGCCCAACGGGGTGGATTCGTTTGCCGCGAATTCGCGGTTTGTCGCCCGGCGCATCTGGAAGGTTTACCGGAGGCGTTCGCGGGTGATTTACCCGCCGGTGCCACGTGGTCCGAGCGTTGCTCGGGTGCCGCTTCCGCCTGCGCGGAAGTTTTACGTGAGCGTTGGGAGGCTGGTTCCCTACAAGCGCGTGGATTTGATTGTGGAGGCTTTCAGGAGAATGCCTGGGCGCAGCTTGAAGATTATCGGGGCGGGGCCGCAATCCGATATCCTCAAAGAGAACTGCCCTCCGAATGTGGAGTTCTTAGGCCGGCAGCCCCAGCACGTGGTGGACGCATGCCTTTGCGAGGCGAGGGCATTTGTGTTTGCGGCGGAGGAGGACTTTGGGATTGCGCCAGTGGAGGCTCAAGCGGCGGGAACCCCCGTGATTGCGTATGGGAAGGGGGGGGCGCAGGAGAGTGTGATCGATGGGCTGACTGGGGTTCTTTTCAGCAGGCAGACACCCGAGGCCATTGTTGATGCGGTGGAGCGCGCCGAAAAGATCGAATTTTCGCCCGCCGCCCTTAGGGCGAATGCGGACCGGTTTAGCGAGGAACGGTTTCGCAGAGAGATTGAAAGCTGGGTAGGGGAGGAATGGGCGCTTTTCGAGGCCGGCAGCTCTCTGTGTGAAAAAGATGGGGGGAATGGTGATCTGTTTGAGGTTGAGATGGCCGGGCTCAGCGGTGGCCGGTGATGGGATGAGTAAAGATCCGAAAAGGGATGACGGCTTGCGGGGTGGTTCTCGCTGAGAACACGCTGGAGTGTGTTGAGGGTGTCCGGTTAGAAGAAATGGATGGTATCGCGAACAGTTGTCATCACGGGTTGCACCCGAGGGTTGGGGCGGGCGATGGCAGTGGGGTTTTCGCGGGCTGGATGGCGGATTGCTGGATGTGCGAGGGATTTAAATCGGCTTGCGGCGCTGGGAGGGGAGTTGGGGGAGATGCATTATTTCACTCGGTGCGATATGGCGGAGGAAGGGGATGTGGCGGCCTTTTGTGCGGGTGTTCTGGAGCGGTTTGGGGCGCCGCAGCTTGTGATCAACAACGCCGCGGTCATCAACGCGAACGCGCCGATCTGGGAGGTAGAGGCGCGGGAGTTTTCCCGCGTGCTGAACGTGAACGTGAAGGGTGTTGCGGCCGTGATGAGACACCTGCTGCCAGTGATGCTGGAAAAAAAGGGGGGCGTCATCGTGAATCTTTCTTCGGGCTGGGGGCGCAGCACCTCCCCAGAGGTGGCCCCATACTGCGCCAGCAAATGGGCGGTCGAGGGTTTGTCTCAGGCGGTTGCGCAGGAAACAGCGGGACGGGTGGCTGTCGTGGCATTAAATCCCGGGGTGATTGATACCGAGATGCTCCGTAGCACCTTCGGGGAGGATGCGTCCCATTACCCGGATGCCTCCAGGTGGGCGAATCTTGCTGTGCCGTTCATTGCAAGCCTTGGTTTGGATGACAATGGGCGTGCGCTCACTGCGCCCTCGGTTTGAGTGTTAAATTGCGTGATCGGGTTGATTCCTGTGGGTGAGCCGCGTTTGGTCTTGCGATGTTGCGGATGCGATGAATTTAGGCATACCTAAGGGATGCG
>JBILUQ010000012.1:0-27699 GCA_044370935.1 Chthoniobacteraceae bacterium
GCCGCTCTGAGTCGTTCCATACGAACTCCTTTGCATCGCCAAGGACGACCGAGATCACGTCCTTACTCGAGTTCGATGCGCTTGATACCAAACAGAATCCAGCAGCCTGCGTGTATCCAGTTTTCATTCCATTGCAGTACTTCAAGCTCGATAGTACGCGGTTGGTGTTGTGGAACTCGGAAACATGTCCGTCCGGGTGCTGCCACTCCAACTCTTTTAAACATACGATGCTCCTGATAGTACTGTTTTTGTAGGCCGCAGCGGCAACCCGAGCCATGTCTCTCGCCGTTGAATGCTGCTTGGGAGCAGGAAGGCCGTTTGGGTTCACAAAGTGTGAGTGGGTCATCCCGAGGGACTCGGCTTTCGCGTTCATTTTCTCCGCAAACGCTTCCACGCTTCCGGCGTTGTCTCTCGCGAGAGCTCTTGCGACATCGTTCATGCTTTTCACGAGCAGAATCCGGAGCAGGTCGCCGCGGCGATACGTTTCACCTTGCTTGATTTCGAGTTTAGAAGGCTCCGCCCAGGTGTCGCTGGCCTCGATCTTTACGAGTTTATCCAACCCGCCCGCTTCCGCCACAATCAGGGCGGTCATCAGCTTTTGCGTGCTCGCAACGGCGCGCTCCTGATCGGCATTGATGGCATGCAGAACCTGCCCGGACTTCGCGTCAATAAGGACAGCGCTTGCCGCGTGGATGCGCGGCGCGCCGTTTGGTTCCACCGCGGGGGGCTTTGGGGGGGGTGCCGGCTTCGTCGTCTTGGACTTCGAGGAGCTCGCGGAACTCGAAGCAGGCTTCGTTGAGCTGCTTGTGGACGCCGAGGGTTTCGGGGCAGGAGTTGAGGACTTGCTTGTACCCGAGGTTTTTGAAGAGGAGGCAGAGGATTTCGAACTCTCCGAAGTCGCTGCGCCCGCGGGTGCGATTGCGACCGCGGAGGCCATCAAAACATAGAGTGAGAAAAGGCGTGGCATGGGGTAGTCAAAACCCAAATAAAGATACAGCGCGCCGGTTGGCAAGGGAGGAGCGGTGTCGGCACAGATTTTAGACGGGTACGAGCACCTCGTAGATCTCCTGATGCTTCATAAAGACGTATCTTCCGGATGCGCGCCGCCCCAGAAGAATGGCTACCCGGCATGGATTCGAACCATGACTAAGGGCTCCAAAGGCCCCTGTGCTACCGTTACACCACCGGGTAGTGGTTTGCGCAATCCGCGCTGCGGCTATTCAACCACTGCGCGGGCATTTTCTGCAAATGGGAAATCCGAGTATCTGCACCAGATGTTCTACTAAAGCTTTTAGGAAAGGGGCTTAACTAAATTCTTGCCCGTCATTTCTTGGGGCTGTGGCACTTTAAGTAGGTTCAGCAGGGTGGGGGCCACGTCGGCAAGTATCCCGTTCTCGCAGCGGACCTGGGATGCATCCTCGCCAACGTAAAGGAAGTGCACCAAGTTGGTTGTGTGCGCGGTGTTCGGCGAACCGTCCGCGTTTTTCATCTGTTCGCAGTTTCCGTGATCCGCTGTGATCAGCAGGCGTCCTCCGAGGGACAGGGTTGCCTCTGTGACCGCTTTAACTCCGGCGTCGATGGATTCCACTGCACGAATGGCGGCCTCCACAACTCCCGTATGCCCAACCATATCAGGGTTTGCAAAGTTCAGGATTACGAGGTCGTAGTTACCGAGCGCCTCCACCACTTTTGAAGTAACCTCGGGGGCGCTCATCTCCGGCTTTTCATCATAAGTTGCCACCTCTTTTGGCGACTGAACAATGATCCGTTCCTCTCCAGGAAACTGCTGCTCGATGCCTCCATTGAAAAAATAAGTGACGTGCGGATACTTCTCAGTTTCAGCGATTCGCAACTGCTTGAGTCCGGCGCGGCTCACTACTTCACCAAGGATATTCGTGAGGCTCTGAGGAGGGAAAACAACCGGAACCCCGTAGGTCCGATCGTATTCCGTGAGTGTTACATAGTGGATCTTCGGAGTGATCTCGCGTTCAAAGCCAGCGAAGGTGGGATCGATGAGCGCGAGGGAAAGCTGCCTGGCCCTGTCCGCCCGAAAATTGAAGAACAGCACGACGTCATTGTCTCGGATTCTGGCTTCGTTTATGCAACTTGGGATCAGCGGCTTGAGGAATTCGTCTGTCTCGCCCGCCGCATAGCGCTTCGCCACCGCGTCCCCGAGGGGCCCGGTAATCGACTCGCCGCGCCCGAGTGCGATCGCGTCCCATGCGAGCTTGTTGCGATCCCAGCGCTGGTCCCTGTCCATGCCAAAGTATCGGCCCACGATCGTGGCGACTTTGGCGCCGCTCGGGAGGATTCCTTTCTCCAAGTGGCTGAGGTAGGAGGCCCCACCAGTGGGGGAAGTATCTCTGCCGTCAGTGATTGCATGGATCATGATATCGCTGACGCCGGCGGCCTTGGCGACATCGCACAGTGCGATGAGGTGGTCAATGTGGCTGTGTACGCCGCCATCTGAGACGAGACCAAGGAGGTGGAGCCGGCCTTTGGCAGCCTTTTGCAATGCATCCTGCAATACCTTGTTTCCAGACAATTCCCTGTCGCGGATTGCCTTGTTGATGCGCGTGAGGTCCTGGTAGACGACGCGGCCCGCGCCCAGGTTCAGATGGCCGACTTCGGAATTTCCCATCTGGCCTTCCGGTAGGCCTACATCCTCCCCGCTGGCGGATAGGGTGGAGTGCGGGTAAGTATTGTAAAGGTGGTCATGAAAGGGGGTTTGGGCCAGGAGGGAAGCGTCCCCGTTGGCCGCGGCTTGGGATCGCCCTCCGGGATTAATTCCCCACCCGTCACGGATAATAAGAACAACTGGTTTTTTCATTCGGGTAATTGAGATGCCTGTTAACCGGCTTTCACAGAAGGAAAATGTTTGCTTAAATGTTTTTTGAATTTGATGGATTTGCAGTCAAAGGCAGGCCGTTAATCACTTTTTTTGAACTTTCGGCACACAATTTGATATTAGTGTTTGACTGGCCCCAGCATTGAACGCAGACTGCACCCCCTTTTTTAGAGAAAACTCATGGCTACTTATTCAGCGAAAGCAAACGAAGTGCAGCGCCGTTGGTGGGTCATTGATGCCACCGACCAGGTTCTTGGGCGCGTGGCAGTCAAGGCCGCTAATCTCCTGCGTGGTAAAGAGAAAGCAATTTTCACTCCTCACGTGGACACCGGCGACTTTGTGGTGGTGATCAACGCTGACAAGGTGCGCGTCACCGGAAAGAAAGAGACGGCCAAAAGCTACATGTCTTTCTCTGGTTACGTCGGCGGCCACAAGAGCGAATCTTTCCGTCAACGGCGTGCTCGGCACCCAGAACTTTTGATCGAAGGCGCAGTGAAGGGGATGGTTCCCCACAACCGCCTCGGTCGCGCACTGATCACCAAGCTCAAGGTTTACAAGGGGTCTGAGCATCCGCATGCCGCCCAGAACCCAGCGCCCGTAACTTCGATTAAACCTTAAGTATGGCTACCAACACTCCTGAATATGTTGCAGTGGGCCGCCGGAAGACGGCTGTTGCTCGCGTTCGTCTCACTCCGGGCTCCGGAAAAATCCTGGTGAATGGCCGTTCTTTTGAAGACTACTTCAAAACTCAGGCTCTCCAAAACACCGTTTTGCGTCCTTTTGAAGTGGCAAAGCAGCTGAACCAGTTTGACGTGAAGGTGAACGCCGATGGCGGCGGAATCAACGGCCAAGCTGGCGCTTTGAGGCTCGCGGTTTCACGTGCTTTGATTGACTCCAACCCAGAACTCAGAGCGGCATTGAAGGCTGAGGGCTTTCTTCGTCGGGATCCTCGGATGAAGGAGCGTAAGAAGCCCGGTCAACCCGGTGCTCGCAAACGCTTCCAGTTCTCAAAGCGTTAATTTTTGGTTCGATTTCACGTCACCGCTTTTTACAGGCGGTGGCGTCCTTTCAACGCCGCCCTGGACATTCGGGGCGGCTTTCTTTTTGTCCTGATTATCCTGATCACTGCGGCGCGATCAAGGCGCCTGCAGCGTGGACCAACGGGAACGGGATCCCGTCTCTTCTATTTTTTGAGATGCGCCTTATAGGTCTCGAGCGCGATATCCCGCTCCTTGGCGTGGTCCAGCATCGGCAACGGGTATCCGGGGACCATCCGCATGCCTGGGGCGGGCGGTTGGTGAAGGCGCGCAGCGGGGACCCCGGCGAGCTCGGGAACCCAGCGCTTGATGTACTCACCCTCGCCATCAAAGCGCGAGCTCTGCGTCCAAGGGTTCTGAATTCGGAAGTAGGGGGCGGCATCGGTTCCCGTCCCGGCGCTCCACTGCCAGCCTCCGTTGTTCGCTGCAATTTCGCCGTCCAAGAGCTGCTGCATGAACCATTGCTCGCCCATTCGCCAATCCAAGTGCAGATCCTTCGTAAGAAACATTGCCACAATCATTCGAACACGATTGTGCATAAAACCCGTTTTGCGGAGCTGCCTCATCCCTGCGTCTACAATCGGAAATCCCGTCTGCCCCTCGCACCACTTTGAGAATGAATTCGGATCCTGCAACCAGGGAAGTCCCCGGTACGCCTCGCTGTATTCGTGCAAAAGGACCTCCGGCTTAAACCAAAGCACTTGGTGGTAAAATTCCCGCCAGCACAGTTCATTCACAAAAATCTGCGCCGATCTTCTTTGCTCGGATGTCGCTCCCTTGAGCCGTTCTTGCACCCGGGCAAAAACTTCGCGGATAGAAAGAATCCCAAAGCGCAAATCCTGCGAGATGCGCGAAGTGCCATCCAAAGATGGGATATCGCGCGCGTTCGCGTAATTGAAAATGAGGTTGTCCAGAAACTTCACTAGCCTCGACTGGGCCTGGGCTTCACCCGCCTCCGGCAAGACAGCGCCTGAGTCCAAAGTGATCTTCCAGAAATCAAGCGTTGGCGGTGGGAGGCTTTTGATTGTCGACGGAACGGGTGACAACTCGTGAACCCTGCCGCCGGGCATTGGTTTTTCAAGTGCCCCCCATGCGCGCGAATACGGGGTGAAGACTCGAAAAGGGGTTTTGGATCCAGTCAAAACCTCGTCACGTTCGTGCAATGAGGCATCCTTGTAGAGGTGCAGCCTTGCGCCCAGTTTTTCGAGGGCAATCGCCAGGCGTCTTTCTGTTTCGCGGCCGTAAGGGTCGGGGTCACGATTGGTGTAGACTGCAGTGGCGTTTGTTTCTTTTAAAAGCTGAACAAGGTTTTCAACCGCGTCGCCTTGTCTTAGCACAAGGGAACTTCCCGCCCGCCGGAGGCTGTTGTCGAGGGAGGCTATCGCATCGCAAAGAAACTTTTGTCTGTGCGCTCCGGTCCATCGGTGGTGGGTTTTCCACGCGCTAAGAATGTACGCCGGGATGACCCGTTGGTGAGATGCTGCGGCTGCGTTGAGCGCGGTATTGTCAGTGAGGCGCAGATCTCGCCGGAACCAATGGATTGCAGTGCTCATAGGCTTCAATGTGCGCCCTTGAGCGCGGTGGATTCTCTGAGTGCAGCTTATTCCAAGAGGCCGATGACGGCGGTGTAGCCGTGAACAAAATTGCGCTCGCCGATGGGGCCCACTTCTCCATTGCAAAACAAGCCGACATTCGGAATCGCTCCAAATTGCTCCTGGATGCACACCGCGTCGTGGTGGGGCGTTTCAAATAAAGCCGAACCGCGTCCCCCGCACAGGAAAGTGATCGCAGCGAATGGACGGACTTTTTTTCTAGCGATGCGTTTGAGGATTTGCTTCAAGTCCTCGTGGGCGGAGTGCCGGTCGCGGAGCTGAAACTGGAGGGTCTGGCCCACGCGCGGATAGGCCGCGAGCTCCACGCGTCCGGAGGATGAATCCACGCCGATGAGATTGCGCACCAGAAAGTCACCCGTCTTGAATTCGTCAACGTACTCGTTAAGGGCAAGACCCACGAAAAGGTTCCCCGCAGCCCGCGCCTTGTCATCGGGATCGAGCGACTCAAAGGATTCGCTGAGCCGCTGGTACGCAGGGATGGATCCGATGGAGGTGACCACGTTTTCGTGTGCCGCCGTGATTGCGTGAGGCTCGCCGATCGGCCTGCAGCCTTGGCTGACAACGGAGTGAATCCGCACACCGCCCCTGATCCCCACAAGAATTCCGGCATCAACTTGGGCACGGTTGTGAAATACAAAAATATTGTCCCCGCCTCGGCCCCCACTTAAGAGGCCGCCCAAGACCGGCTGGTGATCGACGGCGGCTGAGAACGTGTTAAGCCACGGTTCGGCAGCGATCTTCAGAGGGTTCCCAATGAAAAGCCACGCGTCCGAGTCCAGGGCGCTGCCAAGAGTCTGTCTCCAGTCCTCCTCGGTATTGTCGTCGGCTTCGAGTTCGGAAAATGGGAAGACCGATAGCTGCGTTTCAGGAAGGCTCAGCAATTGAAGGCTGAATCCCGGTGAGCCCTCGGCCTCTTGTCCGCTTGCAACAAGGCCCGAAGCGCTGCCGCCGACAATGAGCGGTGCATGGGCGTGGAGTTGGATGAGTTCGAGAAAATCCTCGAGGAACGGCGCGTAATCGGCCGAGGCGAAGACGATCGCCAAATCAGGGTTGCGCCCCAAAGCAGACAGACACTCCTTGGAAATTCTGATCACCGAGGCCTCTGAAAATGGCTCAAGGCAAAGGCGTGAGGTGGCGGCGTTTGGCATGTTTGTTGTCGCTGTGCTTTGAGTGGAGGCGCGCTGCTCGGCATCTTACAACCGAGGACGTTCTTGATGCCATGGAGTGGACTGCTCGTACGCATGGGCTAGCTGTAGGAGGCGCGACTCCTCCAAGGGCTTGCCGAGCAACTGGAGGCCGACGGGCAGCCGGCTTCCGTCCTTCTCCGCGAAGCCGCATGGAATGCTGATTCCGCAGATTCCCGCAAGGTTCGCGGCGATGGTGAAAATATCCGCGAGATACATTTTCAAGGGATCATCGGTGCGTTCCCCAATCTTAAAGGCGACTTCGGGGGATGTCGGGCAAATGATCGCATCCACCTTTTGAAACGCCTTCTCAAAATCTTGCTGGATCAGAGTTCGCACTTTCTGAGCGCGCAGATAGTAGGCGTCATAGTAGCCGCTCGATAGCACGTATGTGCCCAGGATGATGCGCCGCTTTACTTCCTCGCCAAACCCTTCGGCGCGGGTCTTTCCATAGTGGTCCAAAAGGGTTTGCGGATTGTCCGTGCGGTGGCCGTAGCGGACGCCGTCAAAACGGGCAAGATTCGCCGATGCCTCAGCGGTTGCGACGATGTAATAAACCGCCACGGCGTAATCCGTGTGGGGGAGGGACACCTCAACGATTTCAGCCCCCAGCGATTCGTACTGTTTGATTGCGGCGCGTACTGCTGCGTTCACCTGTGGATCGATGCCGTCGATAAAGTACTCCTTTGGCATCCCGATCCGGAGGCCCTTGATATCCCTGCCGAGTTCGCGGGTAAAATCCTCCGCTGGCAATGGCAGGCTTGTTGAGTCCATGGGGTCTTTGCCGCAAATCGCATTAAGCAGCAGCGCGGAATCGTGCACGTTTTTCGTGAACGGGCCGATTTGGTCTAGGGACGAAGCAAATGCGATGAGTCCAAAGCGGGAGACGCGGCCATAGCTGGGCTTCATTCCCACGCAACCGCAGAGAGCGGCGGGCTGGCGAATCGAACCCCCAGTGTCGGATCCTAGGGATGCGAAAGCTTCGTCGGCCGCGACCACCGCAGCGGAGCCGCCGCTGGAGCCGCCCGGAATGCGGGTCAAATCCCAAGGATTTGCGGTTTTTTGAAAAGCCGAGTTTTCCGTCGAAGACCCCATCGCGAACTCATCCATGTTTAGGCGCCCGAACGGAATCGCCCCGGCTGCCCGAAGGCGCTGGATGACGGTGGCGTCATAGGGGGCGGTGTAACCCTTCAGGATCTTGGAGGCGGCCGAGCAGGATTCGCCGCTGACGTTGATGACGTCCTTGATCGCGATCGGTACGCCGCCGAGGGGTTTTGAGACGTCCGCAGTGGATGCCTCACGGAGCGCCTTTTCGGTGTCGCGCGAAAGGTAGGCCCGCACTCTGGTGTCGGTCGTGGCGATGCGGCCTTCGATGGCCTGAACCGCCTCAGCCGGTGTGACTTCCCCGCTGCGCAGCAGCGATTGGAGTTCTGAAATGTTGAGCTGGTGGAGTTCCATGCGGGGAGGTTATTCAATGACCTTTGTGACAATGAAGAGCCCGTTGGCTTGCCGGGGAGCATTTGCCAACGCTTGCTCCGATGTGAACCAATCGCGCTCGGAATCGGCTCGGAACACGTTATACAGCTCCGAGGAGTGCGCTGTCGGCTTGACTCCCTCCACGTTTACTTCCTTGAGCTTCTCAACGTAGCCCAAGATATGGGAGAGCTGTTCCTGAAACCTTGCTGCCTCGGTTTCGGACAAATCGAGGCGGGCCAGTTGGGCTGTGTATCTGACGTCAAAGTCGGCACTCATACAATTTCCCCCAGTAAAGGCGGGCTTGGCCGCGGGTTTCAACAATCGAATGAAATGAGTTCTGCGGAAATTGTCGTCGAGGGAAGTTTTCGGGCCGATCTTGCCCGGAAAGGCAGGCTGATCACTCGGTTTCAGTAGGACAAAAATGGGCTGGTTCCACTGGGAAGTTTGTGTAAGGTCATAGGTGCCTTCCATGAAGGACTTTTTGGATGCGCTGAAGCCTCAATTTTGGCTGGGATCGCGCTCAGGCGCCTCCGTTTCGTTCCACCATTTTTCCATCCTCCGCAACCCTTTTACCTCTCCCAGAAGTGAGTAAAGCCAAACAATCCCCTGAAGCCTCCGTCGGAGAAAAGTCACTTAGAGAGGATCCGCCAGCGTCGTCTTCTAAGCAGCCTTTGGAGCTTGGCGAGGAGTCGCCCCCGCGGCAGAAGACTCGGGAATCGACCCGAAATCTGCTGCTTGGGATTGCTCTAAACCTCATTGCGATACCGATGTGCGGAGCGGCGTTCGGATTCGCCCCGCGGGAGGCTTTTGTCTCCATCGCGACGGCGCTGCTGATCGCGCTCGTGGTTTTCGTGTCGATGCAGTTCAGGGTGATTCAGCAGCGAAACGGTACGTTTGCGCTCATGGCACTCGGGTTGGTGCTGACACTGGTTGTGCCTTTGAGCGTGACTTTATGTTCGTCCGGGGCGGAATGGGTTCGGGTGCTTGTGGACGCCAAGCGTGCCAAGGGCATCCAGAATGCAGCCGAGCATGAATGGGCCGCATCGAATCCCGCGTCGCGACCAGAATCCGCTCCGAACAGCAGGCCCTCAACTTTAGTAGACCCGGGGAGCGGCAAGGCTGCGGCAGCAAACCAGAACGGCACGGTCGCGAGCGCTCAAATGGTCAACGAACCCAAGGCCGACACGCAAGTGGACCCACAGGAATTGAAAGGGCCCGGTGCACGTTTGGACACGGGCCTCAAGGGAAGTGACTCCACCGCGCAGGATCCGAGCCGGCCTGAGGAAAGCTCTGCGGAGCGAGTCACCCGCCTTTCCAAGGACGAAGCGTTGAATCGTTATCCCGGATTGGCATCTCCCGGGACTCCTGAGCATGCCCGCTACCTCGAGGCCTACAATGAGTTCGCGCGGCTCAGAAAGTTCGAGTTTTTCAAGGACCCAAAATGGCCCCTCAATTTGGCGGAGCTCGTCGCCCTAAAAGAGGGTTGGCAGCGCGCTGACCTCGGCCAGCCCGAACGTCCGGGCAAAGAAAGAACGCCAGCGCCTCAGCGCCCCAGCGCTAACACCGGAGCGCCCCTCGGGGCGGCCGCGCCCAAGCTCGGAACAGCGCCGCAACCATCCGCCGGGCCCGGAGCTGCCCTGGCCCCCGCGGCTTCAACAAACAAGTCATTGCCCGGCGACGGGCTTTCACTCGAGATTCCTGCGGTTGACGCCTCGGACCCGAACGCCAAGGCGGTGAATCAGGCCATGATCGAAGTCCGGCGTCGATATCCAGCTGTGGGTCAGGATGGGACGCCCGAAAACCGCGCTTATTTGTCTGCTTACAAGGAGTTGGAGCGCCTGCGTCCTGACTTTTTTGAAAATCCACAGTGGCCTCTCAAGCTGGCGGATCTCGTTGCCAAGAGCGAAGGCTGGAAGCGCTGAAAGTTTATTCAGGGAGTTTCGAATGGTTTTCAGGAGGCGACTTGACGCAGGGCGGTGCTGCCTTTTGTCTGGAGGCAAGTTCTCCCCGCGCCCCACCTCTCCCTGATTTTAGTGAAAAACCACCGCCCCACCCACGAATGCGGCGTCTTCGCCGTCTACGGTCATCCAAACGCCGCCGTATTAACTTACTACGGCTTGTACGCACTCCAGCACCGGGGGCAGGAGAGCGCCGGCATCGTCACAGCAGACGAGCCGAACTCATTGTTCCGAAGACATGTAAACATGGGCTTGGTGTCTCAGGTATTCGCCCCAAAAGACTTGGACTCCCTGAAGGGGACCCGTGCCATGGGGCACGTTCGCTACTCGACGACGGGCTCAAGCAACCTCGTCAACGCGCAGCCTTTCGTGGTCAATACGGCCCGCGGTCAAATCGCCATTGCTCACAACGGAAACCTAGTGAATGCGGCCCTGTTGAGGGAAGACCTCGAGGAGCGCGGATCGATTTTCCAAACCACCGTCGATAGCGAGGTTATTCTGCATCTGCTCGCACAACCCGCTGAGCCGGAGGGCGTTTTTGCGGCGCTTCGCAAAATCCACGGAGCCTACTCGCTCGTGATGATGAGTGAACGGGAGATCATCGGCGTGCGTGACCCGTTTGGGTTTCGCCCGCTTGCGATTGGAAAATTAGATGGTGCTTGGGTGCTCTCCAGTGAGACTTGTGCCTTTGATTTAATTCACGCCGAGTTTGTTCGCGAGGTGGAGCCAGGCGAGGTGGTGATCATCGATGAAAACGGATTGCGCTCCGAGTGGCCCTTCGGCAAGCAACGCAAAGCTTTCTGTATCTTCGAATACGTCTACTTTGCCCGTCCCGATTCGATCATAGCTGACATTAATGTCGCGCGAGTCCGCACCCAGATGGGGCGAGAACTCGCACGGTTGCATCCCGCCGAGGCGGACGTGGTGGTGCCGGTACCAGATTCTGGAAACTACGCGGCGCTTGGATTCGCGGAGGAACTAGGCATTCCCTACAGCCACGCCTTCGTCCGCAATCATTACATCGGGAGAACCTTCCTGCAGCCCAGCCAGCTAATTCGAGACTTTAACGTGCGAGTGAAGTTGAACCTCATCAAGGAGGCGGTTGCTGGAAAACGCGTTGTGGTTGTCGACGATTCGATCGTCCGCGGGACCACTGCGAGGGCTAGGATAGTGAACTTGCGTGAGGCAGGCGCAGCCGAGGTGCACATGAGGATCTCCTGTCCGCCTCACAAACATTCCTGCCATTACGGCATCGATTTTCCGGATCCGGAAAAGCTCTTGGCTAACCAGTGCTCGATTGACGAAATCCGCTCTTATCTTGGCGCTGACTCTATTGGATACTTAGACCCGACCTCTATGGTGCGGGCGACGGGCCAGAAGCCGAGCGACTTTTGTCTGGCGTGTTTCAATGGTGACTATCCGGTGCCAGTCGATCCGCAAATCGATAAGCATGTAATGGAGCGTCGGAGCCGTCGTCCTAATTTGTTGGGGTCAAGCGAGTCAACCCCGTCACTCTTTCCTCAAAAACACTGAGATCCATGGCCAAAACTTCATCCTCGTCAAACTCCCGCTCCATAAAGAAAAAAAAGGCCTACGCCGCTGCTGGCGTGGACGTGGATCTCGGCAACCAAGTTAAAAGTGGAATCCAGGCGCTTGTGAAAGGGACCCATGGCTCGGAGGTGCTCGGGCGGATTGGCGGATTCGGCGGAATGTTCCGCCCGAATTTTCGCGGTATGAAGGATCCAGTTTTGGTGTCCAGCGTCGATGGCGTCGGGACGAAGCTCAAAATCGCTTTCGCTACCGGTAAACACGACACGGTGGGCCAGGATCTTGTGAACCACTGCATCAACGACATTGCAGTCATCGGCGCAAAGCCGCTGTTCTTCCTGGATTACATCGGCGCCGAGCGTTTGGAGCCCGGGGTCTTTCGCGACATTCTCAAGGGTTTTGCCAAAGCCTGCAGGGCAGGGGGCTGCGCACTAGTGGGTGGCGAGACTGCTCAAATGCCTGGGATGTATCAGCGCGGCGAATATGATTTGGCGGGAACCATCGTCGGCGTTGTTGACCGCCCCAAGCTTTTGGATGGAAAACAAATTCGCGCGGGCGACGTCATTCTTGGAATGCCCTCATCCGGGCTTCACACCAACGGATACTCGCTTGCGAGAAGCGTGCTTTTAGATCGAATGGGTCTGTCGCTAAAATCCAAGCCAAAGGGTCTCAGCAGAACTCTTGGTGAGGAGCTACTGAAGGTGCACGTGAATTATCAACCTGCATTAGCCGCGCTGCCTCATGGTTTCGCGAAGGGGCTTGCTCACATTACGGGTGGCGGTCTTTTAGACAACCTGCCTCGGGTTTTGCCCTCAAAATGTGACGCTGTGATCGACACCAAATCCTGGAAGGTGCCCGCACTTTACAATATTATTCAAGAGGGCGGTGAGGTGGATCGTGAAGAAATGTATCAGGTCTTCAACATGGGCATTGGCATGGCGGTTGTTGTTCGTGCCAAGGACTCCGCAGAAGTTGCAAAAAGACTTAAAGCGAAGCCCATAGGCCGGATCGTGAAGGGGTCTGGCGTGGTGAAGCTTGAGTTCTAGTTCGCATCGTACCGGTCGCGGCTCCAACCCTGTCGCGGCTCCATCCCTCTTTAGTGTCCCGGATGATGAAATCCATGTTTGCGCTCCATCTTTTTGGTTTTGTGTCGCTCTTGCTTTCGCCCATTCAGGCGAGGGCGGATGCGATTTCAAAGGTGATGCAAAAGTTTGTGGATGATCGAGAGGTGTCAGGAGTTGTGACGCTGGTGGGCTTGCGGGACGGAGTCGAGCATCTGGAGGCGGTTGGGAAAAGTGATCTCGCAGCGGGTCGTCATATGCAAAAGGACGATTTGTTCTGGATTGCTTCCATGACAAAGCCGATGGCGGCGATTTGTGTGATGATGCTTGTCGAGGAGGGAAAGCTTGCGGTTGATGACCCGGTTGAAAAGCATTTGCCGGAGTTTAAAAACCAGTGGTTGATGCAATCCAAAGATTCCAAACAGATGGTTCTCTGCAGACCCAAGCGGTCCATCACGGTCCGCGATTTATTGACTCACACTTCCGGCATCAGCGAAGTGAAGGCGCCGCGCCCGAACTGCAGTCTAGCCGAGCTCGTGATGGGATACTCTAGGGAGCCTCTCGCGTTTGAGCCGGGCTCCAAGTGGAGCTATTCAAATCCTGGGATCAACACGCTTGGACGGCTCGTGGAAATTGCTAGTGGCACCCCGTTCGCGGATTTCATTCAAAACCGCCTTTTCAACCCGCTTGGAATGAAAGACACCACTTTTTGGCCCACGAAGGAACAACACACAAGGGTCGCAAAGAGTTATAAGCAAAACAAGGAAAGCCATGAGCTCGAGGAAACGCCCGTTTACTTCACCGAGGGCAATTTAGAAGATAGGAGCCGGACGCCGTACCCAGCCGGTGGCCTCTATTCGACTGCCAAGGATGTCGCGTGTGTCTATCAAATGATGCTTTCCGGAGGCACGTTTCGTGGGCAAAAAATTCTCAAGCAGGAGACCGTGCAGTTGATGACTACTACACAGACTGGCGACATTAAAACCGGTTTTGTCGACGGCATGAGTTGGGGACTGGGCTTTCAGGTTGTGAAGGAGCCCGTCGGCGTAACTGCGGCCTTGGCAAGGGGCAGCTTTGGTCACGGCGGTGCGTATGCGACTCAGAGCTGGGCTGACCCGGTCGCTGGAAAGATCTACATCCTGATGATTCAACGGTCGGGAATGCCCAACGGGGATGGATCCGCCATTCGCGAGGCATTTCAGAATACAGCCGCCGGATCGCGCTAGCGCTCATCGGAGTTTTTGTATGAACGAACCCAAAATCGCGATTGCACAGTTGGATGAGATTGCACCCGTCCCGTGCCCCTGTGGACAGGCAAGGCGCGCCTTCAATGAACCCTGGAACACGCTAGCGACGGTTCATCTCACAGACATTTCCAAGGACAGTCGCCTGCATTTCCACAAGGGAATGACCGAGATTTACATCGTCCTGGAAGGGGAGGGGTACCTCGAGGCTGACGGGGTCCAGTACCCCCTCAAGCCTCTTACTGCAGTGATGATCAGGCCGGGCTGCGTTCACCGTGCGGTTGGAAACTTGCGGATCATTAATGTTCCCATGCCGCCCTTCGACCCGGCTGATGAGTTTGAGGTGGACTAACCCGTCCTTATCATCGCTGCTTCCGAGGAAAATCCGTGCACCATAGGATTTTGGGGGCTGGGCCCGTATTTGTTGCGAAATCATGAAACCCGCAATTCACGCCGGTGTTTAAACGCGTGAATATGATTCGCCCTAAGCACCAAGCTCTCGCCTTATTTGTGCTAATATGGGGCAGCGACTGCCGGGAGGCAGCAGCAGCCCCAAAGTTTAACGTGCTGCACATTGTCTCCGACGATCTGAACGTGAACCTCGGTGTTTACGGGCACGCCGAGGTGAAGTCGCCCAACATCGACAGGCTCGCGGCCCGGGGCGTGACCTTCGATAGGGCGTACTGCCAATTTCCGCTTTGTAATCCGAGTCGCGCCTCATTCATGACGGGCTTGCGACCGGATACGACGGGGGTTTACGAAAATCGGACGAACTTCAGAACGAACGTCCCCGATGCGGTGTCGATTCCACAGAGCTTCTTGAACGCGGGTTACCGAGTTTCACGTGTGGGTAAACTCTATCACTACGGAGTTCCAACTCAGATCGGAACGGACGGACTGGATGATCCTTTGTCATGGGAGACGGTGGTTAATCCCCGGGGGCGCGACGTTGACGATATTGCCTTGGTGAATGTGCTGGAATCCTCGTCTGCCGATGGTGTTCGTACCGTGATTGGCAGGGAGTTGAAGAATACCGGAGGCACTCTCAGTTGGCTTGCATCAGAAGGGACGGACTCAGAGCAGACAGACGGGAAAGGCGCGGCCGCCGCAATCGCACATCTGGAAGAACGCGCCAAGGATTCGAATCCGTTTTACCTGGCCGTCGGCTTCTATCGCCCGCACACGCCGTATGTCGCGCCAAAGGCGTATTTTGAATTGTACCCGTCTCAGAGCATCAAGCTGCCGGTCATTCCTTCAAATCTCTCTGAATTATTTCCGCTGCCAGCGTTGTCTATCCAAAAGAAAGCAGAGGTTGGAATGTCGGATTCGCTCCGGCGCGAGGCCATACAGGCCTACCAAGCATCCACGACTTTTATGGATGCTCGGGTGGGGGAGCTGCTGGACGCGCTTCAGCGATTAAAACTCGAGGACAGCACGATCGTGGTCTTCCATAGTGACCACGGCTACCACCTCGGTGAGAAAAATCTTTGGCAGAAGATGAGCATCTTCGAGGAGTCTGTGCGGGTGCCATTGATTATTTCTGTGCCCGGCAATCATTCAAACGGACAACGCTCTCCACGCACTGTCGAGCTGGTTGATCTTCACAAGACCTTAACGGACCTCTGCGGAATCGCTGGGGATTCCAAGACCGAAGGATTCAGTCTTCGGCCTCTCGTGGAAAAGCCTGACAGTCTCTGGGTGCATGCAGCCTATTCCCAGGTGACCCGCGGCGATTTGGTCGGGACGTTTGAAGCAGGAAACGGCAGCAAAAAAAACACCTCAAGAATCATGGGACGCAGCGTAAGAACCGAAAGATTCCGCTACACTGAGTGGGATGGTGGAGCAGCGGGCGTAGAACTCTATGATCACGAAACCGACCCGGGCGAGTACAACAATCTTGCAAACCTGCCTGAGCACGCCTCGGTTGTAGCTTCCCTCAAGAAAACGCTCTCCCAAGGGGCACCGCTTACGCGCTAACTCAGACCCGCGGAACGCGAGGCCCGAGTTTTCACTGCACCTCTCTGCGTCCGAGTTTATCGGAGCAACCACTCCGCCGCGGAGAGGGATTTCGCTTCATGCTGCCCCAAAAATGGAGTTAGTTCCCTAAAATCGGCGCCAAGCGTATTGGGGTTCCGACCCTCGCCAGCTATCCAAGTCGGATAGGGGGCATTCAGAGAGATGATGCCGGGGAGGTCGAGGTACTTTGCGCCGCCCGGCAAGAACATAGGATCGCGATAATCGAGGATCTTCGCGAAACGGAATCCGTTGGTATCTACGGCGAGCTTATCAATCGCAACTCCGGCGATTACCCGAGCGCAAAGCGCAATCGGGCCGGTGGATCCCCACGCCGCGACTAACACTCTGCTCGGCGTTGGAATGGTGTTTGGCGAAGAGTTGCGCAAATAGCCGATGATCGAAAGCACGTCGTGCGTGCGCTGCGCGAACAACGAGTGATTATAGCCGTGTGTGTACCCGGCAAACTCCCGGAGATTAGCCACAACCGGGGTCTGCGTGACTGGCGTCGGGCTTTGTCGCAGCAAATCAGCCCCAAACACAGCAACCCCCGATTCCACCAAACGCAACGCGGCAGGATCGTGAGCCGCCGATTTTCCGCAATCATCCAGCCAAAGCGTCGCCGTGCCATTCCAGTGTTTGGGCGCAAGCCAAAGAAGGGCTACCTCCTCCTGATGCTTTCGATTAACGAGTGTGCCTGTGATTTCGGAGTATTTACCCTTGTCGATTTTGGCCGACAGAATCCAATCCATCGCGCCAACCTCATTGTAATCACGGCCAATGATCGTCTTAAGAGCGGGTCGCAAGGTGGATTCGATTCCATCCTTGGCCGAGGCTGCCGATGCGATTTGATTTTGCGCATCGCGTGTGAACCACCTCAAGAGCTCCCTTTCGAACTGAGGATCTGCAGCCTTCGGTGCCGGATGCGCGGCATCCCATACGGATAAAGATTCGCGGGGAAGGGGATTGAAGTCCCGCTCAATCACCGGAGCAGTGCCGCGTAACTGGAAGTGTTTGTCAACAAACGTGTAAAACGCCGAGCGTGTCACGGCGTTGTAGTTGTGCAGAAAATGCTCTCCCCGAAGAAGGAACACTTTGTCGGCGGCATTATGGAGACCATAAAGCTTTTGCAGCTCAGGAAAGCCTTTGACTGCCAGCTCTTTTGTCCAGTCGTTTGCTGTATTCATGCCCTGCGGCTTGGGAGCGAACAGGGCAGCGAACTCAACGTTCCCAGTATTGATGCGAAGCAGGCTTGCGTTCTCACAAGTGCACCCTCCCTGCATCGCCGTGCTCACCATTACGCAGGGAAACGAGAGCTTAACCCGATCATCAATTGCGGCGAGGAGCATCGTCTGAGTTGCGCCTCCGCTCGCTCCGGTCATCGCGATCCTATCTGAATCAACCTCGGGAAGCGTTAGAAGGAAGTCGAGGCTGCGCACTGCATTCCAAGTCTGAAGTCCCATGATGCTTTGCAGGTGGGACTCGGCCTGGGCGCTGTAAAATCCCCAGTCTTCAAGCGTGTTCATCTCCGGTCGCTGTTTTGCAAAGGAATGCACTACGGAACGCGGAATCTGAATCGAATCGGAGTCACTGATCATGTCCCATTGCCAAACCACGCAGCCCATTCGGGCCAACTGCACGCAAAGCGATTGGAAGACGCTCTTGCCTCCGTTTTCAAAGCGCTCCGCACCGATTGATATCTCATGACGGACTTTTTCGTCGGGCAGGATGCTGAGCCGCGCGTCCTGCCAGTGACCGTGGGCGAATAAAATACCAGGAACCTTCCCAGAAACCTGCTTGGGCCGATAGAGATTACCCGTCACAAAGAACCCGGGGCTGCTCTCAAAAAAGACTTTCTCCACGGAGTATGTGTCCGCCTCGATTCGGCCGTGAATGACCGCATTGAGAGGTGTTTTTGAGGGCATCGGCCACAGACCTTGAGATACCAAAATCTGCCTGCGCAGGCTGCTCTTGCGTTCTTGCCATTCTTTGAGCGCGCTGGGCGGGTTAAAGGGGAAATACCCGTGCAGATCCTTCGGAGGATCAAGGCGCGAGTCCCGAGCAAGAACTCCGCATTGGAAAACGAGACTCAAGGCGATTGTGAGGAAACTAGATTTCATAAAGGGGGGATTTTCAAACTACTGCCCTAAGAAGATTCTAATACGCTGACTCCGGCAACTAACGTCGGAAGCGGGCAGTCAAAAATTTACAGGCCGGAAAAGAAAAAAGGAGTTGCAAGAGCACTGTTGCCGACTATTGTTCGCGGCTCTCCGAGGAGTCTTAGCTCAATTGGTTAGAGCGCCGCCCTGTCACGGCGGAGGTTGCGGGTTCGAGCCCCGTAGACTCCGCTCCTCAAGTCCGAGAGAGCACCATCGCTTGGGTCGAAGTTACTTGTCGTTGAATTCCTCAACAAACAAGGGGCTCCCGCTGGATACTAGGCGGAAGCGAAAATGCCTAGAAGGGGCTGTGAGAAGGAGTCTGCGAAGTGGGTATCGCATCGCCGCAGGCAGCTTTGAATTCGAGCATGTGGATTTAGAAAGGCCCCATCCAAAGGGGGAACCCATTAAATGAGCCTAGGTTTTTGATTGAATGCCCGGGCGTTGCGGTTCCGTGCGTGAATTCGAAAGCAATCGGGGATTTTGTGCGGATAGAAGCCAGCCCGAGAACCCATTTTGGAGCCAAGCAGCCGTGATCAAGTTGGGGATTTGAGCTCAACCGGTTTGCCAGAGGTCCCAGAATGCCTGCAGAAGCTTGAAAGCTGGAACAGGGTGTTCCGATGACATTTTTCAACAGTGCCGGGAGCGGCGAGGGAGCGGCTTTCGCTTGAAAAGAGGATCTTGGATCTGCGCCGTCACGATCGATTGAAGTGATGGCGGCGCCCGATGATCTTTCTGTGGAGGGGACGTTCCTGGGTTTGCTCGTCGACGCTTGATGCATTTACCCAAGAGGCGCGGACTCAAGCAGGAGTCAAAGAGAAGCCTGACTTAGTCACTCCATATGACATACATTGTATTGTGTTATAGAAATGCGACTGTCTCTGAGCGGTTTCTGTTGCTGTGAATAACTTGTGAGCATTGCGCGCTCTGCTGGCGCCGGCGGGCGTCGCGCTCAAAATTATTCACTAGGCCCCGCGTAATTCCGCCTGCCGTGTCCGACCCGAGCCGAACGAGACCGGTGCCGAAGGATCGCATCGCACAAATGGCGTGGATGAGCTCCCGCATTCGAGTCTTTCAATCCTTGCGCCAGACTTTTATCGTCTCCTGCACGTCCACTCTCCATATGGCAACCACAGCTCTCGATACCCGCCAAAAGGCACTGCAGCTAAACCTTGACCCCACCTGGTACGGCACGTTCGCCGAGATTGGCGCCGGCCAGGAGGTTGTCCGCTGGTTTTTCCAAGTCGGCGCCGCGGCCGGTACGGTTGCCAAAAGCATGTCCGCCTACGACATGACGGTTTCGGACGCGATCTACGGCCAGTCCAAACGCTATGTTTCCCGGGAGCGGCTCGAGGCCATGCTGGCCCATGAGTACGCTCTTGATGTTGAGCGGCTTGATTCTCGCCGCGGAGAGAAAACCTGCTTTTTCGCGTTCGCTGACACTGTTGCGACCCGGTCATTCAAGGGCTCGAGTGAATGCCATGGCTGGATGGGAATCACTTTCCAGCATGCGCCAAGATCCAATCCAAGCCGGATCATTATTCACGTCCGAATGCTTGATAGCGACGCTGCGGCCCAGCAGGAAGCCCTCGGGATAGTCGGAGTAAACCTCGTCTATGGAGCGGCTTACTTGCACAGGGATCCTGAAGCGCTTCTTTCCTCGCTGCTAGACCAACTGACGGTCGGCCGAATCGAGATTGATATGATCGAGTTCAGTGGCGACGTGTTCGCTGGCGTGGACAATCGTCTAATGAGCCTCCGGTTGGTTCAAATGGGACTTTCCGGTGCGGCGATGTTTGGCGCTGACGGTCATGTGATTCAGCCTTCCGAGGCATTCTACAAAAAGTCCGTGCTCGTCGAGCCCGGCGCGTTTCATCCATTCACCAAAGTGCACATGGATATTCTGGAGAGCGCTGCGGAGAAATTCCGGCAGGTGCCTGATGTAGAGGCAAATTCAGTGGTTCCCGTCATGGAGATCACAATGCGCAGCCTTCTGTCGAATGGCGCCCGAGTGAATCCGAAGGATTTTTTGGATCGAGTCGAAGTGATCGGCGCCTGCGGATTTCCGGTACTGGTTTCGGATTTTTCTGAATACTACCGTCTAGCCGCTTACCTTGCACGAATGACCAGTGAACCCCTCGGGATTGCTCTTGGAATGCGTCGCCTGATTGACCTCTTCAACGAACAGGCGTATGCGAACCTACCAGGAGGAATTCTGGAGGCGTTTGGTCGGTTGTTCAAAAACCAGATGAAGCTTTTTGTTTATCCGTCCAAAGACGCGAAAACAGGATCGGTCACTTCGCTTGGTTCATTTGAAATGCAGGGCGCACTCTCGAGTCTGTTCACCTATCTCCGCGAACGTGGATCGTTCGTTGAACTCGACAATCATAAGTCGGAGGTGCTTGGCATTTACGCCAAGGACGTGCTGACGTCCATCGCCTCGGGAACAGATGACTGGCGGTCTCAGGTCCCCTCGCAAGCGGTGGAATTAATCGCCAAACAAAAGCTGTTTGCTCACTCCTAGCCCGGTCGCGGACCTCTCGGCGCAGGTCTACTCAATGCCGGGCGAAAGCAGGCAGGCTATCGCGGCGGAACCTGCCTTTTCAGCTCCTTAACCAAGTCGGTTCATCATTTCCGTCCTTATAAGAATGGTTCCGAAGAACCGATTCTTTTCGAGGCGTGTTTGAATGTTTGCTGTACTTTAGTTCTGGCGGCTAGGCCTTAAAAAATCGCCCGGCAGGCCTTTACTGCCCGACCGAACACGCGGAAACGGGCTTTCCGCAACCGCAACTGCCACCAATCACTTCAACCTCGAATTTGATCCCTTGAAGCGCGGTTTGGTCATGAACGATCTGTAGGAATTCAAGCAACTGATCCCCAGGTGGCTCGAAGCATTCAAGGCGCAGGAGGATCGGCTTGTCCGTAAACTGAGGATACGCGTCCGCCATTTCTCCATCCAGAATGAACGACAGGTAGGCGTTCAGCTTTTCCTGGAGCTGGAAAAGCTGCCGGTTCGGCTCATTCCAAGGGCGCTTTTCGGACATAACAAGAAGCACATGCCCTTCGTTTGCTTCGAAGGCTAAAAAGTCGATGACCCCGGGATGCTCAAGTCCCATGGGATTCACTGCGGAGGCTGCCTGGTTCTGATCGCTCATGGTTTGATAATACTCGCCACTCTACAGTTTAACTCAAAAAAAGCTCAGGCTTCCATACGTTTCTAAACTCGGACACCATCCCCCTTTTAAGTATTATGAAGGCCATCGTCGTTGATAATTTTGGAGGTCCTGAAGTGTTGACCCTGAGGGAGCTTCCAAAACCGGATCTTGCCGACGATCAGGTCCTGGTAAAGATTGAGTTTGCGGGCGTGAATCCGGTCGACTGTTACATTAGAGCAGGCACTTACGCGTCCCTTCCTCCCGCTGGATATACTCCTGGCATGGACGGCGCTGGCACAGTTGAAGCGGTTGGCAAGCAGGTGCGCGGCTACCGCAAAGGCCAGAGAGTCTACGTCGCGGGCAGCGTCAGCGGAACGTACGCGGAATTTTGCGTGTGCAATCCAATCCAGATCCATCCCCTCGCCCGTCAAAGTTCCTTCGAGGAGGGGGCATGCATCGGCATTCCATACGCGACTGCCGCGTACGCGTTGTTCCACCGCTCCAGCCTGCGCCGGGGGCAGACCGTGCTTGTGCACGGCGCGACGGGAGGGGTCGGAATCGCGGCGATTCAGCTTGCGAAGCGTGCGGGGTTTCGTGTGTTCGCCACGGGCGGCAGCGATGCAGGGCGCGTCTTGCTGCAAAGCCAGGGGGCGGATGTCGTGTTTGACCATCATCAACCGGGGTATGAACAGCAGATTTTAGAGGCCTCTGGGGGTGCAGGCGTTGATCTGATCGTGGAAATGCTCGCAAACGCTAACTTGGGGCGCGACCTGCAGATGCTCTCCATCAATGGCTGCGTCGCGGTGGTGGGCTCGCGCGGGATGGTGCAAATCCAGCCTCGCGAACTGATGGTGCGCGACGGGGACATCCGCGGGATCATGCTTTCGAAGGCTCCCCGGGGAGTAATTGGCAGAATCCACACCGAGCTGCTTTCAGGATTCACAGACGGGAGTCTGCGGCCTGTGATTCGAAGTGTTTTTGCGCTGGAGCGCGCCATGGAGGCGCATCATCTGCAAATGACCCCCGGCGCCCTTGGTAAAATCATCCTCAAAACCTCTTAACGTCCGGCGATGAATTCCTTTGCGGCCAGGTTCCTGAACCTTATCAGGGTTGGAGTGCTTGTTTCCGCGGGGAGATTTCCACTGCTCATCACATGCACCAGCGTTCTTGCCGTCGTTGGAATGCTCCTCGTTCATGACGCGGCACCGAAGGCCTCGGTGATCGTCCTGCAGCGTGTGCTCATGTCGGCCGCGCTCGGGGTGCCGCTCGCGTTCGGAATCACAATTTTTCGGGAGCGCAATTCAGCCGGGCGCTGGCTTGAGCTTGTAGGCCTGTGTTTGCTGGCGGTTTACTTTTTGCTCCCGAAAGCCGGACTGTTTGATGAACCGTATTTCTACGGAATTCAATGGGCGTTTCTGCTTGCAGGGCTCCACTGCTTTTGTGCGGTCATCGGATTTTTGACCGGCGCCGAGACAAGGGGGTTCTGGCAGTTCAACCATCAAATTTTCTCACGGTTTATTTTAGTGAGCATCTACTCGGCCGTTCTGGTGGCAGGTATGGAGCTTGCGCTTTTGAGTGCGGACAAGCTCTTTAGTTTAAAACTCAAACACGCATACGCTGACACTGCGATCTTGATCATCGGATTTTTCCACCCGCTCTTCTTTGTCGCGGGGGTGCCAGGCGATTGGAAAGCGTTGGATTCAGAGGCGGGATATCCGCAGGTGATGAAAGTATTCACGCAGGCGGTGCTGGCACCTTTGGTGGCGGTTTTTACGGGGATCCTCTACGTCTACGCGCTGAAGATCGCCATCAGTCAGGACTGGCCGCATGGATGGGTGGCGCTGCCCGTGCTGCTCTTGTCGGTGTTCGGAATTCTCGCCGCCTTGCTGTTGCATCCTCTCAAGAATGATCCCAGCGAACGATGGTCCCGATGGTTCACAAAATATTTCCCACGAGCGCTCGCTCCGCTCGCTGTTTTGCTTGTGCTTTCGATCCGGGTGCGCATCTCCGAGTACGGATTGACGGAATTACGCTACGTAGGCGTCGCTGCTGGATTTTGGCTACTCGGATGGTGTTTTACCTTTACCTGGGCGCCTGCTGCCGGGATTCGCTGGGTTCCGATCTCTCTGGTTCTAGTGGCGTTGCTTTCGGCGTTCGGGCCTGCAAGCGCGTCGGCTTTATCCAAAAGGAGCCAGCAGGATCGTTTTTCGAGCATGTTGGAAATGTTTAAAATCCGGGAGCAGATGGTGACTCGTCAGGGTTCAGACGTCTGGCTGGTATCGGAGAACTACCGGAATCTGGAACAAACCCTCAGGTACCTGATCGAGACACAAGGCAAGGAATCGGTAGCGACGATCTTGGAACCGATTTGGAAAAGCGAATGGAGCCAGCAACAGCTTCGGACTTGGGTCCTCTCTGGTGAAATCCTGTCTTCGATGAAGGTCAGAGAAAGTCGAAAAAACGAGCAGCGGGAGCATCACTTTTGGCATTTAGATCAGAGCCGGGCTTTGTCCGAATCTGGGTTCCGCAGGACTTCTATTTTTCCAGGACTGACGGCCAGGCCGAATGAAAAGGTAACCGATGGCGAAGTCTGGATGATCCTGGAGAAGGGCGCTCTCAAGCTGGGTTTTGCAGAAACAGGCCCCTTCACAGCTGTGCCTTTGGAAACGATGCTCGCGGCGCTTCCGTTCCGTTCCGACAGCAAAATGCCCCCGGAATCGCTCAGGATCGACTGGCAGCATGAGGGGCACTCTTTCCGGATTGTCTTTCGTGAACTCGACGGAGAACACTTCAGCGACGGGACGGTGCAAATCAACACCTGCAAGTTGGTTTTGTTCGAGCGTTGACGAGTCGCTGCTAGATGCGCAAAGGCAGCCGAACAAAACCCGTTGCACGCCCGCAGTTCGCCCGGAACTGTTTGGGATAGGAGTCAATGCTGGGTTCGCTCGATTCGCGAACGACGCTTGATTGAGATGGATTGGGGCTTGTCGTCCGCTGTAAAATTTTAGCGCATCGCGCAGCCCTAAACCCTCATGCCCATGTCATCGATGGCCTCTCCCATCCCCACCGCTTTTGTGTTCGCCCTCGTGCTTGCCGCCGTGGGTCTCTCTCCGAAAGTGCGGGCTGAGATCTCCGTGCCGGCTTATTTTTCCGAACACATGATGCTCCAAGCCGGGACGGCAGTCTCAATCTGGGGATGGGCCGATCCAGGTGAGAGCATCTCAGCGACTCTCTTTGGGCTCACTCAAAACACACAAGCCGGCAACGATGGCGAATGGCGCGTCACTTTCTCCGCGCTCGAGCCCGGCTCAAATGGCCCGCTTGTGCTTCAGGGAAAAAATACTGTCACCATAGAGGACGTTCTCGCAGGAGAGGTCTGGCTCGCTTCCGGACAATCCAACATGCACATCAACCTCGCCCAGAACCATCGGGCTCCGGGCGTTGCAGAAACGCTGGCCACCAGCGACGACCCTTGGGTCCGTCAATTCACCGTCATCCGCAACGACAAAGCGAAATCCGCGAGGGAGCTCGCCGGCGTTTGGCGAGTGGCCAACAAGGAAAACCTCACCGCCGACCGCCTACACGGTGACTCCGCCGTCGCTTATTTCTTCGCCCGCGAGACCCGACGTCGGCTCAGCCGTCCGGTCGGCATCCTCCACGCCTCTATTGGCGCCACCCCCATCGAGACATGGTCCAAGGGCGGCAATGGATTTGAATCCATGATCAAGCCGATAGCCTCCTACGCGATCCGAGGTTTCCTGTGGTACCAAGGCGAAAGCAACGTGCAGCGTTTTACCGGCGCCCGCTACACCAGCCTTTTGAGTGAGAACGTCGCCTTCTGGCGCTCAACGTGGGGTCAGGGCGACTTGCCGTTTCTCTTTGTTCAGATCGCACCGCATCGTTACTCGATGAAAAAATCTCCCGTGAGCAATGGACGCCCCATCAGCCCGCTGGAGTTGCCGCTCTTTTGGGAAGCCCAAACCGCAGCTCTAAAAACCATCCCACACAGCGGCATGGCTGTCATTCACGACTCCATCACCGACCTTGATAATATTCATCCCGAGAACAAACGCGTCCCGGGGGAGCGCCTTGCGTTGCTCGCCGCCCGTCAGGTTTATGGCGACAACAGTGTGGTCGCGTCCGGGCCGATATTTGAATCCGCTCAAACCGAGGGTGAGCAAATCCGCATTCGGTTCTCTTCTACCGGTTCAGGGCTGACCACCCGGAACAAAGCTTCTCCGGACGAGTTCCAGATTGCGGGAGAAGACCGCCAATTCGTACCAGCCGAGGTCACTCTTGAGAAAGACTGCGCGCTGGTGCGCTCGCCCAAGATCGCCAAGCCCGCGGCCGTCCGTTTCGCGTGGCACGAGGAATCGAGGCCCAATCTTATGAACAAAGAAGGCCTGCCCGCCGCTCCCTTCCGCACCGACTCTTGGCTCATGGGTGACCCTCGCGCAAGCGATCATCCCGCTTCCAAATGAGCACATCCCTCTTTGCCTCCCCTCTCCCAGCCCTGGGCCACCGTCTTTGGCCGCCGTCCTGAGCAGCGATGTCCGAGTTGAGATTCCGGAACTCCCCCTTTTGGCTTCAAGCAAAACACAATCTCGAACATGTCCGAGATTGCGGTCCACTGTAGCGAAAGAAACGTGGACATTCAATCCACCCCGATCTTCTTGGCCGACAACAAGGGCATCCATGCAATCATCGATGGCAGCTCGCTCTGAGGGCACCCCGAACGCTCGGTAACAAAAGATTGTCGACACTTTAGGATTGCCTTCAACTGTCGACACTTTAGAACATTCTCATGGACGGACCCGTTTCCATGCCACCCCCCCCGCAGCGCAACGACTTTGCGCATTCGCTCCTGCTCGCCCTCCGCGCTATAATTCTCGTGCGTCTTGCATGCGCCGCCGTCCCCGCCCCTGCAGTCGAAATCGATGCGCAACTATCCAAATCCTACTCAGGGCAGATCCATCCGCTCTTCGTGAAAACTTGCGGGAAATGCCACGGCGAAAACCCCAAGGACAACGACCTCAACCTCGCTGGCCTCACGACGGCGGAATCTATCTTTGCAAAGCCCGCCGTCCTTGCCGATGTCGCGGGACGCCTCCTCGACGGCGACATGCCGCCGCGCAAAGCGACGCAGTCGACCCAAGCCGAGCGGGAGGCGCTGCTCAGCTGGGTCCAAAGCGCCCTCGATTTCACCGCGTCCGCAAAAGCCGGAGACCCAGGCCCTGTCACCCTGCGCCGCCTCACGAACAACGAATACGACAACGCCATACGCGATCTGACACGCGTGGACATGCGCCCGACCCGCGCCGGCGCGTTTGCCCCGGACAGCGTCGGAGGCGAGGGCTTTGCCAACGTGGGCGAGGCCATGCCCATGAACCCGGGTCTGGTGGAACGCTACCATGACGCCGCGCGTTATGTCGCCGCACGCGCCGTGCTGCTACCCGTGGGCTTCCGCTTCTCGCTCTCGCCAGACCGGCCCGATTGGACGACGGAGGCCGAGAAAGCTCTGCGCGGATTTCACGCCCGTCATGCCGGAGCCAAAGGCGAGCCGCCGCTAGCGACGCATCTCGCCGCGACTATCAAACATCGCGAACGGCTAATCCGCGGCGGGTCCGCAGAGCTTGTTGCAGTGGCGGCGGAGGAAAGACTGAACTCCGCCTACCTCACCACGCTCTGGACCGGACTCAGCAGTAATTTGAATGCGTTGCAGCCAGCGGAGGTCGAGGCGCAGGCCAAGGAATGGCAGCAAAGAACAGCCCAAGCGCAGGCTGAAAAGCAGCGAGCCCAGGCTACCTTTGAATCGGCGAGAAAGAACATCGATGCGCATTGGACTTCGTCAAAAAGGATCCTTGCACAGTCAAGGGTGGCGGAAGGCGGCTCTGTTTCGTTCGAGCAAAAAGTGACCGTTCAAACTGGCGAGCTGCTGCTCCTCACCGTGCTGCCGAACGAGAGTTACGGAGCCGACAGCACGCTTGTGGAGTGCTCGATCCGCGAGACAGCGGGCGGGCAACGTATTTGGAGCACGTCGGACTTGGTGTCGAACCTGCTCAAGGGGAATCCATGGATCGACAAGCACGAGGCTCGCTGGAGCTTTCTCGAAACGACATCGACTCCAAACTTTCTCACGGATCGCCGCGACGGCATTTCAGGGCGGGCTGAATTAAAATCATGGAGCCTCGGATCGGAGCCCTCGGTTTTTGTGAACTCGGCCGCCGCGGAGGTCCCGGTTTGGACAAAACTGCGCGCACACTCGGTCTTTGTGCACCCAGGACCAAAACGACACGTATCGATTGCTTGGACGAGTCCGATTGCCGGCGAGTTGACTATCACGGGTCTTGTCGCTGATGCGCATCCCAGCGGGGCCGACGGTGTCTCATTCGAGCTGGCGCATCTC
>JBILUQ010000271.1:0-5248 GCA_044370935.1 Chthoniobacteraceae bacterium
GTTGATTTCCTTGAAAGCGGCCTCGGCCCCCTTCTTATCCTTCGCCACATCGGGGTGATGCTGCCGGGCCAGCGCCCTGAACGCCTTGCGTATCTCCGACTGCGAAGCGTTTTTCGCAACCCCCAACACTTTGTAGTAATCCTTATATTGCACAGCCATTCCTCCCCTATCTTACCCAGTGCAACGGATCCCATGCAACGGCGGGCCTTCACGAAGAATGAAAATTGCTGCCACCTCCGGTTTCCGATTCACTAATCCTCTCAATGGCCGCTTTCCTTCTCAAACGCCTTCTCTCCCTCGCGGGCGTTCTCTGCTGCGTGCTGACCGTTACTTTCCTGCTCCTGCGCCTTTCCCCGGGCGGCCCCTTCACCCGCGAGCGCAAGATCCCTGAAGCAATCGAAAAACAACTCCTCGCCAAGTACCACCTGGACGGCTCCCTTTGGGAACAATACACCCATTACTTAGGGGACGTACTAAGGGGCGACCTCAGGCTTTCCACCAAGTTCCGCGACCGCTCCGTCAACGAGCTCCTCGCACAAAGCCTGCCGATTTCCGCGACCCTAGGCCTCTGCTCCCTGGCTCTCTCCACAATACTGGGCGTATGGCTTGGGAGCCTCGCGGCAATTCGCCACCAGTCGGCATTCGACGCCGGGGCAATGCTTTCAGCGCTCGCCTTCATCAGCATCCCAACATTCGTGACCGGCCCGCTGCTTGTACTTTGTTTCGCGCTATGGCTGCGATGGTTACCTGTTGGTGGATGGCACTCGCCCTCGTGCCTCATCCTTCCAACCCTCACTCTGGCAGGGCCCGCCGTCGCCTCAATCTCCCGCCTGATGCGCACCTCCCTGCTCGAAGTGCTCGATTCGCCGTTCATCCGCACAGCCCGAGCCAAGGGCGCAAGCGAGTCCCGCGTGCTGTACGTCCACGCGCTCAAAACCGCCATCCTTCCGGTGATCTCCTACCTGGGACCGCTCGCGGCCAATCTACTCACTGGATCGATCGTCGTGGAAACTGTCTTCAACCTCCCGGGGGCCGGCTCGTTTTTCATCAACGCCATCATCAACCGGGATGTGTTCTTGCTCGGCGGCGTCGTGCTGGTCTACTGCGCCCTTTTGGTCACCATGAACCTGCTCGTGGACCTAGCCTACACATGGATTGACCCGCGCATTCGACTCGAATCCTGACCCATGCAGCCTGCACTCCCACAAAAAAAGGGAATACTCCAGCGAACCCTCGCACGCCCCTCCACTAGACTGGCTGTCGGGCTCCTTCTGGTGATTTGCACGGCCGCGGTGCTACTTCCCCTCTTCCTCGGCACCGATCCTCACGCCACCTCCGCCAACACGTTTCTTTCGCCAAACACCGCTCACCCTTTCGGAACAGACCTCAACGGACGCGATGTGCTTTCCAGAACGCTTCAAGGGGCGCGCATCTCACTCACGGTCGGATTCAGCGGAGCCGTGGTCAGCCTGCTCATCGGGACCTCCGTAGGACTCATTGCGGGTTACTGTGGCGGCACTCTCGATGCCCTGCTCATGCGCGTCGTCGACGTACTTTATTCGGTGCCGCGCCTGATCCTGATCATCCTCGCCAACTTTGTGTTCGATCCCGTCCTCCAAGGATGGCTCGCAAACTTTCAAAAAGGGATCTGGATCGGGTACAGCAAAATTTTAATCCTCATCCTCGCCCTCGGCTGCATCGAGTGGCTGACCATGGCGCGGATCGTGCGCGGCCAGGTGCTTTCGCTTAAAACGCTGCCCTTCATACAGGCAGCCCTCGCGCTGGGCCAGAGCCACACAAAGATCCTGACCCGCCATATGCTGCCAAACTTGTCGGGCATCATCATCGTGTACCTGACTCTCACCATCCCGGCGGTAATGTTGGACGAATCCTTTCTCTCATTCCTTGGCCTTGGAGTCCAACCCCCGCAGGCCAGTTGGGGATCGCTGCTAAGCGACGGCGCGCAGGCGCTCAACCCAGTGGAAAGTCACTGGTGGCTTCTCGCCTTCCCCGCAGCCTGCATGAGCCTGACGCTGCTGGCGCTTAACTTCATCGGCGATGCGCTCCGCGATGCGCTGGCAAAATAACTTCCTAAGCAATCGTCCGCCGACAGGCGAGCAAGTACTGCTACGCGCTTGGCGCAGACTCAAGAACCTATTTTCCAAAGCCGCTTTTCCGAGCGAATCAACAAAGCTCCGTCCAGCACCGCAGGCGACGCCAGAGTTTTGTCGCCAATGGAATTCTCTGAAATGACTTCGAACTTCCTCGCTGCCTTCACCACGTACATCGTGCCGGTCTCATTCAGAAAATAAATCCGCCCCTCAGCCAGCACCGGCGATGCCGAAAAGTTTCCTCCCAGCCGCTCGCTCCAATGCGTATCTCCCGTTTTTGCATCCACGCACGAGGCGATTCCCGCGTCCGATACAAAGTACAACTCCTCCCCTGCAACCAAGGCCGATGGCGTGTGAGGCGCTCCCTTCTTGATGGTCCAAGCCACGTGCGACTGCGTGGCGTCACCCGCCGCACCCTGGGGCCGGATCGCCAGCAATGAGGCCGCATCAAACCCTGAACTCAAAAATAAAAGCCCGTGCGCGTACACCGGACGCGGAACAACCGAGTAACCCTCTCCGTACAACACCCGCCAAATCTCGCGCCCATCCGCCGGATGATACCCCGCCACAAAACCGCTCCCGGGGCTGACGACCTGCGTCTGCCCATCCAACAAAATCGCCAAGGGAGTTGAGAAGGAGAACTTTTTGCGCGCAGGTGTTTCCCTCGGCGTCTTCCAGAGCACAGCACCTGTCTGCGCATTCAATGCGACCACGAACGTCTGGTCATTTCCGTCAACGCTGAACACGAGTGCGTTTCCCACCAAAACCGGTGAACCGCCAGTGCCGTGCGTCGGACTGTAACGGATTTCCTCCTGCCTCCAGATCACCTTACCCTCCAGATCAAGAGCCGCCGTTCCCAAGTGGCCAAAATGCACATAGATCGTGCCTTCAGAAACAATCGGAGTCGGGCTGGCCGCGGTATTTTTGCGATGCATCTTTTTCGCAGTCGCCGACTCGGGTTGAAAAACGGGCGTATTCCAAACCGTCGCGCCATTCGCTTGGTCCAGAGCGATCACTCGAAGTGAGACCGAACCGTCTGCGTCCTCAACGGCACTGGTCAAGTAGACGCGCTTCCCTGACACCACGGGGGACGACCATCCTGATCCTGCCGTCTCCACGCTCCACTTCACATTCTGCTTCTCATCCCAGCGAACCGGTACGTTTGTGGCATCCGAGGCCCCTTCGCCAGTGGGCCCCCGAAACTGAGGCCATTCCAACGCGCCACCCAATGCGAGCGAGTGTATCATTGCAAAGACAGGCAGCAGTTTAAGCGGAAACGCACAGCGCTTAATGAGCCAGCCGTGATCAAGAGGAGGGGTAAGAGCGGATTTGGCAGGGGGAACCATCCCCAGAGCATCCTCGGAAAGACCTTCCAAATCAAGCGGACGCGAGAGCAAGCCGCGAGCCCGAATTCCGAACATGCACATTCATCTGGTGCCAAGTTTTTTACACAACACAATTGGCCGCCAATCCCACGAGGCTTCATTGTCTTTGAACACACCAGAGCGAATGCATGTCAAAGAACGTAAATAGATGAAAGCCGATGCTTGGCATCCTCAAACCGCTGGGGCAGGCTCCGCAAGAAGCGTTACCAAACGCCTGCTGGAGTTACCCGACTTCTTTCAACCCTCCACTCAATCCAACCGCCCGAGGAGCCGCGTTGCAGCCCATGGCTACGTGGCCGCCAAACCTAGACGATACGGCCTTCGATGTTTACCGCATGAGCCCTGATGCTCGCCTCATGGCCTGCGGCTTCTCACCGGATAGCCAAAATGCTTTTTAAATTCACATCTCTCATTGCTTCCCTCGATTGCACGTCTCCAGAGCGGACACAACATCGATACGCGACGCCGGATCGTCAATCCACCCAACCGCAGCCACCTCTCCGCAGACCTCTCTAAAACCACCATGAAACAGCAAACAGCTCCACAAACCATTTTTGTCTCGCTCAAAGCGACACTCCCCGCCGTCCTCATGGGCGTTGCATGCATGTCGCTGAGCCCAGCGTCGGCCTCCACCGCGCAGACAGATCCCCCGACGGCCACCGCTCCTGCCCCGCAGCCCCCTGCCGCTGCGAAGGCGAATGACAAGCAAACCACCACGATCACCTCTCCTGGTGCTCCAAAGCCCAACCCGCTTCCGCAGTTAAAGCTGGATAACTCACCCCTGCCGCCGAACACCCCCACCTACGCCCCGGTGGTGGAAAAGGTCTCCGCAAGCGTGGTCACCATCAACACGTCGCAAACCGCACCAAGCGCCAACAGCCGCCGTGGCGAGCAGTCCGAGCGCAACCCGCTTTTCGACGACCCAATGATCCGTCGTTTCTTCGGACTACCCGACGTCGAGCCCGGGCAGCCCCAACAGCCGCCCAGAAAACAGCCCCGCTCCGGCAACCCGAACGCTCCCCAGCAGCCCGATGAAAACCCTGCCCCCTCTCGCAAACGTGAACAGTCGGTACCTCTCGGCCTCGGATCTGGCGTGATTGTGAGCTCGGATGGCTATATCCTCACCAACAACCACGTGATCGATGGTGCCGACAAACTCGAGGTCAGCCTCGGGAAGAACGGCCGTAAGTACATCGCGAAAAAAATCGGCGGAGACGTCCGAACGGACATCGCCGTGCTGAAGATCGACGCCACGGATCTTTCACCAGTCACCTTCGCCGACAGCGACCAACTGCGCGCGGGCGACATCGTGATCGCCGTTGGAAATCCGTTCAACCTGACGCGCTCGGCAACGATGGGAGTGGTGAGTGCAGTCGGACGGCGCGATGCACAGACCTCGCAGATGGCAGATCTCGGCAACTTCATTCAGACCGATGCCGCGATCAACATGGGCAATTCAGGCGGAGCTCTTGTCGATTACCTTGGACGCCTCGTGGGGATCAACACAGCGATCTTCAGCCGGAGCGGCGGCAATCAAGGCATCGGATTCTCAGTTCCCTCGAACATCGCCCGCTCCGTGATGGAGAGCCTCATCAAGCATGGTCGCGTGTTGCGCGGATTCCTGGGAATCGGCCTTCAGGATTTGGACGAATCTTTGCAAAAAGAGTTCAACGTCGAGCCCGGAGTCGGCGCCGTGGTCAATGAAGTTCGCCCAGGCACGCCGGCCGCAAAGGCAGGCCTTAAAGAGTACGA
>JBILUQ010000088.1:0-13440 GCA_044370935.1 Chthoniobacteraceae bacterium
AATCGAGGGCTACAAGGAGCTGCAGCTCACCATCGCCGCCCTCGCGCCAGGGACCTCGGTCAAACTCGAACTCATCCGCGACAAAAAACCGGTATCAGTTTCCGTGGTTCTCGGGGAAAAACCCGAAACGCCCGTCGCCGCTGCGGCGCCGCTTCCAGATCCAGAGCCAGATGTGCTCGATGGCGTGACGGTCGCCGATTTGAACGAAACCAATCGGCAGGAGTTCCGCATTCCAGCAGAGATCAAGGGTGCGGTGGTCACAGCGGTTGAACCCGATTCGATCGCCGCATCAACGGGGATCCGCCCGGGCGACGTGATTCAGGAGATCAAGCGCCGCCCGATCACCAGCGCGGACGAAGCCGTAAAACTCAGCGAGGAGCTCAAGAGGGACAAGCAGGTTCTACTGCGCGTGTACTCTCGGGGATTCAGCCGAATGCTGGTGCTTGAGAGCAAACCTTAATCGCTCGGCGAGCAGTCTGACTGACCCGTTTAAATTGGCGTAAAACGCAGTCAAGGATCCGCGAAGCAAAACCCTCAGGGCAGCCGCCCTGAGGGTTTTGCATGTCCTCCTCGCCTCACGCGAAAATAGCCGGGCTGGAGCACTGCCAAAAGAAGGCAAGCCAGTTTTCTAACGCCCTACCATTCGCTTTTCCTCTGGAAAAACCGATAACAGAAATCAACTCACGAGCCCGCGTCGGTATGCTTCCGCCGCGGCCTCCGTGCGATCGCTTACCTGCAACTTTGACAAAATCGAACGCAAGTGCGCCTTTGCAGTGCCCAACGAAATCGAAAGCGCCTCGGCGATTTCAGGATTAGTGAGCCCCTTGAGCACCAGTTGCAAAACCTCGGTCTCACGTGGCGATAGTTCCTCCGTGTCGGCGCGGTCCGCGAGTTTTCGGGAGACCGCCTCTGGAATCCAACGCGCACCTGCGCACACGGCATGGATCGCCTCGGTGAGTTGCTCAGGAGCAGTCGTCTTAAATGCATAGCCACTTGCGCCAAGTTTGATCACCCGGTGGATGTCCTCCTCGAGTTCCGAGGTCGTCAGGACAAGCACACGAGCGGAGCTGCTGTGTTTCAAAATTAATCTCAATGCCTCAATGCCTCCTCCGGGCATGCGAAGGTCGAGCAGCGTCACATCCGGCTCGTGTTGTTTGTGCGCGGCGATCGCCTCCTCGGCTGTCGATGCCTCCGCAACCACTCGAATGGTGTTTTCGAGTTCAAAAACGGCCTTCAACCCCATCCGGACAATCGCATGGTCATCCGCTAATAAAACAGTGATCGGCTTGCTCATTCGGGGAGTGGAAAACGCACGCAAATGGAGGTTCCCCCACCTTGCGCGCGAAGGATATCCAAGGTTCCGCCAAGCTTCTTTGCGCGCTCGACCATGTTCGACAAGCCAAAGTGACCAGAATCGGGACCGGGAGCGCTCTGCGGGTCAAAGCCCCGGCCGTTGTCAACAACCGTCAAGCTAAGCGCACCATCATCAAATACGGCTGCCACCCGAATTTGAGTCGCAGCGGCATGCTTGAACGCGTTTGTGAGTGACTCCCGAACAATCCGAAGCACCTGCGCAATAAACGAGGCAGGTAAAAGCGGCTCGTCCTCTGGCAGCGAACAGCAAATCTCAGTCGCGGAAGCGGCGCTGGCTTCAGCGCATTCCTTCCTCAAAATATCGCTCAACAGCTGCCTCTGGGTGCCTCCAAACTGCAGGTCCCATACCGCCTCCTTAACCTCCTTGCGTCCGCGCGCCAACAACTGTCCGGCAAGCGCAAGCCGGTTGACTGCTGCTTCAGGATTTTGATCGATCGTTCGCGTCGCGGCGTTCAACTGCAAACTCGTTGCCAGTAGAGTCTGCTCCAAATTGTCATGAAGATCTGAAGCCATCCGTACCCGCTCCGAGAACAGACGGTTTTCAGCCGCCTCACGCCGGGCGATCTCCATTTTCAAGGCGCGGTTTTTACGCCCAACGCTGAAAGCAAAAACTCCAGCAAGTCCCGCGAGGCCGCACACACTCGCCAGCGCCGCCCAGAGTCGCCTGCTATTCCACCAAAGCGCCGCTCGCAGAAGTTCCACATGATTGGCATCGGGAAGAACCAGACTAAACCGGTTTGGCATGACTCCCGCCCGCCGCCGCTCCTCGCTCAGAAGAAGCGTGCAGATCCCGGTCAACCGCAGTTGCGCCCCCGGCTCCAGGAAAGCCGGAGCGCCGAAGCTTAAAGGCAGCAAAGCGCTGAAATACTGCCTCCCAGACATTAGCTCAATCACTGTCTTGCCCTCACGTTCACGCACCTCCAACACCGTCGCATCAAGACGAATCAGTCTTCCATCTCGGTCAATGAGGCCGCTTTTTGAAAAGACCGCCTCCGCATCAGCGTAATCGTCGGGAATCACCGCCCCGGAATGGTTGCGATCGGTAATTTGCGCGTCCTCCAATTCCACCGAATATTCGCCAACAACAGGAAACCCGCTTACGTTGATGCGATCGCCGATTGCGAAATCTGGCTGCGCGACCCCGCGTGCTTCAGGGCTTAACGGCCGAACCCTAATGGCGGAAGACCCATCCTGAATGACCACCAACTCACCGGGGATCACGCACGTAACGGTGCCGCTGGTGGAAATTTGCTCCTCGGATTTGGCTGATTTGTTCCAGTGAAGCACTTCGTCGATGCTTTGTGAAAATGGCGGGGCGGGCAACTGAACGACATCCACATCTTCTATGGAATTCATCATCAAGCTGACGCTCTGGATTTGGCCGCGCGGGTTGAGCCAATGCAACGCAGCCCCCCGAAGGCGAACCTTTGTGCCGGGCAGCAAGACATCCTTCTCCAAATCGAACCTGAGGATCCACGCGGTCAACGGCGCCTTGCCTCTACCGATGTCAATCGCCAGCCTGCGGGGCTGAATCAACGGCAACTCGAGACGGCAGCACCGCACCGTGGCCTCAACCTCAACAAAGAGACCTTGGTTTTCCGGCAAATACAGATCCTCGAAGCCGAGCCTCACCGGAGGCGGCATTTCGCCCACCGGCCCCGCTTCAACCGAAGAGGCATTAACCCGCAACCCCTCACGCGAAAGGTCTGTGGTCCCCCGAACCCTGACTCGCTGGCCCTGCCGCAATGGAATGAGGTCTTTGGGATAGACCATCACCCCGCCGGTTTGATCGTTGAGATTGAAGTTAAATTGTTCCTTTGAGGCATTTCTCAAGTAGGTCACCACTCCCTCCAAGTCCACCGAGTGCCCCTGCGAAATCGCAGCTCTTGAAAGCCCCCGAACCTCCAGCACCCGCCGCAAAGGATCGGCGCCGCCAGACTCAGCCGCGCCCAAATCATACGCCGGGGGAAGGGCGCAAAGGCACAGGAGGCAGAGGATTCTGGGAAGCATGGAATGCATGAGACTAGCGGGGCCGTTACGGTTACCCCCGCAGCGTGATTGTCCAACGGAAAAAGCGCGACTATCCGCTCGGACAATATCAAACTTCAAAAACAAGGTCATCCTCCCCCAATGCGTCTTCCCCCGTCATGCTTTGCTTTTTCCGGGCTGCTGCTCGCCTGCGCGCCATTTACTGTATGCGGTGCCCCAGCGTTCCGTTGGGATTTCGGCGCAGAGGAGGCCACCAAACTCGAGTCACATGGCGGCGTGCACCGTGATGTACCCGGTCCGCGCCCCCCTGAATTCCCCGACTTTGAATCGTCCAATACGGCAGCACAGTTCGATGGCAAGGGCGCCTATTTTTCCTTCCCCGATTTGGGGCCAAACAGCCCCTTGGATTTCTCCAACGGAGACTCCATCACCCTGGAAGCGTGGGTGAACCCCTCCGAGATCGCAGCGAACGAAATTGTGTCAATTGTCGGCAAGGGCAGGACAGGAACCGCGGGGTTTCCGCAGGACAACCAAAACTGGGCGCTCAGGCTCAGGGAAAAGGGCGGCGCCATGTGCCTGAATTTTCTATTCGCAACGCCGAGACAAACTTCCCAGACGACCAAGGACGCACACTGGCATCGGTGGACGAGCGCGGAAGGCTTTGTGCCAAATTCAGGCTGGCACCATGTCGCGGTCACCTACCGTTTTGGAGAAGCGTCCAGCATCAAGGGATGGATTGATGGACGCCCGATGAAAGGGACTTGGGACATGGGAGGCGCGACCTCAGAGGCGCCAGTCGTGGACGACGATGCCGTCTGGATAGGCTCCACCAACAAGGCATCCGCAACGAACAGCTTTCGCGGGATGCTGGATTCGGTCGCCATTCACCGAGAAGCGCTTGCTTCTGATGTCCTCTCCAAACGCTACCAACGCACCGGCGAACCCGTGGCAGCCAAGTTGGCTCCAGAGACGATGCCGGATCTTGGGAACCTTCCGCAGGGAAAAGTGCAGCTCACATTCCATCAAGATTTCCCGTCACCCTCACGCTGGCTCAACGAGGGTGAACAGTGGCCGAAGGAAACCATGCAATGGACCACGGATCGCTTCCTGCTTCCCAGACTTCCCACCCTCTACGACGCCTGGGGAATCAGAGATGTTTGGAAAGGGCCCGTGCTCGTCCGGTTCGCAGCGGACGTCACTTTGCCACCCGGAAACATCCAGCTTCAGCTGAGAGTCAAAAATCTTTGCCGCGTGTGGTTGAATGGATCGCTGGTTCTACGCAGCGAGTCGCCCGCTGGAAAATCCCCTCCAGACGGAGAGCAACCAATGGACCCACTCCCGGTCTCAAGCGTTCCCGGACTGCGTTCGCCTGGATACGAAATGAAGGAAATTTTCGGCACGGCGCAAGTGCCAGCCGACGGCAAGTGCAGAGTGGTCGTCGAAGCGCTCGTTGGCAGCCAAAAATCGCGCTCAGAGCCCGGTGAATTGTGCCTGTCTTTTGAGTCGGCCCGCGGCGTGTATTCGGTGCTGGGCGCGGCAAATGGAGCGACGCCGCTTTTGCTCACGGATGCTTCGATGGAGCCCGAGTTGAAGCGACTCGCGAACGCCATCGACCTACTCGACATTCAAAACCGCCGGAATGCTGCCTCGAGCCAGGATGCATTCTGGGAGGCGCGCCACTCCGCCGCGAAATCATGGGCGGAGAACAGTCCAGCTCCGAAAGTCCCCAAGGATGCAGCCCACCCCGTTGATGCGTTTTTGAAAGCAAAAATCCGAACAGCTCTCGAGGCGTCTTCCAAGACTTCCATCGAAGACTCCAGAAAGTTCCACACTCAGGTCCTAAGCATCCTCAGGGACGAATGCTTTCGCTGCCATGGCGACAAAGACAAGGGCGGACTCAAACTCAACAGCCGCGAAGCAGCACTTAAAACGGGCGAGTCTGGCGACCCCGCGCTGGTTCCGGGAGACATCGCTGCAAGCCAGATGATTCGGCGCATCCGCAGTAAGGACGAGGACGAACGCATGCCGCCAAAGGGACAGGGTTTAAAGCCAGAACAAATTCAGGTGCTTGAAAACTGGGTGAAGTCGGGTGCAGCGTGGCCAAGCCCGCCTGTGACCGAATCCGACGTGCGAGCATCCGCAAAATTAAACGACGCCGCATATCTACGCCGCCTTTGGCTCGATCTCGCCGGGCTGCCGCCCAGCGAAGCAGACCTCAAGCGGTTTTCGGAGGATTCACGACCAAACAAGCGTGCACTGGAAATCGACAAGCTGATGGAGGCCCCTACGTGGGCGGATTCATGGATGCCCTACTGGATGGATGTGCTCGCTGAAAATCCAGCCCTGATTAATCCCACCCTCAACACCACAGGCCCATTCCGCTGGTTCATCCTCGAAGCCTTCCGTGACAACAAACCGTTCGACCGCTTTGTCACTGAGCTCGTATTGATGCGAGGCAGCCAGCACACAGGCGGAAGCGCAGGGTTCAGCTTGGCCGGTGAAAACGACGCGCCTTTCGCAACCAAAGGACAGATCATCGCCTCGGCATTTCTCGCCGTCGAACTCCAGTGCGCGCGCTGCCATGACTCACCCTATCACAGCACGAAACAAGCCGATCTTTTCGGTCTCGCAGCCCTTCTCGAACGCAAACCGGTGACGGTTCCGAAAACAAGCATGGTGCCCGCCGCGTTCTTCGAAAAGAAAGCGCGGGAGTCGCTCATCAGAGCAACGCTGAAGCCAGGCGAACAAATCCCACCAGTGTGGGCGTTTGCAGATCAAACGGGAGCCAACGACGATTCATCTCTGGATCGACTCACTCAAAACCCCAAAGACACCCGTGAACGCCTTGCCGCCCTCCTGACCTCTCCGCAGAACACCCGTTTTGCACAAGTCATTGTCAACCGCACCTGGCGGCGATTCATCGGGGCCGGGTTCATCGAGCCCGTGTCGGATTGGGAAGGACATGCCGCATCACATCCGGATCTCATGAACTGGCTCGCGCACGACTTTGTTCTGCATGGATACAACCTCAAACATCTTGTAAAACGCATCCTCACTTCCGAGCTCTACCAGCGGGAGGCAACCGGATCCAACCTCACGGCGTCCGCGGATCTGCGTTTCTTCACGGCACCCGAACGCAGGCGACTCAGCGCGGAACAGGTGGTCGACGCACTTTACTCGGCTTCGGGACAGCCGATGAACACCGAGGAAATCACTTTCGATCCGACAGGACGCCGGCCTGAAGGAGCCCGCATCAACCTTGGCAAGCCGACGCGCGCATGGATGCTGGCAAACCTCACCAACGACAGGGACAGGCCCAGTCTGAGCCTTCCATATTCTCAATGCGTAGTCGACGTGCTGGAGGCGTTCGGGTGGAGCGGAGCGAGGCAGGCACCGCGAACGGACCGCGAAATCGCCCCGAACGTGCTACAGCCCGGAGTCCTCGCGAACGGGGCGCTTTCAGCCACACTCACCCGCGCCTCCCATAACAGCGCGCTTGCCGACCTGGCGGTGACGGCATCCTCGCCGGAGGCGATTGTGGAAAGCGTTTTTCTGCGCTTTTTAAGCAGGCCGCCCACGGCACAAGAAGCTGAGCCATTTATCATCGCACTACGTGAAGGCTTCGCTGAAAGGCTAGTGCCAAAAGACAGCGTGAAGCCGCCCGCGCCTCAAGAGCCGCTGCCACGCGTTACTTGGTTCAACCACCTGCACCCAGACTCAACCACCGTTGCTTTGCAAAACGACAAACGAGCCAGACAGGGACCACCACCGGATCCGCGTTTGAAACAAGCGTGGCGCGAGAAGTTCGAAGACCTTGTTTGGAGCGTACTCAATACGCGTGAATTTGTCTGGATGCCATAACTCCATAAACCCCTTTTTCCCCACCCCCTCACCCCCTCACCCCCTCACCCCTTCTCCGATTTTTATGAACCGCAGACAATTCATCTCGACCGCGGGCGCGGCCATCGGCGCCAGAATCCTCCCCGCGTACGCCGAGTCCGCTTCAACGCTTTTGCGGGGAAAGGCTGAGCACGTAATTTCAATCTGGCTTGGCGGCGGCATGTCGCAAATCGACACATTCGATCCAAAGCGGCCCGGCGACCCGAAGTCCAAGCTCGCCGGATCCTATTACGACAGCATTGCCACCGCTGTTCCTGGCGTCCGCGTTTGCGAACATCTCTCGAAACTCGCACCCCTAATGGACCGTGTGACCGCGCTCCGGACCGTGAACCACGGCGTTGTCGACGAGCACGCAGCGGCGACAAACCGTATGCACACCGGACGGCCGGTGAGCGGTACGGTTATCTACCCATCCCTCGGGTCGGTGATCGCTCACGAGAGGGGCGCCGCATCAGAAAACGCCCCTCCATACGTAGTGATCGGGTACCCGAGCGCAACTCGGGGCCCGGGATTCCTCGGAGCCAAGGCGGGTTACCTTTATCTCACGGAAACCGGACGCGGCCCCGCCGGATTATCGCATCCGGACGGCATGGGAACCGAGAGGGCGGCACGCCGAGAATCCTTTCTAGCGGGACTGCAGCAAAACCACGCCGAAACGGTTGACGCGCGCCTCGCGGACTATGACGCGGCGATCGCGCAAAGCCTCCGTCTGAGCGGCCCCGACTTCAACAGGGTATTCAAACTCGAAGAGGAACGCGCGGATCTTCGCGCCCAGTACGGCGGGGAGTTTGGCCAGCGCTGCCTGCTGGCAAGACGGTTGGTGGAGCGAGGAGTCCGCTTCATCGAAGTATCCCACAACCTCAACTTCCTGAACGGATCCGGATGGGACGTGCACAACACAGGAATAGTCAATCAGCACGAGCTGATCCGCGAGTTGGACGGCGCGTTATCGGCGCTGTTGCTGGATCTGGAATCGCGACGGCTTCTGGATAAAACACTCATCCTGGTCAGCTCCGAATTCGGGCGCCCGCCCGAGTTCGACAGCGGCGGAGGACGCGGACACCAGGGAAAGACATTCACCTGCGTGATCGCCGGCGGCGGCCTGAATCATTGCGGCGCCTACGGGCAGACGGACGAACTCAGCAAGACCATCGCATCGGATCCGGTATCCGTGCCGGATCTTTTCGCAACCGTCCACGCAGCGCTCGGGATCGACTATACGCGGAACCTTTACGACGGGGACAGGCCGGTGCCGATCACCGACGGAGGCCAGCCGATCGCGAAGCTCTTCAGCTGACACCCGCTCAGGCAAGTGGCTTGTGTTGAGCAAAACTGTCTCCAGACAAACTTTGCTAAAAAGTTTGTCTGGAAGACCCCTTCTCAAACTTGATTGATTGTGAGTGCCGCCTTTATCGGGCCCAGCGAATCAACCGCAACTCATGCGCTTGCGTCAAATGCGGATGCGTGGGTATCACGCGGACGCTGAGTCCATAAGATCCGCTTTCGGATGCAGTCACCGAACCGTGGTACAAAAATGCACCGCCATCGAGTTTCGCAGACAACTCCAGGTTGGTGGTTGCAGGTGAGAGAATCTCACAGTTGTATTCCTCCCCATAGTACGCCTGAACCGTGACATCCTTGGGTGACAGAGCCCCCAGCTGAACAATCGCCCGGACTGGAATCGATTCAGCAACCTGCACCTGCCCGAAGACGTCAGCCTCGACTTTGTCGATTCGCACCATCGGCCAGGCCGCGCGGATCAAATCCTTCCACTCGGAAAGCGCCCGCGCCTTGGCTCCTCCTGACGCGGCCAACACCGTATGAGCGGCAGCTGCGGGTTCGTAGAGACGCTCCGTGTATTCGCGCACCATCCGGTGCGTGTTGAACACGGGGGTAATCGAACGGATGGATTCGCGCATCAATTGAATCCAAGCCAAAGGCAGGCGTCCATCTGGCTTTGCATAGTAGAGTGGGACGACCTGCGTCTCCAAAATGTGGAACAGGCTCGCGACATCCACTTCATTTTGAAAATCAACCGATCCATCAGTGATCTCCTCGCCGATCGCCCAGCCCGCCTTCCGGTTTTGCGCATACGCCTCGCACCACCATCCATCGAGCACCGAGAGGTTCAACCCTCCGTTGGGAGGAAGCTTCATTCCGCTCGTGCCGCTCGCCTCGAGAGGACGCAGCGGGTTGTTGAGCCACAGGTCCACCCCCTGGTACATGCGGCGCCCCACGTAGGTGTCGTAGTCTTCCAGAAATACGATCCGGTTTTCAAACTCCGGCATGCGCGAGAACTTGTACACCTCTTGGATGAACCGTTTGCCCGGCTCGTCTTTGGGATGGGCTTTGCCAGCAAATACAAACTGCACGGGCCTCTCCGCGTTATTCATCATCTTGATCAACCGATCCGGATCGGAGAACAGCAAAGTCGCGCGCTTGTAAGTCGCAAAGCGACGGGCGAACCCGATGGTCAGCACTTCCGGATCCAGCAGCACGCCGGCAGAGCGCAGTTTTTCTGGCGACTCCCCCAACCGCAACCGCTGGGAGCGCAACCGCTCATGCACAAAATCAAACAACCGTTTCTTCAGCTGCTGATGCGTGCTCCAAATCACCTCGTCAGGGATGTCATACACACCCCTCCAGAAATCCACATCAGTCAGATGCGATTCCCAATTCGGAAGGTACTTATCGTACACCGCCGAAAACTCCGGCGCCATCCAGGTCCGGGTGTGGATCCCGTTCGTGATGCTTGTGATTGGAACTTCATGTTCCGGCACGCCGGCCCAAACATCCTTCCAAAGCCCCTGCGACACCTTGCCGTGAAGTGCGCTCACGCCGTTGGCGTGCCGACTGGTGCGCAACGCAAGAATCGTCATTGAGAAAGGCTCAACCGGGTCCTTGCGTGTTTGTCCGAAACTCACAAACAAATCAAAGTCGATACCGACCTTCGCAGGGTAGGACCCGAAATACTTGCGCATCAGATCCAGCGGAAAGGCATCGTTGCCGGCCGGAACGGGCGTGTGCGTGGTGAAGATGTTCCCTGAAGCCACCACCTGGAGCGCAGAATAAAAATCATTCCCATGATCCGCAACCTGCCGGCGAATCAACTCGAGCGACAAGAACGCCGAGTGCCCTTCATTCATGTGATAAACCGAGGGCTTGATGTTCATCGCGTGCAGCGCGTGCACACCGCCCACCCCTAACACGATTTCCTGCCGGATCCGCATTTCCAAATCACCGCCGTAAAGCTGTGCGGTGATCAGCCTGTCCTCCTCGACATTCTCCGGAATATCGGTATCGAGCAGATACAGCACAATGCGCCCGACTTGGAGGGCCCAGACCTTGGCGCTCACGGTGCGCTGAAGAACCTCCACCTGCACGTAGAGGGGTTTGCCATCGGAATCCAGCGCCTCGGTAAGCGGCAAGTAACTGAAATTCTGGTTCAACTGGACGCTATCCTGCCAACCGTCCTTGTTGATTTGCTGCCGGAAGTAACCGTGGCGGTAAAGCAGGCTGAATGCGATGAACGGAACGTCCAAGTCACTTGCCGACTTGCAATGGTCACCGGAAAGGATCCCCAACCCGCCGGAGTAATTCGGGAAAGATTCATGGAACCCAAACTCGGCGGAGAAATACGCCACGGGACCGGCTAGCGGGGACTTCTTCGCCCGCACTTTCCCCCAGGTGTCCTTCTGCTTCATGTACGCCCGGAGCTTCGCTTGGACGGCGAGCATCTCGCGCTTAAAATCTTCATCGGCCGCAACCTCCTGCAGCCTGGCCTGCCTGGAGAGCTGCAACATCCTCAGCGGACTGTGGTTGGTGCGATGCCAGAGATCCGGATCGAGGTGCCTGAACAGCCGCCTTGCGTCCGGCTGCCAAGTCCACCATAAGTTAAGCGCTATTTCACGAAGTGGCTCGAGTGGTTCCGGAAGTTTTGGAACCACGTTAAAGGTATGTATCGGCAGCATTTGTGTCCTTTCGGTTACAGGTTGCGCCCTAGGGAGACCGTCCGTGACGCTACTCCCCGAGCTGCGGGTGGCAAGCATATTTGATCAATCCGAGGCACTTGCCACTTCCGGACTCGACCGCATCGCAAGAAACATTTCGTAACAGCCAATTTCCCCGGCCGTTTCAAGGTTCCCACCGCTCACAAAACAGAGCACCAAGGGTTCGGTAATGTGTATTTATTTGTTACATGAACGAAATTAAAACAAACACAAAAACACCGCAGCCAACCGATCCAACAGAGTAAATCAAGCATGGCACCCCCGTTGCTTAAAGAAGGCGGCACAACCCCTAACTTCATCCTCACATGCTCTACTCATTCGATTCTCACGCCCAGCTGCTGGCCTCCATTCAGGAAAGCACCGACGAAAAACTGATGACCGCGGTCAAGGACGAGTGCACCGAGGCACTCAACGAACTCTACCGCCGCCACCACCTTACACTCCGAGCCGTCATCGGCCGGGTCCTTCACAATGAACAATCCGTCGAAGACCTGCTGCAGGAGGTCTTCCTCGAAATTTGGCGCCTTGCAGCTAGATACTCCTCCGAGAAGGGAAAGGCGCTCGGCTGGATGATCACCCTCGCGAGGCGCCGCGCCATCGACCGCCTGCGCCGTGAACAGGCCTACTTCCGGGTCGAAGAGCGCTATCAGAAAGAAACCGAGCAACAGCCCGAGTCCTGGACCCAATGCCATGGAAATGAGGACATCGAGTTCTCGGATATGCGCCGGATCCTTGCTTCCATCGTGGCGACGCTGCCGGAGGCCCAGCGGATGGCGATCGATCTCGCCTTCTTCAAGGGACTGAGCCAACGAGAAATATCTATCCAGACAAAAATCCCGCTGGGCACGATCAAGACTCGCCTCGAACTGGGCATCCGAAAGATCTCCGCAAAGCTCAAAGAGATCACTGGCGAATCACCAAGCCTGTCCATCGCCGCCTAGGGCGGTTCACGGATTCTAAAAAATTACACCGATCCAAACAGGGCGTCCGCACGCAGCGGGCGCCCTGTTTTTTTTTTTGCGTTTACGGCGATCGCCCCGACCGTACACCCGCGCGTATCGGAGACGAAAAAATCACACCTTTTACTATCAACTCAAAAGGGCTCTTTGCGCGATCCACTCATGAGCAATCGCTCCACTTAGAACCCTCCATGAACCCAACCAAAAAATCCGTCCCGGAAACAAAAAACAGCGTCAAAAAAAAACAGTGTTCAGACTCCAAGCTCCTGCTACTGCGCTTTCATGATCCAACCCGTCATTGGCAGAATCTAAATGATCCCCGAGTCTGCATCTTATGCGGCAACGAGCTAACTGGGCATTCGATCCGCGTCAAAATCGAGCGAGGGCGGCCCGCATTCCTGTGCCCCTCAAACGGCTGTCAGGGCCAGCTCCCGCACTTCGCAATCGCCGGCAACCCCCTCATCAGCGAGGAAGTCTGGCAGGACTGGATGCGGTCTCCCCTCGGACATGGATCCGGCTACGGACCCCACGATGGAACCGAAGCACCCAGCAACGAGCTTGATTCCATCACCGAGGTGCCGATGAAGAATCCGTTGCAGGCGGCTGTGGGAGCTTATGTTCATCCGGCCCCTTGGGGGCACTCTGTTCATTTTGTGAGAGAATCGGGCGCCACTCTTTGAGCCGAGGGTCGTACTCCAATTCAACCAGCCACCTGCCCTGCATCGGAGCCCCGCCAAGCCGTTTGGTCTGCGCAGATAACTCCACCGAGGCTTGCTGACCACCGCCGAGGCGCACATGTGCCGGATCAAACGGTTCGAAGAGGATGGATGTGAATTTCCCGAACGTATCGCGCAGCACGCCCCTCGCCCGCCAATAGGCGGCCTCCTGCGTCAACTCCACTTGGTGCTGCTCTTTCCAGCCTTCGTAAATCAGAGGCCAGATAGACCCCAACAACACCGCCCCCAAAAGTATCAGCCCCACCAAGCGCGCACTGATGCGGATCCTGCGCTTGACCACCTCCACTTTGGGCACGATGAGCTGGCTGACCGGCTGCCACTGGTCGAGCCCCTCGCACCAGAACATGGATTCCGCGGAGACGATCCCCTTGTTCACCATGTGGTCAATCTGATCGACCGTGTAAGGGCCGCGCTGAGACCCGTCGATGTGCAAAAAATAGCGTTCCCGAGGCATGTTGTTTTAAAATACCA
>JBILUQ010000155.1:0-8985 GCA_044370935.1 Chthoniobacteraceae bacterium
GCTGGATCGACCGGTGGCGCGCCCCCCCTACTCCCGCGGACGCTTCTATTGTGCGGATATTCCATCTCAAACAAGCGAGTGTTTTTTTGGACTCTCCGCAGCCCCATGAATTTCCCCCTCTCCGCTCCAGCTCGATCGATGAGATCGACAGCCATTCAAACGCCGTATATTCAAACACCGTGGCCATTACTGTTCTAGTGACCGGTTCGTCTGGAAAACTCGGGATTGCTGTCGTCTCCGAGCTACTCGAGCGCGGAATCAACGTTCGCGGGTTTGACCGCGTCTCGTCTGATATTTTGCACGATACATTCACGGGCGACATCACCGATCGCAAAGCGCTCGACACAGCGATGCACGGAATTTCTGACTTGATCCATCTCGCAGCAACGCCCGACGACGACGACTTCCTCGAGAGCCTTCTCCCGAACAACGTGGCGGGCCTTTATCACGTGATGGAAGCCGCGCGCTGCGCCGGGGTGCGCCGGATCGTTTTAGCAAGCAGCGCTCAACTCATCTGGTGGCGGCGTATCACTGGCCCTTTTCCCATCACCGAAACCCAACCTCCAGCGCCCAAGGCGTGGTATGCCGCCACCAAAATGTTCATGGAGTCCATTGGCTACAGCTATAGCCAAATGTACGGAATCAGCGTGATCGTCGCCAGGATCGGCTGGTGCCCACGACCGGGACAGGAGGATGAAATCCACTCGATCGACTGGGCACAGGACATCTACCTGAGTCCCAAAGATGCTGGCCGTTTTTTTGCGAGCTGCATTTGCGCACCCGAACACGTACGGCACCTGCTTGTGAACGTCACCAGCATCCCCAAAAACCTCGAGCGCATCGATCTCACCGTCGCAAGGGAGGTTCTCGGCTACAAGCCGCAAGAAACCTATCCGACAGGAATGGAGTCCCCGCAAAATCCTCCAAAGTCCTCATAAGCAGCTTTTAAACTGCTCATTGAGCCAGCGGCAGCGCTGCCTTTACACCGCACCGCCTAGAGAGATGCGCATGCCCGTTCACTCAGCCGGGGACTCCGTTTACAAGCAACGCTCTGGCGTAAACCAGACTTCTAAAATCCGTCCGAAACGTCCGAGTAAGGCAGCCGTTTTGAACGAAGATGACGACTTGGCAGGAAAATCCTCGCGAGGTCAAAGAGCCATGTTGACTAATGCCCCCTGCAGCGCAGCACGAAATTCACCAAAGATTTATCGCTCCGCGCTTCAGGTTTAAGGACCTGAACTGAGGGCCACCCGGAAGCCGCCGTAGTAGCGGCGGTCCTCCGGATAGTAGTAGTAGCGGAAGGCAACCGAGCAGGCCTCCGCGAGGCTGGCCCAGTGCCCGCCCCGGATCACCCGCTTGCCAGTCTTCTCATCCAGCCCATCCCACATCCATTCAGCCGCATTTCCTCCAAGATCGTAAAACCCCAGCACGTTCATTTTGAAACTACCCACAGGGGCAGTTCCCATGATCCCGTCCACTCCAACCTTTTGAGTATCATCTTTCCCATCCGGTAAAATCGCGTAATTCCCGTCATCCCACTTCGGAGGATAATACTCGCCCCAAGCATACTTCATAGTCCCAACGGCAGCTTCCCACTCTGCGTTTGTTGGCAGGCGCCACTCTTTGCCAGTCACTTTGCTCACCCATTCACAAAACTGCTTGGCATCATTCCAGTTTACGTTCACCACCGGATGCTCGTCGTTCTGCTCAAAATCTTTACCGGGGTACTTCCAATCAGGCAGTCCTTCCGCATTCAGATACCCTTCAGCTCGCAGGTACAACTTCCATTCGCCCACCGTCAACTCTGTCTTGCTCAATAAAATCTTCGTTCGCGGCACCGGCAGCAGCTTCTTCTGCAATTGCTCAACCAGTATCCCAATCACGCTCGGATCACGTTTTGCTAGCCGCATCGCTTCTTTCTCCTGCTTTGCGCTGCCTAGCAACTTCTCTCCGTATTTCTTCCAAAATTCCTCCCCTAATAACTTCGCGTAAGCAACTGATTCACCCTGCCGCCCTTCATTCAATAGCGCCTCGTACAGTCTAGCCTGCGCTTTCTCTTTCTCCGGCATCGCCACCAACTCCTGCGTGAGTTGCTGCGAGACTTTCGCGCCAGGTTCATCCTCGCATCGCGCGTAGTCTTTCACCGCCTCCTCCCAGCGCCCCATCAATTGCAACACATTGGCGCGCCCAATTAGGAACGTTTTGTTCTCCGGTTGGAGCTGCACCGCGTAACTCACAACCCGCAGCGCGTTCTCGAAATTACCCACTGCAGTCTCTTCCTTCGCCTTAGATGCAGCCAATGGGGCCATGTCCCTCAATCGCGCCAATGCAGCGCTAGCCTTGCGTCCCTCCACAACCACCTTGGCACTGAAGCTACTTACCACCACCAGCATGGCAACGGCGGATCCAGCCAGAACCTTGTTACGACCGACCCACAATTTGATCCGCTTCAGTGTTCCAGCCTCCTCTGCGTTGGTTGCAAAGCCGTTCTGGTAGCGCTCAATATCCCCAGCGAACAGCTCCACACTCCCGTAGCGCTTGTTCCTATCAGTCGCCATGGCCTTAAGCGTCACTGCCTGCAACGCCTCTGGCACTTCCGCACCCATCGCCGATGGAGCGCCCACCGTTGACGCACCTTTACCCCCGCGCTTGGTGACCATTGAGCTGATGCTGCCGTTCTTCACCTTGGTGAGCACTTCATCCAATGTCGTCCCATCGATCGGTGGTCTAAGCGTGAGGATGGCGTAGAGAATACCCCCCAAACTGTAGATGTCAGACCGGGCATCCAACTCAGCCACCATGCCCATCGCCTGCTCAGGGCTCATGTATTGGGGGGTACCCATCACTTCACCCTCCATGGTCATGCCATAATCGCCAGTGTCATTGACTCGCGAATTTACACCACTGGTGTTCTCCTGCTCACCCAGCACTTTTGCCAACCCCCAGTCCATCACCAGTACCTCGCCGTATTCACCCACCATGATGTTCTCTGGCTTCAGATCCCGGTGAAGGATGCCCTTGCTATGGGCAAACATCATGGCATCACATACCTTTCGAAAAATCGTCAGCAGTGTGGCGCGGGGGTATTCTTTGGTGGCAGTAACATCACCATCTCGTATCAGGTTCAACACCGCTTGAAGCGTACGGCCCTTGATCAGCTTCATGCTGTAGAACGGCCTGCTCTGAGCATCTACGCCAATGTTGTAGATAGGAACGATGTTTGGATGGGCAAGCTGTGCCAGCACTTCCGCTTCTTTTGAAAACCTAGGATCTTCACCAGCTTCACTGACACTACTGACTTTGACGGCTACGTGGCGTTTAAGCTGAGGGTCCTCGCCGAAGTAGATCTGCCCCATGCCGCCTCTGGCGATTTCTTTGACCAACGTGTACTCACCAGTGAGTGGCGCTTTATTTGCAGGGGTTGACTGGGGCGAAGAGGTAGCGGTGGAACCAGCCTTCTGTACATTCGAACGCGTCGGTGTCCTCTGAGGAATGGTCACTTCCATGCTAGCCTTGCTCTTGGTCACTGCCCGCTGGGGAATGGTGATGTCCAAGGAACTCGGTGTAGGCGATACAGCCACTGGCTCCACCCTCTTGAGTTCAATGACCAAAGTCAGTTCTCCCACCTGCACACTTGCCGGATATTCCACCTGAACCCGTTCAGTGATCGTGTAGCCGTTGACCAGAGTCCCACCACCCAGATCTTCCACCTGCAACCCAGCTTCGCTGATCCAGACCCAAGCATGGCGCTCAGTAACGCCATCGCCATTTACGGTGAACACATCACTGGCAGTCTCCGTACCGATCACGAACTGTGATTCACCGGTATCAACTGTGCTGATAACGCCTAGTGGTCCGTGGAGGGTGATTGACCAAGTCTGCATTCCAAAAAAAGGTAAATGCTTTTACTCCATGATCAAACGCTAATCCGGAGCCACCTAGGAGCCCCTTTCTGAATAGCCCCCCGCAAAGCAGCAGCAAGTCCAGTCATTCGCGTCCGAAGTGATGCGCGACCACCGCGCTAATCGCGCACGTGACTCAGGTCGACCGGGACGAAAAGCGGACCGCCCCAGGAGACAATCCCGAGCAGGTTTCCCTTAGGATTCACGGAAATATTCCCCGGAAATTTCCAGCAACGGAAACTCTGCACCATGCTCCCGTCGCGAGTATCCCACGCTTTCACAATGGTCTCTCGGTGCGAGCACGTGAAAATCACGGGTTTCGCAGGATGCCACGAGACGTTGCTCAGAGCCATGTCGTGCACCTTGTAATTCTTGTGAACCTCCAGTGTCTGCGTGGAGCGGATCCGCAACCGGCCGTCGGTGTCACCCTCGGCAATCCAACGCCGATCGGGAGAGAGTTCAAAAGTCAGGGCGCGTGGTTCCTGAAACTTTGAGAGAATCTTTCCGGTGTCCGCCTCCCACAACACATACGTGTTCCCGTGCAAATCATCTGGGGCGTCTTCCTCGTTCTTCCGCATCGCTTGCAGCTCAAGAACGCGATTTTCGTCCAGCCAACGTGCCGCAACGGTCTCCCTCGAATCCTTGCGGTCATATTTGCGAAGCAGCTTTCCCGTCGCCGTTTCATGGAGAGCATCCCCCGACCATGCCTTCAGTCCAGACGGACTCAGCTGGGGAGTCGACGCAGACTTCCATCTTGAAACCTCGCGAATTCCCTTCGGTTCAATCCGGGCCACGACGCATTCATCGCCCTTGGCGCCGTCTTTGAAGGAAACGAGACTTTGTTCCCGGTTGAAAGAGATTGAGGTGCCATTGGCCAAGCCTCCGAAAGTACTGTTGACCCAGACCGAAAATGCCGCACCCGGATCGGCCTTTGGCTTTGCGAGATCAAAGACTTTAAAAACCTTCTTGCCGTTGTTTGCTTGCGCAGCGCATGCGACCAATTTGGAGTCCTCGAGGAACCAGAATTTGCCATGCAGTTCGGGCAGGCCAATGATGGCGGATGCAGGGTAGTTCCACCGAAGAAAGACAGCCTTTTTGTCAGTGAGGCACAGAAAGTGAAGCCCATCGGAGTGCCCTGCAAATTTCTCAAAGTTTCCGAGAAGGTAGGCCGAGCCTTTGACGCCGCCGCTTCCTGCGTCCATAAGGTCGATCACGCGGCCGCTGGGGGAGGGATTGTAGACCAAGAACAACCGCCAATCCCGCAACACTATTCCGTTGCCATGCAGTGGGTGATTGAGCGGATGCTCGAACACAGACGACCCGTCCGCTGTGTTTAACGCCCGCAGGGTGGATTTCTCGGCAAAAAACCATCCCGCGTAGATCCGCTCAGCGTCGGCACTCCACTGGTGCACCCGGCCGGGCGCCTTGACGATCGGCCCCTGTTCTTTGCCCGTCCAACTGTCCAGTCGCTGGAAGCCATTTCTATCATTGGCAAAGACCAGCCGGTTTTCATCCTTTGAAAACTTCGCAGAACCAGCCTCCCTGCCCCCGCCCTCCCATAACTGTTCGCCGGTGTGGGCGTTCATGACTTGTAGCATGTAAGGAGACGGGGGACGCCTTCCAAGGCACAAAAGGTTTCCGTTTGGACTAAAATCCACAGTCGCACAGGGACGGTTGAGTCCGACCTTGTACAGGGACGCGCCGCCGGGAACCTCCAGCACTTCAAGAGAGGCAGGGTAGCTCTTTTCGCCGAGTTGCGTGGGCCGGTTTGCAACAACCGCGAGCCACATCCGTCCGTCGCCTTCATAGAGAGCCAGGGACAGTTCTTTCAGCGGGCCCGCCAGTCGGAACAAAGGGCCTCCAAAGCCTGTCGCCGGATCCAAATAGCGCACCTCACCATTGCTTTGGACAGCCAGAAAACACCCTGGGTCCTTGCTTGTTGGAAAGACCACCTCAATCGGAGCCACGGGGATCTCGAAGCTAATGGACGGCGGCGCAAGCTTGGCATCGAGATAAGACCAGTGCTGGTCGCGGTACTCGCGGGGAACCTCGTCCAGAATGCGCCGCATCTCCTGCGGATTCCTAGACTGATCCGCGCTTTGAGCGAGTGCAATCTGCGCAGCGGCCCGCTCACGAACCGCCCGCTGTTCATTCGCCCGCGCGGTCCGTTCACTTGCAATCAAACGGAGTGAGAACACCATGGCGGAAACCAGCAACATTGCGCACAGGGCCGAGACCGCCTTGTTGCGCTTGACCAGCAGGACGATTTGACGGGCGAAACCGGCATGCTCGGCGCTCGTGGCAAACCCGTTCTGGTACGCCTCTATGTCCGTTGCGAAAGCCTCCACGCTCGGGTAACGCTTGTTCCTGTCCGTCGCCATCGCCTTCAAGGTCACCGCCTGCAACGCCTCCGGCACTTCCGCACCCATCGCCGATGGAGCGCCCACCGTCACCGGCCCTTTGCCTCCCCGTTTAGTGACCATCGAGCTAATGCTCCCATTTTTCACCTTGGTTAACACCTCGTCCAAGGTCGTTCCCTCAATCGGGGGACGCAGCGTCAGAACGGCGTAGAGGATCCCACCCAAGCTGTAGATGTCAGACCGGGCATCCAGCTCAGCCACCATGCCCATCGCCTGCTCAGGCGACATGTACTGCGGCGTTCCCATGACTTCACCCTCCATGGTCATCCCGTAGTCACCAGTGTCGTTGACTCTGCTAACCACAGACCCGCTCTCCTCCTGTTCACCAAGCACTTTCGCAAGGCCCCAATCCATAACCAGCACCTCGCCATATTCACCCACCATGATGTTTTCAGGCTTAAGATCCCGGTGAAGGATGCCCTTGCTGTGGGCGAACATCATCGCATCACAAACTTTGCGGAAGATCGTCAGCAGCGTGGCACGTGGGTATTCTTTGGTGGCAGTGGCGTCACCATCACGGATCAGGTTCAACACCGCTTGAAGCGTGCGGCCCTTGATCAGCTTCATGCTGTAGAACGGTCTGCTCTGGGCATCGACACCAATGTTGTAGATCGGGACGATGTTTGGATGCGCGAGCTGTGCCAGCACCTTGGCTTCCTTCGAAAAGCGCAGATCTTCGCCATCTTCGCTGACGCTGCTAACCTTGACGGCTACGTTGCGTTTCAGCTGGGGGTCCTCTCCAAAGTAGATCTGCCCCATGCCGCCTCTGGCGATTTCCTTGACCAACGCGTACTTGCAATGCGTTGAAGCTTCATTTGCAGAGATAGACGGTGCAGAAGGCGTCCCTGTTGATGCGATCTTCTGAACATTTGACCGCGTAGGTGTTCTCTGTGGAATGGTCACTTCCATGCTGGCCTTGCTCTTGGTCACTGCCCGCTGGGGGATGGTGATGTCCATGGAGCTTGGCGTCGGCGACACCGCCACCGGCTGCACTGCTTTGACTTCAATGACCAACGTGAGCTCTCCGACCTGCACACTCGCTGGATACTCCACCTGAACGCGCTCAGCGATCTGATAGCCGTTGACCAAAGTGCCTCCCTCAAGGCCCTCCACCTGCAAACCTGCTTCACTGATCCACACCCACGCATGGCGCTCAGCGACTCCCACGCCATGGACCGTGAACACATCGCTGGCAGTTTCCGTGCCGATCACGAACTGTGATTCACCGGTATCAACTGTGCTGATAACACCTGCTGGTCCATAGAGGGTGATTGACCACGTCTGCATCGTTTGCGTTTAGCAAAACTCGCGTCATGATGCATCCGCAAAATGCTTGTAAGCCTGTCTTTTACAATGGATCACGCTTGTGAGCGTTGACGGGCTGCTAGTCCCTCTGGAATGACCTTCTTAACCTACGAAACTGGCAATCTGACTGGCCTTCGAAGGTTTCGTAGATTTCCCCACTGGGGTGCCGAGCGATGTGAGTGCCATAGAGCAATTTTTTCGGAGTCAGCACAGCAGCGTAATTTTGATGCGCTCAAGGATCAGCAGATCCTGATGGACATGAAGCGAAACCAAAATCTCTCAAAAAATTTATCGCTCCGCGCAAATCCCCGCAACCGCCCCCTCGTTCTCCGCCGGAGTCCCTCCGGCTTCGACTCGGGTGCCTCACACCTAAGCGCTCCGCGCTTCAGCTCTAGGGAACTGAACTGCGGGCCACCCGGAAGCCTTCGTTGACGCTGCGGAACTCCGGGTCGTAGTTGCTGCGGTAGGCAACCGAGCAGTTCTCCGCGTGGTAGTCCCAGCTCCCGCCCCGGATCACCCGTTTGCCAGTCTTCTCATCCATTCCATCCCACATCCATTCACGCACATTTCCTCCAAGATCGTAAAACCCGAGCACGCTCGCTTTAAAGCTGCCAACAGGAGCTGTGCCTTTGATACCATCCAGCCCAATCTTCGCTGGATCAGCTTTACCATCCTCTGCCACCGCGTAATTTCCATCATCCCAGTTCGGTGGATAGTAATCACCCCACGGATACTTGCTCGTCCCTACTGCCGTATCCCATTCCTGATTCGTTGGCAGCCTCCATTCTTTCCCAGTCACCTTGCTCACCCACTCGCAAAACTTCTTCGCATCATTCCAACTCACCATCACGACTGGATGCTCGTCGTTCTGCTCAAAATCTTTAACCGGCCTCCAATCAGGCAGCCCTTCCGCCTTCAGGTACAACTTCCATTCCCCAACAGTAAACTCTGTCTTGCTCAGCAAGATCTTGGTGTTGGGCACAGGCAGCATCTTTGCTTCCAATCGGCGCACAAGCTCAGGGATGACGCTGAGGTCCTTCTTACGATCCTTCCAGAAATCTCCAAGTGTACTCGATAGTGCCATCGCTTCGTACTGCCGCCCTTGACTATTGAGCGCTTCGAACAGGGCAGCTTTTGCTTTTGCTTCACCGTCCTTACTGGCGATTCCAATCAGCTCCTCGGTGAGCCTTAGGTTTACTTTTGCCTCCTCGATTTCTCCCAGCTCCAGCGAACGCTTGTGGCTGTCAAAGCCTCAGGCCACCTCACAAGCACCTGCAGCGCATTTCCCCGCAAAGCATGGTATTCACGGTTGGATGGCTCAAGTTTTACGGCAAAGGTCGCAGCTTTCAGTGCCTCTT
>JBILUQ010000186.1:0-7805 GCA_044370935.1 Chthoniobacteraceae bacterium
AGAACTTGGAGATTCTCAAGGCTATCCGTGAAATAGAGCGCTCGCAGGGCCGTGTGGTACAGTTGAAAGCTCTCGCGCTACCTCATATTTCCATGAGCGCATCCCTTGGAGATTCGAGGCAAAGAACGAATCCTGCGGGGTTTATTGCCGCGAGCGCATCCATCGACGGCGCTGGCGGCGGCGCCCAGACCCTCCAGTCCCGTTCCTGGAATGTCAGCTTCGAGTTGCGGCAGTCGATTTATTCTGGCGGTGCTATTCCTGCTCAGATTGAGGCGGCAAAGTTTTTGAAGGCTTCAGCGTACTATTCGCTCAGAAATATTGTGGATAAGGTGATCAGCGATGTCCGGTCACAGTTTTCGAACGTCCTCGTAACGCATGCTTTGATAGAGGTGTCGCAGGAGTCCGTGGAACTAGCCTCTCAACAATTGAAGGATGCACAGAACCGGTTTAACGCCGGCACAGTCCCACGTTTTAATGTGCTGCGCGCAGAGGTGGAGGTCGCGAGCGTGAAGCCGCAATTAATTCGGGCGAAGAACGATCACTTGATCGCCCAATTACAGCTGGCAAAACTTCTGGCATTGGACCCTCCGCCCTCGGGTAGCCCATCGTTTCGCTGCGTGGGTGACTTAGATGTGAGTGAAAGAGACTTGGACCTAGCAAACTCCATTACTTTGGGAAAAGCGCGCAGACCTTCTTTGAAGTCGTTGCGGCAGCAAATGCTGGCGGGCGAAGAGGGGGTAAAGGAGGTGTTGGCGGGCTTCAAGCCGCAGCTGAGTGCTGTTGCCCGTGGAGGATGGGCCGGCGCCGGACGCCAGCAGTTCATTCAGGAGATGGAAAGCTATTTTCTGGGGCTGCAGGGGAGCTGGGCGATCTTTGACAGCTTCGAAACTGCAGGGAAGGTTGCCCAGGAGCGCGCGAAGCTGAAGTCCCTGGCCCTTTCCTACGAAGACGAGGTTCGCCAGGTCGAGCTTGAGATCCAGCGTGCCTTCGCGAACCTACAGCAATTCTGGGAAACCATCGAAAGCCAGCAGAAGAACGTGCAGCAGGCGCTTGAGGCACTGCGTCTCGCTCAGGAGCGGCTTTCGGCTGGTGCTGGCACGCAGTTGGAGGTGCTCGACGCGCGAGTGGCCCTTACGCGCGCACGGACAACGGAGCTTCAGGCAAGGGGTGAGTACGTGCGGACTCTTGCCGAGTTCGACCGTGCGACCGCCACGGAGACAATTTACCAAGAGGAATTCAACGATCCTCTTTTGGTCCTCGAGCAGAAGGTGCTCAAACGGGATTACTCTTTCCTGTTGCGCCCCTGATGGAATCGACGGGCTGGCAGATGGCTGGAACGCATGTTCCGGCTCTCGGTTTTCACCGGCTCTCCGAGCTTAGGTTCCATCGGCATGCGTTTGCTGTTCGCCAACCCGGCGTGGATGTTCAGGTGCCGCGTGACGAGGCTGTGAGAAGGCTCTTAGCGCCGCACTCGCGTTTGCGGGATGAGCTGGGCTTGGGAAATCATACTGTTCACTTTGCAGAACAGGTGCATGGCGAGTTGATCGCGGTTGTCCCTGAAGATGAGCGGAAATCTTCAAGTGCCGTTGTGCATCCGGGTGCCGACGCCCTCATCTCCGGAACACGCGACGTTTGCCTTGGAATTTACACCGCTGACTGTTGTGCTGTTTTTATCGTGGATCCAGTGACTCGTGCGATGGGATTAGTGCACTCAGGTGCGAAAGGCACATCGTTGCGGATTGTTTCGAAAACGTTGGATTCAATGCACCGCCGCTTTGGATGCGAGATTTCGCAGCTCGTTGTGGTGCTCAGTCCGTGTATCCGTCCACCGCTCTACGAATTCGATTTCGCATATGCCATACGACAGGAGTGCGAGAGGGCAGGGGTGGCGGAGGTTTGGGATGGGGGTGAATGTACCGGGCGGGACACCGAGCGCTACTATTCGTACCGGATGGAGAAGGGACTTACTGGCCGAATGCTGGCCTTGCTAGGGAGCTGATCCTTTGGAGTCTCAACGCGCTCAGGAACGTTCCTCGGGTCCGAATATCCTCGCGACGGTATCCGCAGCCTTCTGGCGGTGGATCGGCTTTACGTGCATCGCAACCGCGCTTATCGCAGCGAGAATTGCCGCAAAGTCATCCGTGTAGCCCACCACTGGAAAAAAGTCCGGAATCAAGTCCAGAGGCGAGATGAAGTACGCAAGCGCGGAGACGATAGCCCCCTTGGCCCAAGCGGGAGTGTCAGCGTCCTTGAGGGTATGAAATAATGTCAGTGAGTGCTCGATCAGCGCTCGACCGGCCGTCCTCGCAAAGCCTTTGATTTTTGCCCAGAAAGCGGAGTCGTTAAACTGGGGGGACATAATACGCTTGGAGATTAAATCGTGACCTTGGTTAAAGCAAGCATGGTAAGTCGAAGTGCGCGGAAGGAACTCAGCAGCCTTTGTTCGAGCGGATCCCTAAAGCATCTGCTCGACGAATGTGCGCCCCTCAAAGAAGGATAGATCATCAATGCTTTCTCCTGTGCCGACAAACCGTGCCGGGATACCAAGCTCTTGTTGGATAGAGATCACGCAACCGCCTTTCCCTGAACCGTCCAGTTTTGTAACGATAATTCCGGAAATTCCTGTTGCCGCTTTAAACTCACGCGCTTGAACAAGTGCGTTGCTTCCTGTCGTTGCATCCACAACCAACAAAGTTTCATGTGGTGCTGTGTCGTCCGATTTTGAGATTGCCCGCCGCACCTTTGCAAGTTCCTGCATCAGGTTGTACTTTGTGTGCAGGCGGCCTGCTGTGTCGCAAATTAAAAACTCTACGTTTCGAGCTGCCGCGGCCCGGTACGCATCATGGCAGATCGCTGCAGGATCGGCGTTGTAAGGCCCCTTGATCAGATCGCACCCGATGCGCGTTGCCCACACTTGAAGCTGTTCGATCGCCGCTGCCCGGAAGGTGTCTGCGGCGGCAAGCAGTACAGAATGGCCTTTCTTTTTCAGGAGGTTCGCGAGCTTCGCGCTCGATGTTGTCTTTCCGGTACCATTGACTCCCACCACGAGAATGACCTTCGGCGACGCGGGAAGCGGGCGGAGCATCGGGGTGTCCCGAGGCATTACTTTAAGAATTTCCTCCCGAGCAACTTCTACCACACCTTCCGCCGTGAGCTTCTGCGGGTTTTCTTGCAGTTTCTTAAGAATCTGCATCGTCATCGGCACCCCGAGGTCCGATCGAATGAGCGTTTCCTCAAGCTCATCCCAATCCACTGGTTTGCCGGTGAACTTCTGAAGAATAGTTTTGAAAAAGCCGAAAGCCATCGCGGTTGAGATTAGGGTCTGTGGATGAGAGTTTGGTCTGAGGTTGCTGAAGCGCTTTTGCGCACAATTACACCGGCGAATTTTGTGCAACTTCACCTCCCGCAGCCTTGGGAGAGCCACGGGGTACTTCCTTGCGAATGCGGTCCAGCAAGCCATTCACAAAGCGGCCGGACTCTTCCGAGCCGAAGCGTTTGGCGATCTCAATTCCTTCATTAATCGCAACGGCCGCGGGGGCGTCCGTTGAGAAAATTAGCTCGTAGACAGACATCCGAAGGATGCTGCGGTCCACAGCTGCAAGTCGTTGAAGTTGGTAGTTCTGAGTAAACCGCACAATTAAAGTATCGATTTCGTGCCGATTTTCGCACACCCCCTTTATCAGAGACTCTGCAAAGGCACGCGCCTTCGGAGCGATCGGGGGAGGTTGCTGCTTGTCTGCATCGGAACTTGTGGACCGCAATCTCCAGAAATCCGGGTCAGGCGCCGGTATGTCGAATCCTTGGTAGTCTAACTGGAAGAGATATTGGACAGCCGCCTCCCTCCCGTCTCGTCGGATGCCGACCTTCGATCCTGCCGCTTTCAACTCCATCGGTTTTGATTCTGACATTTGGAATTCTAAGCTGAAGGACCTTTGGTGACCGACGCAATTTTCCGAATTTCATCCACCGCCCTAAGCATTCGTACCGCAGCGCGTGCAGCCTCGATTCCACGGTTGATTTCAGAACCGAGGCAGCGCGCCTCCGCCTGAGCTTGGTCCTTTACTAGAAGCACCTCGTGAAGCACAGGAATCCGGTGCGTAATCGAGGACTGCAGCAGTTGCTGAGTAATGGCTTGCGCGACTAAAGTGGCATGGGCAGTCGATCCGTCGAGTAGTACCCCAAATGCTGCAACACATTGAAAGTACCCTTCAGCAGCCATCAAATCCGCAGCGAGTGGTAGTTCGAAGGATCCCGGAACCCAGTGGACCTGAATGGAGGAGCGCGGGCAGACCGCTTTGAGCTCGCTTCGAAAGTTGGAGACGAGGCCTTCAACCCATTCTGGGTTATATAGGCTTGCGGCTACGCCGATTCTCCAAGGCGTTTCGCATCCGGTGGGGCGTTCTGGCATCAGGCTGGACATAGTGAAAGAGCAGGGTGGGATGGAACTCCCTTAATGAATCTAAGGCCGTGCCTAGAGATTGCGCAAATCCCAAATACGACCTTCCATTTTCAAGGCTAGCATCAATGCTAAAAACATGAAATTTGCACAGGAACTCTCGGGCTACCGTGTGAGCGTAAGTTGTCGTTGCTGGAAGCTTTTTCCAGCCTTTTTATTGATGATATCGCTATGTTCCGGCCTCAGTCAGTTGATGCTGGCAGCCGGCGCAGAGAACCTTGATTTACCTCCTTCCGGTTTCAGGCTAGTCTTGGAGGAGACTTTTGAATCGGCGGGGTTAAACCGCGAGCTCTGGGAGACGAAGCTCAAGGTGTTGGGCCGTGAGGGGGATAGGTACCACAACAGCTCTTATTTGAATTATCTCATCGATGAAGACGTGCTGATCGAGGACGGATCACTCCGTTTAAGGGCGTCGCGCAATACGATTCGCGGGGATGATCCCCTCGGAACATACGAGTATACGGCGGGAATGGTGTCTTCACACGATCGGTTTGCCTTTACCTATGGGTACATCGAAATACGTGCCCGGTTCCCAGGTGGGAAGGGGGCATGGCCATGCTTTTGGTTAATGCCTCAAAATCATCAGTGGCCTCCGGAGTTCGACATTGCGGAATATTATGGAGCCAAGAAACTCATGCACCTCGGCTTGTGCCACGGTAGTTTTCCAGAGGTGAATTGGGCGAGCGGCGGAAACCTTGACGTGGATTTCGAGGGAGCGTGGAACACATTCGGATTGCTTTGGCTTCCTGGTAAAGCCAAGTGGATTCAAAACGGGGTAGTGAAGCACGAAAGCGAGGGTGCGCATGTCCCAGACATTCCCATGTATGTTATTCTCAGTAACGGCGTAAGCAGCAGGTTTGGTCCTTCCGGGGCGCCAACTCCTGAAACGGTGTTTCCAAATTTCTTCGAGATCGACTATGTGCGCGTCTGGAGTTTCGATGGAGGAACCGTTGATGCGAATCCTCACATCGGGCCCTCGCGTCTCGCACCCGGAAACAAATGAAACCACTTGTTAAGACGGTCCGCTGGCGCTGCGCTTAAGGATGCTGCCGCATTTACTTTTGCTGCCGCTCATCAGACTTTAAGTTGTCTGTCAGTTGAATTAAGTCGGACAAAATGCTCAAAGATTCTTCTTTGACGGGATCATACCGAAGTGGTGCCGATTTAAACAAAGAACCGTCGTCCTTGTCGGGTTCAGCCTGCTTCTGTTCTTCGGTAGCTGGGGAATGATCAGTCTCTGAGGTCTTTGGCTTACGTTTAGGCTCGATAAACTTGATTGCGTCCAGAGGCCCGGCTTTAGCATTGTCCAAAGTGATCCGGAATGCCTTTGGATTAACGCGGCCTTTTACGGATTCACGTTCGTCTTCACGCTTCTCGTTCCGTGCTTTGTCTTTTTCAAGTTCCTCTTTGCGGACGGTTTCATTGGCCGAAACTTTGTTGGCTAAAACGTATTCGCGAATCCGCTTTAGGTCCTCGGTTATAAAACCGAACTCGGGATTTTTTGTAACTCGTGCAGCGGAATTTCGTTTAAGTTCCTCGAGGTGCAGTGGTGTCCTCCACCGCTCGTAATTGACTGGCGGAATCGTGTCGTAAGGGAGTGGGTCTTTCAGTGCGGCTTCACCTATCTCGTCTTGGTCTGACATCGATGGCAGTACGATGTCGCTCTCGACGCCACGCAGTTGGGTTGAGCCCCCTGCGATACGGTAAAATTTTTGGATGGTAAACTTTATGGAGCCAGCTTTCTGGGCGTGGGCCAACGTTGGCATCACTCTTCCAAGCTCCACCATCTGCTGCACTGTGCCTTTGCCATAAGTCTTGCTGTCGCCTACGATCACAGCCCGCCCGTAGTCTTGCATCGCGGCGGCGAAGATTTCACTGGCTGAAGCGCTCAGACGGTTAACCAGAACAACCATCGGGCCATCGTATGCCACCGAAGGATTGACATCGCGGGAAACCGAAATCTCACCATTTGGACCTTTTGTTTGCACCACCGGTCCTTCTCCGAAAAACAGACCAGAAAGATTGATCGCCTCCTCAAGCGAGCCCCCTGAGTCCCGTCTGAAATCCATAATCAAACCATCAATGCCTTCTTTTTTCAGGCGATTTAGCAGAAGCAAAGCATCTCGCGTAGTGCTTTTGGCCTCGGGGTCGTTGCCTTTGGCGAAGTCACGGTAGAATGAAGGCAGTTCGATAACGCCAATCTTGAGGGCCTTACCGTCCGGTTGCCGCCATTCGATCAATTCGGCGTGTGCCTCTCCGTCCTTCAATTTGATCTCGTCCCGTTTCAAATCTATTGTAACGCGTTCCGATGCATTGGTTGCGCTGACAGGAATGAATTGAATCCGCACGATGGTATCTTTCTCTCCGCGGATCATGCTCACCACTTTGTCGAGGCGCATATCAACGCAGTCAACAAACTCGGCGTCAGCTTGCGCGACACCCACGATACGGTCGCCGGGCTTTATTTTTTCACTTCGACTCGCCGGTCCTCCGGGAACCACTTGTTCGACCTTCACGTAACCGTCCTCGCTTTTCAATCGGGCGCCGATGCCAAATAGCGAAAGACGCATGCTGATGTTAAACTGTTCTTGATCGTCCTTCGCGAGGTATTCGGAGTGAGGATCGTAAGACTTCGCGAGCGATGTGAGGAAAGTCTTGTGTACATCTTTTGGCGTCCGTTCCCGCACGTCGCGGATAAACTCGTTGTAGCGTTTTCTGATGGCTAAGGCTGGGTCGGCTTTTTTACTGTTGAGCCTTTCTTGAATTAGCTCGGATGCGATTCGGTCGCGCCATATGCGCTCAGCATCTTCTCGGGATTTTGGCCACGGCGTTTTTTGGCGATTGATTTCAACTGTACGGTCGAGGTCGAGCGCAATTTCTGCCGATAAAATCTCGAGGACATATTTTACACGATCTTCAGCGCGCTCCTTGAGCACACTGTGGATTTCGTCTGCGGCACCCGTTCTGCCGAAGATGAGTTCGTCATCGAGACTGGTGACCCATCTTGAGTTGAATGAATCCACGTCTTCTTGAGTGAAAAACAGGTGGTTGTAGTCCAGATCATCTAGATAGTTGTGCAGCAACTTCTCTGACATTGAATTGTCGACGCGCTTCTTGGAGTAGTGTGCCTGCTCAAGGATACTGACAATTGCAATCGCTATTTGGGAGGGATCAGGCTCGGCTGTTGGCGCTGCCTTTGCGGAAAGAGTGAGTCCGATTGTGGCGGCGATGAGAATGCGAGACAATTTCATGTTATTTGTCGTTTTCTGGGAAGTTGAGATCAGACTGACCGTATTGTTTTACTCGGTTTTATGGTGAGATAGACACGAGCTCTTCGGCCTCAGGTGAG
>JBILUQ010000187.1:0-7804 GCA_044370935.1 Chthoniobacteraceae bacterium
GCCGACGAGGCAACGGCGCGCCAGGCGATGGGAATCACGCATCGCTGGGCTCAGCGCAGCCTTGTTGCGCGCGGCAATTCGGTGCAGTCGCTCTTTGGGATTGTGCAGGGAGCTCTTTATGAGAATTTCCGCCGCGAGAGCGCCGAATGCCTGCGCGAAATGCCCTTTGATGGATTCGCCATCGGAGGTCTTGCTGTGGGCGAGGGGAAGTCAGCACGCGAAGACACCTGCGAATTTACAGCGGGCCTGCTGCCTGTGGATAAGCCGCGGTATTTGATGGGAGTTGGCACGCCGCTCGACATTCTGGAGGCGGTGCATCGCGGGGTGGACATGTTTGACTGCATCATTCCCACGCAGGTGGCCCAAAGGGGAGGAGCGTTTACTTCCCGCGGCTTTCTGCAGTTGCGTCGCGGTGTTTACAAGATTGCGGACGAGCCGTTGGATCCAGAATGCGGCTGTCCAACTTGCAGGCGTTATTCGCGGGCGTACCTGCATCACTTGACGAAAACCAAAGAGACTCTGGGTTGGCAGCTGCTCGGGCAGCACAACATTTACTTTTATCATGCATTGATGCGTGAAATCCGGGCCAGTATCGTCGCCGGTCGTTTCCTCGAGCTTTACCGCACGAAGCGGGAGTTCCTTCACGAGGACGACCTCGACAACCCGGTGTTGCTCCCGAAGGTGAAGCGCAAGAAGCATCCCCCGACGAAGCTTGGAGATTACGAGGTGCATATCGCCATGGAGGGGTTTGCAAGCATCAGGCATTGCAGTTCCGGTGAGATCATGCATTCGCGTAATGAACCGATGGAGGAGGCTGAACTGCTGTACACCGGGCAGGCGCTGCTTGCGGAGCGCGTGCGCGAGGTTGATTCCGCTGCATACGCGCGGGAGGTTGAGCCGTTGGTGATATGGGACGTGGGCTTGGGCGCAGCGGCTAATGCGATGGCGGCGATCCGGTGTTTTGAAAAAGCAGCATCGTATGCTGAGGTTCGCCCGATGCGCATTTTCAGTTTTGAGAACGATCTGAACTCGCTCGAACTCGCGTTCAAGAATTCAGACAAATTCCAGTATTTGCGGCACAGTGCGCCCGCTTGGATTTTGCGCGAGGGTCGCTGGCAATCCCGCGAGCACCCCGGGTTGAGCTGGGAGTTGGTGAAGGGAGATTTTTTGGAGACGGTTCTGCAGGTTCAGGAGGCGCCGGAGCTGATTTTTTACGACATGTTTTCTCGGAAGACCTGCGCCGACCAGTGGACACTCGGCAACTTCGAAAACCTTTATCGCGCTTGCAAGGGGCGGGCATCGTCGTTGTTCACCTACAGTTGCTCAACTGCAACGCGCGGCTGTCTGCTTGCGTCTGGATTTCATGTCGCGCGCGGAAAGGGAACGGGACAGAAGCTTGAGACCACGGTGGCCTTCACTCCGCAGGCGGTGGAGTCCCGTTTTTCGACTGGCTACGAAGTTCTCGGTGCCGAGTGGCTTTTAAAGTGGGGGCGTTCTGGGGCGAGAATCCCGAGCGACTTGCCCGAGTCGGCGCATGCCGATTTCGAAAAGAAGATAAGGGGGCATTCGCAGTTTGCGTGAGAGGGGTGGACAGTTTTGTCTGGAAGATGCACCCTTGATTCGTCTGCTTAACCCCATGTTTTCCGTCGCTACAGATCCCGCTGGCTATTCACCGTTGATCAAACGGTTCGCGTCGCTTCTGGCGCCTGCGTCAGACGGACGCCTCGAGGCGATGGCTGCCGGATCCGCGCATTTGACACGGTGCCATTTTGGAAATGCCATGCGCCTTTTTGCGCCGCTTTATGTTTCCAACGAGTGCATCAATTCGTGCACGTATTGCGGTTTTTCACGGGAAAACTCGATAGTGCGCGTGACCTTGGAGGTGGATCAGCTTCGCAGGGAGGCTGAGTATTTGCGCGGTCAGGGATTTCGCAACGTACTGCTGGTGGCGGGTGAGCACCCAAAGTTTGTTTCAAACGGGTACCTTGAGCGATGCGTGCGTGCGCTTGTGCCCGAGATCCCAGGGGTGGCGCTGGAAGTGGCGCCGATGGAGCGTGAGGAATATGAACCGCTGGTACGGGCGGGCGCGGAGGCGTTGATTGTCTATCAGGAAACCTACGATCCCATGGTGTATGCCGAGCTACACACTGCGGGTCCCAAGCGCGACTATGCGTGGCGACTCGCATGTCCGGAGCGCGCTTATGACGCCGGGTTTCGCCGCATCGGCGTTGGTGCGCTATTCGGGTTGTGTGACTGGCGGAGCGAGGCGATCGCGTTGATGCAGCATCTTGAGTACCTTTTGAAGCGATGCTGGAAGGCGCAATTCACCGTGAGTTTTCCGCGCCTGCGGCCGTGTGCAGGTGAGTACGAGCCGCGCTTCATTCTGGGTGACCGTGATTTTAGTCAGCTTATTTTCGCGACACGGATGTGTTTCCCTGAGGTGGGGATTATTTTGAGCACCCGCGAGCCACAGCCTTTGCGCGACGGGTTGATGCCGCTTGGAATTACGATGATGAGTGCGGGAAGCCACACTGAACCGGGCGGCTACACCGGGCAGGGAGAAGAGTCGTTGCATCTGACGGTGCGCGGCAGGCAGGTGCCTCTTGGCGATGCGCAGGCTGGCGCGAAGGCGAGCGAGCAGTTTGAGATCGCTGACGAACGCTCTCCCGCCGAGGTCGCCGATGCGCTCCGCAATCGGGGCCTTGAGGCTGTATGGAAGGACTGGGACTCCGCGATCCTCGCAGCCAGCTAGATGCCGGCTGAACTGCTGTGAGTGGAATGAATGATTTCCAGCCGATGAAAATTCAGATCAATGGGGACTCACGCGAGTTAATCGAGGAAGGCACGATCGAGGAGTCCTTTATCCGGCTTGGGATTCCCTTAGAGGCGGTTCTCGTCGAGCATAACGGACTCGCATTGCATCGCTCGGAATGGCGCGAGCGTCTCGTGCGCGAGGGCGATGTGATCGAGGTGATCAGGATTGTCGCCGGAGGATAGCCTGCGTGTTGGAACCGGTCTCAGCTTCCCGGCACTTTTTGGAACTCACGGAATCAATGACGAGAGCAATTTCTCCTTTGGGAGGATGCGCGGAGTAATGCGTGAGTAGCGTCGCGGCATCTCCGATTCTATACTCTTCAAATTGCTTTGTGAGTTCCCGCGCGACGCAGAGTTTTCTGTCCGACAGGATGCGGGTGGCCGCATCGAGCGTCTTCAGAAGACGGTGGGGTGATTCAAAAAACACCGTTGTTTCCGAGCGCTCCGCCGCGTGTGTCAGCTCCCGTTCACGCTGGCCGCTTTTGACCGGAAGAAAACCGCCGAAAAAGAACTGAGACGAATCAAATCCAGAACCGATCAGAGCGGTGAGCACGGCGCTAGGGCCGGGAATCACAGAGTAGGGGAGACCGCGTTCGATGCATGCGCGTAGCAACCGGTGGCCGGGATCAGACACGCCCGGCATGCCTGCATCTGTGATGAGGGCTATCGAGCGGCCAGCGCTCAGTTCCTCGATGAGCTCTGCGGTTCTGCGGGCTTCGTTGTGCTGATGATACGAGGTGAGGCGCGCCTTGATCTCGAAGTGTTTTAGAAGATTCCCGGAGTGCCTCGTGTCTTCCGCGGCAATCAAGTCAACGGTGCGCAGGATTTCGAGTGCACGCCCCGAAATGTCACCAAGATTACCGATGGGCGTGGCGACGAGGTAAAGCAAAGCAAAGGGCTGGTGAAAACTTTCTACCAACCGTTTGAGAGGAAATTGACGGTTTGAACTGAAGCATCCTCTGCCGCAAGTGGAATTGCCTGGCGCTCATCCTTGTTGACGTCGCCCGTACGCGGATTGGAGCTGCTGACGAAGAACGTCGTATTTCCTATGATGTTTCTCTTCGCTAAAATCTTGCCGTTACGTCTGTCTGTTAACTTGATTTCAAGGGTGAGGAGCAGATTGAATTCGCTGGTTTGAAAAAAGTTTGATCGCAGTCCGCGTGCTGGGGTTCGGTCGATCCTCAATACTGTTCCCTGCAAGATGGCATCGGCCTCTTCCTCCCGCGCAATTTGATAGGTCCCATCCTGCTGGATTTGCTTTGCGAGCGTGCTGGCGAATAGCACCTCCATGCGAGGCTCGAGGGTTTGGTTTTTGAAGGATGGAATGGCGATGGTTTTTACATCGCTCATGTATGCCGGTTTGGACGGCCCTGCATGATAGCCCGCGCACCCCGACAGCATCGCAACCATCAGTGAAAGCAGAAGCGCCGGCATGACTCTCAACATCGAGTACATTTGCAGTTAGGGGTTTTTTCCAGCCTTTGGTGTGCTGGGTGTGCTGGGTGTGCTGATGGGGGCTGTTGGCGCTGGAGATGAGAAGAACGGCTGATCGGGATTGATGTCAGCTGGAGAAATGCGGAGAGCGGGCGCACTTGGAGCTTTTTCGATTTGAGGTTGGGCTTTGAGTTGTGGGCCGACGTAGTCCGCCCGCGACGCAGTGCTGACCGTGGCTGCCATCGCACGTTTTGCTTCAGCCTTAGCGGCGTTTTCTGCGGGCTCCTTCGAGCTTGATGCCGCATCCTCGCCTTTTTGCACCTTCAAAGCTGAGAGCCGGGTTTTGGCAGTCTTGCCTTCTTCTGATTCCGGATAGAGACGAATCAAGTCTTCGTAGTAGACAACGGCAGCCTTGGTTTTGCCGGTTTTTTCGTAAAACTTTGCCACTTCCAACGTGGATTTGCGCTGATCAGCGTCTAGCTTTTGGAGGTTTTCACGGGCCTGCGCGGATTTGCCGCTGGTCGGCGCACGGTTCAAGAAATCTTCGAAAGACTCCTGTGCGCGAATCCGGTCAACGGCGTCGTAAGAGCCGTGTTTTACTCCCTTGAGCCGGATGAAGCCGATCTGATACTGGGCATCCTCAGCTGCTGGGTCGGAAGGAAAACGCTCGAGGATTTCCTGGTAAGCCAGAATCGCTTCCTGGTCCTTTGATTGGCGCTCTAGCATGGCTGCACGGTAGAGCATGATCTGTGCGGCGCCGCTCGAGAACGGGGCCCGCTTCAGAATGCTCTCCAGCATTTCTTGAGCCCGCACGTTCGAGGAAAACATTTTAATCCCAAACAGTCGCCTGCGCTCGCCGTCCATGAATCGCTTGGCGATCTTGACCATTGAATCAAGGGCGGTCTTGAAATCGTCGCCCTCCGGGTACTTCTCGAGGTAGGTGTCGTAGAATCGGAACGCTTTTTCGTAGTCACCGTGTTTATCTTCGATTTGAGCGACGCGCAGCACGGCGAGGGGCGCTTCTGGTGCCAGAGGGAAGTGCTTTAAAACCGCGCGGTAAGCTTCCACTGCCTTCTTCTCGTCCCCGCTTCTTTCAAACTCCATACCGATCTTGAGTTGTTCGGTTGAGTTGCTTGCAACGGAGGAGGTGGTCAGGTTGAGGTTGTCAAAAAGCCAGCCTTGGAAGCTCCAGCCCTCGCCCTCCTTGTACGTGATTTCAGATCGAGCCTGTGAGGCGCAAAGCATCACGAGGAAGCAAATGATCCGGGGCGCATTCAAAATTGCGTGATGGCGCAAGGGGCGTTGCATGTTCTTGAGCCTAGTGGGCGTATCGGGCATGGTCAAGGAAGCCCCTCCATTTGAATTCAGGGCTCGCTGGCTGGTGCTCAGGGGTTCGTACATGGAGGTCTCAATGTTGAAGCTGGCCGAGCCTGCACACCTCCGTGTTCAAAAGAGCGGCAAGTGTCTTCCGGTCGGTATCAGCGGCGACGGGGGGCCCAAAGCTGACTCGGGCAATAGTCTTTTTCCGGCTTATCAAGGCGCGCATGCAATCCATCAGATTGCGGTCCCCGAAGTACGCGATGTCGTCGGCTCGGATTCCATTTTCGGTCTCGTATCGAATATGAGCGGGGCACACGGGCAGTTGAGCGCTGATGGCGGGCTGCAAAAGCGAGGGCTGGAACGGTAGCACGCCGGTGCCGTCCGAACTAGTGCCCTCGGGGAAAATGCAAGCCAGCACGCCGGCGTCAAAGGCATGGGCGAGGGCCTCGTTGATGCGCGAAACGTCGCTGCGCTTCTGACGCTCGATGAAGAGGGTGCCTGATTTTACCGCTATCGGGCCGATGATCGGCCAGCGCGCTACTTCTGATTTGGATACAAAAACCAGAGGGTTGAGCGCACTCAGCAGCATGATGTCCACGAAGCTGACATGGTTGCTCACGAGCAGCCCGCGGTTTGGAACGGTGCCCCGCGTTTGAATCGAGACTTTCAGATGGGACAACAACGCGCGGCTTATTTTTTGCAACAATGCTGCGCGCTGATGCAATACATCGGGGTGCTCTCCGGTGATCGGCGCGCTCAGTTCGCCGACGCGCTTGAGGCTGTGTAACAGTTGGAGTAGAAGGCGCGTACATTTCAGGCCAAACTCCAGCGGTCCGACGCCGTCATCTTCTGGACGATCGGCGTCTGCTTCCCCGCCTTGTGGCTGGGAGATGCGAGTAGTGTTATCTCGAGTGGAGTTATCCAAGGAAGCTGGCGGCGCTGGCGGGGAGGTTTTCAAGATCGAGAAGTGTTAGAAAATCGATCGTCTTGAACTCCCGGTCAAGCGCTGGGGGCGCGCAGATCTTTGCTCCAAGTGAGAGGTACGCAGTCAGAAGCTTTGGAGCTCTTGGAACCGGTGCGGGGTCGCTGAGTTGGATAGGCTGTGGGCATTCCCACTCCGGCAGTGGCTTTGTCCGGAGGTGTTCCGGGGCCAGATGGCGGTCACTGAGCATGCGGTATAGTGCCTGACCCACTTCGGCATCCTGCGAGGTAAGCGAGCTGCAGCCAAGCAAGTAGCGGCAGCGGTGGTCCCGGGCGTAGGCTGCGATCCCACGCCACAGCATCGAGAGAACGGAAAGATTCCGATGCTCCTGGTGGACGCATGCACGACCCAGTTCGAGCACTTCAGCGCGTATTGCATCAAAGGGAGTGAGATCAAACTCTTGGGCGCTGTAGAAGCCGTGGTGCGCAGCCGCGCGGGTTCCGGTTTGCATGCGGTAGGTGCCCACGACTTCCGTGCCGTGTTCAACAATGAGATGATCGCATGCCGAATCGTAGGAGTCTTCATCCCTGAGGGTGAGGAACGAGGCTTCGAGTCCCTCCTGAAGCTCAAGGTTGAAGACAAGGAAACGGAGGGTTTGCGCGGCTCTGACGTCTTCCGGCGTGGAAGCCAGACGCACGTTGTACTGACGCGGACCCACTCCGCGCGATAGGATTCTCCGGCCTACGATTTTATTGTTGGGCACTTCTTCTGAAGTTGATGTTTTGTTTGAGTTAGTCTGAATCACGGGAAGAAAGCTTCCAGTGGCAAGATTACGCTCCGGTGATCAATGTGTGAAGCATTCGTGAAACTGGTTAATATCTCACTCTCCGGCGAGCTCGGGATTAGCACATTGGTCTTTGTTGGGAAGTTAAAATTACCGTTTAATCTGAACTAGAAACCGCTAAAAAAGCTCCGGGGGCTGGGTTCCAAAGAAGACTTTAGGGAGCTTTATTAAAACATTCTGATGAAAATAAACATCCTTCCGATAAGCCTGATTCTAACGTGGGCGGCCATTTCCAGCGTTAGCGCGGCGGAACCAACGGTGATCAAGCTCTGGCCAGAGGGGCCCCTTGAAAAACCGGGCGTCATGATTGACGCCGAAAAAGTCCTGCAGCCGAAAGGCGAGAGCGACGTTTTGCGCATCACTAACGTCTCGGATCCAACAATTTCAATTTATCGTCCGGTTTCCCCGAACGGTACCGCCGTAATGGTGTGTCCGGGCGGTGGATACGGGATTTTGGCGATCGAGCATGA
>JBILUQ010000188.1:0-7753 GCA_044370935.1 Chthoniobacteraceae bacterium
AGAATTAACTGATAGAACATCTGAGTTCTTTTCCGCAGGAGCTGCCAAAGAAAGACTCGAGTTACCCGCTAAGTTTTCCAACGGGGTAAGGACCACTGGAGGAATCAAAGACTTCGGCTCGGGAGTAGATTCACCTGAGGATCTCACACGCAAATTGGAAACCTCTAAGGAAGAGGATTTAGCAGTCTGCGAGGCGGTCACCTTTGCAGATATCATTTGCCGGGAATCTGAGTCGGGCGGCACCGGTGGCACTTGCTTCGACGCAGAGGCTTCTTGTGGTTGCTGAGCCGTTGGCTGCTTCTGTACAGTTGCGACTTGGGGCTGACTCAAGCTCGATTGCGCGATAGCCCCAGACTGGCCAGCACCAGATCTGATTGCAGCCTGTAGGGTCGGCATCGGAACCGAACCACCCAACGCTAACTCTCCGGAAACTGATTCGATGGAACCTTGAGGATCCGAGGGCAGAGCACTGGAGTTGCCCTCCAAATCATTGGAGGGGGAAACAACCGCAACGGGGCTCAGCGAAACCCCAGAAAGCATTGTGGAAGCGGCAATCGCAGCAGCTTCCAGAGCCGCGTCGACAGGATTCAACAGACGTGGATCGGAAGGCAAATCGGCCTCGGATCGAACGGCCGGTAGTATTCCAGAATCTACCGGATCAGAATCACCTGAAGAGAACTCGGAAGATTGAACAGATGAGCCAGAATCCACCTCGGGCGATGCAGAATCCGGTGCAGAATCTGTTCCCCTTGAGAGAGACGCAGCATTTCCGGTCGCTCTAGAGACAACGGTTTTGGAAGGAGCGCCCTTGCCACTCCTTAGATTTGCGCCAACACCTTCCCGCAAATAACTGGAGAAATCACCGTTCTCAGCGGTGGGACGATCCGCCCTCGGAGAAGAGGCATTCGGAGAGATCAGCAATTCTGGGGAAGACTTGATCGTAGAGACACTCACTGGACCACCTCTTTCTTTACGGTTTTCATTAAGCGAAGTTTGTCTGAAATTCGAGCCGCGCGACGCGCTGGAGAGTCCTCAGAGAAACGCTCGTTCTTGTCTACCAACGACGCCATCGTTCCCAGCATTTTGGACACGATATCGGGCTTCATTTGCGCAAAAATCTTTACCACAGTGTCTTCGTCCAACTCCTTGAGGATCGGCACTGCAGAGATCGGAGGCATTGCAGCGTAGGTCGAAACAAGCTTTTTCAGGTTATCTTTCTCAAACTCCTGGACCTCGACAACTCGCGCGTCGAGTTCCTGCCGGAGCCGGATCACCTCCGCTTTCAGCTTTTCAACCTCTTCGCGCTCCGCACTGATCTGAGTTTGCAACAAGGAAAGATCCTTCATTTCGTCCAGAAGCCCCTCCTTGCTCGCCTTCAACTCGCTCACCAACTCATCAACAGCCTCGGTCTTAAAATTCCAAGGAGGAGGCGGAGGAAGGGCTGCAATCCGCTCCTCCTCAACTTTCTTCTCCTCAACAACTTTTTCCTCACTAGTCACGATGGCAGCCTGCTTAGCCTTCTCGATCTCAGGCTTGAGCATCAAAAAAGTTGAAACTGCGTTCACAACGAACGCGACGACTGCTAAAAACCAAGGGGCGGCCAACATAATAAATTAAACGCTAGATATCGCGGGTCATCGTAAAGTTGAAGCGCGCGTGGCTACCCAGCGAGCCGAGATCATGTCCTCGATTTCACGCTCCTCGAGACGGCGCATTTCGGCGTCATGAAGTTGACTGCGTTTATCCTTAAGCTTCTGAAGAACCTGCGTCTTCCGGCGAGCATCAAGCCAAAGCTTCATTCGGACCTCAACCAACTGCACAGCGCGTGCGAGGCGCTGGGTCATCGCGTCGCAGAAGGAACGCTGCTGGCGGATCGCCTGGATAAACATGATTTGATCGTCCCGCTTTGAAGTCGCCTGCCTTTTTTCAGAAAGCTCCGACTGAAGCGCCTCCAGATCATTCATCGCCTGCTCCAACGCTTCGTTGGTGCGCGACTGGAAAGCCAAGGCCTCGGCATACGACTGGCGTGCCGTTTCCTCTTCCCGGGAACGGAGCGTCAATACAGATTCCAATGTAAATCTAAAGGGCCTCATTACTTAAACTAGTGAAGTCAACTATGCTGCGGTCTGACTAAGGTAAGCGGCGTTTACTTTCTAAAAACCAAACAAAAAAATCAACGTTTCGAGCACTTCATCCTACGATTATTTAACCGCGCAAAGCAGACACAATTTTCTGCCATGCCTGCACCCGGTCGGAACGTTCCGTCATTGGTTGCTTCAGGAAGTCCATCAGCGGTTCGTTCCGCTCAATGGCCTGATCCAACTTCGGGTTCGATCCCCGCGTGTAGGCCCCGATGGTGATCAGGTCCTCATTACGCCGGTATAGAGCTAGCAGGTCTCGGGCCTCCGCTGAGAGAAGATATTCTTGCTCACTGCAAAGATCACGATTCAAACGACTAATACTTTCCAAAATATCAATTGCAGGGAAATGATTTGCCGTCGCGAGGGAGCGGGTCAACACAATGTGCCCATCCAAAATCCCGCGCACGGAATCGGCGATCGGCTCATTCATATCATCCCCCTCGACGAGAACCGTGTAGAATGCGGTAATGGAACCGGAATCGCCCGCGCCCGTCCGCTCTAAAAGCTTCGGCAACAAAGCAAAGACCGATGGAGTGTATCCTCGGCTGCTCGGCGGTTCCCCCACCGCCAAGCCAACCTCGCGCTGAGCCATCGCAAAGCGCGTGACAGAGTCCATCATAAACATGACGCGATGGCCTTGGTCTCGGAAGAACTCGGCGATTGCAGTTGCTGTCAGCGCCGCTCTCAGGCGCACAAGCGCAGGCTGGTCCGATGTGGAGACAACAATCACCGAACGCTGCAAGCCCTCTTCCCCCAAATCCTTCTCAAGGAATTCACGCAGCTCGCGTCCGCGCTCCCCGACCAGCGCGATCACATTCACCTCGCTGCTCGCACCCCGCGCCATCATCCCAAGCATCGTAGACTTCCCGACTCCGCTACCTGAAAAGATCCCCATCCTCTGCCCCTCCCCAACGGGGGTAAACACATCAATCGCCTTCACTCCGGTCGAAAACGGCTTCGTAATTCTCTGACGGGTTAAGGGATGCGGAGGAGCCGCTCTCAATGGCGCGATTGGAAGAGGAGGCAAAGGCCCCTTGCCGTCAATCGGGCGAGCCAGCCCATCCAATACCCTCCCCCTCAGCTCGTAGCCTACTGGGACACCGGCGGCAAAACTGGATGCAGTCACCTCGGAACCGACCCGTACCTGGTGCATCTCACCCAGAGGCATCAATAGCAACCGGTGTTCACGAAAGCCTACGACCTCAGCGAAAACAGGTTCCTCCGAACCCGCCGCTATCTGGCATACGTCGCCGATGGCGAGATTCGGACCATCGGACTCGACGACAAGACCAGTCACCTGAACAACATGCCCTATGCTTTGAGCTAACCGCCCTCCCCTCAACCGCTCTTGAAGCCTCTCCGCCGACCAAAGTGATGCACTCATACCTTGAGTTGCCACAAACTAGGTTAGAAGCCCTTCCACGGCCTTGATTTTTGTCGAGATTCGCCCGTCGAGCATTCCAAACTTTGTTTTGACCATACAGTCCCCCGAGCCAAGCTCGTCATTGACGGAAAAACGCAAACTAGGAAATTTTTGCCGCAACTGGTTTTGGAACTGCTCCACGCGCGCCATGTCTACCCGGCAAAGTTGAACCTCAACGTTCTCAGAACCTGGAGCGACCTCGGCCAGCAAATCCGAAACACCCCCCTTGATAGCAGCGTCATCCCACTGAAAATTGCCCACAATTCTGGAGAGCGCCTCCTTTACGAGGACTGGCAAAATACAACGCATCTCCTCGAGCGCGTCTGCATGCTGCTGGACAATATCCCGCAAAACCTTCTCAACAACAGTGGATACATCCTCCTTGAGTTTCGAGATTTCTGCATCGTAAGCCTGCGTCACAGCATGGGACGCCTCCTGCCGCGCCTCCTCCCGTGCTCTGGTCAGGTCGTCAGCACTGAAACGCGCAACAGAGCCCTGACCGGCCAAGTGGACCAGTTTGAGGGGTTCCGAAAACGAAAGGGATGCCTTTGGCAGCTCCATCCGGTTACTCCTCTGAGTCGATGGTGATCTCCTCAGCCTCCTCGAGTTTGCGAACCACTTCGATTACCTTCTCCTGCGCCTGCTCCATGTCTTTGGCACGCAATGGGGGCAGCATTTCCACTTCTTCTCGCACACCGGCAGCCTGACGCTTGGACATCGTTTTAAAGATGGCGGCACTAGTCTCTGGCTTTGCCCCCTTCATCGCCTTCGCAAGATCGGAAGTCTCCACTTCCTTGAGCACCTTCTGAAGGTCACTTGGGACCAAACGAACCAAGTCATCAAATCCGAATACCTTCTTGCGTATAGCATTCCCGAGCGCAGCGTTGCGCTTGTCCATTGCGCCGAGGAGCTCTTTGCGTGTGGCCTTGTCCAGAGAGTTCAAAATATTCGCGCAAGCATCCACACCGCCTGCTTTCTGCACGCCCTGCTGTGCCTTTCGATCGATATGCTTCTGTATGTTCCTGGAAACCTTCTTGATCCAGTCCCTCGAAGTAGGCTCCATTACACCAAGGCGCTCAAGGACTTCCTCCCGCTGCTCAGCTGTCATCAGGCGAATGACCTCACTCGACTTTGCGGGCTCCATGAACGAGAGGATGAATGCAATCGTCTGCATCTGCTCAGCGCGCAACAGATTGAAAATCTGGCGCCCATCCATTTCCGAAATGCCATCACTTAGCTCGGAAGGAGAGGTGGGAGCCACCCTCAGCATCAACTTCTCCGCGGTGAAATCACCCTTCGCGCGCTCCAAGGATTCGTGCGCGACCGCGGCACCACCGAGGGCGGCTTGCATCGATTGCGAAACCACACCCGCAAACTCCTCTAAGATGGAGTCCCTCATATCCGGATCGACGTAAGGAATGGAAACCATCTCACGGGCCACCGCTTCAAGCTGCGAACCGTCGAACTGCCTGAGCAATTCACCCGCAGACTCAGGCCCGAGCAAAACGAGCAGTGCGGCAAGTTTTTGAGTACGATTCAGATTAGCGTAATTTGCGGTCATGTCTGCTGATTCTGAAATTTCAAAATTTCTGATTAGCGGGATTTATCAAAGTTTTTCGAAGGCGGCTCACCTCGGCTCTTGAACAAAACCACCTATGAGTTGGCGTCTTTTTTGTCCTCTTCAACCCAATTTCGGAGAGCAACACCAACATTCTGGGGCTTACGACGAATCATCTCATTGATCAGTTCAACGGTTACCCCTTGCGGACTTTTGCTAGCAGACCCTGCCGCCCCGGAGGACGCAACAGTCCCGCCAAGTCCAGGCCCCGCGTTTGAAGCTAATTCCTCCGTCCCCGAATAAAGGACTTCCATTGGAATCTCATCTGGCTTTGTGCGACGCAGCATTCGAACAAACGCGCCGAACAGTACAAGTGCAACCAACACGGCACCCAAATCCTTCAAAACATCAGCGTGTTTTGTCAGAGTCTCGACCAGACCCGACGCTTCCGCCGGGAGCGGATTGAAATCCATTTCCTCAATCGAAACGATTTTCTTGAGCTCCACGTCGGTGCCCTTCACTCCCAGTGCGTTCGCAACCATCGAACGTAGCATGTTCTTACGGGCATCACTTTTCTCCGGAGTAGATCCGGGTTCGGGAGCGACGATTACTGCCGCTGTAAGGCGGGATACGCTTCCAGGAGCTTTGACTGAGTTCAGAACCGTCTTGTTAATCTCAAAACTCGTTGTCTTGTTCTTTTTCTCGGTGTTGCTCGTTTTCTGGTTCGGCTTCGCAGCGTCACCAGGGGCGGCCAGATTCGCGGTAGATCCAACCGCCTGCGCCCCAGCTTCACTCTCGTTGGTAGTGCTCGTGTCGTCCGTAGTAGTCTCGTTCTTCACTACCTGACCTTCAGGATCAAACTTTTCCTCCGTGCGCGTAGTGGCCTCCGAATCAAGCTCGGCAGAGACCCGCACCACTGCCTTCTGCGGACCAAGCACCTTTGAAAGCATCGTCTCGACCTTGTTGGCGAAGTAATCCTCCACACTCCTCCGGAGACGCATCTGGGCGGACGCTGCGCCGAGTGAAGGGTCATCCTTAAGCCCCTCAGTCAAAACCTGCCCCCGATTGTCTACCACAGCAACATCCTCAGTTTTAAGCCCTTCCACAGAGTTCGCCACCAAAAACCTGATTGAGTTCACCTGCTCTTGGTTGATCGCTCCTTCCACGAACACCGAGGCCGTCGGCTTGGAACGTGTATCAGTGAAAAGCAGCCTGTTTTCAGGCATTACGACCAACACCCTAGCGCTTCGAACCCCCTGGAGCTGGGAGATGGTTCTCGAGAGCTCACCCTGCAACGCCCGGCTGTAGTTGGTCCGCTGGATGAAATCAGAGACCCCGAAGTTAGCACGATCAAAAATCTCAAATCCGACCCCTTCTCCGGAAGGAATTCCCTTGGAGGCTAGCGCCAGGCGAATTTTATGCACTTGGTCGGACGGGACATAAATGGCGGTGCCGTTCGCCCCGAGCTCATGCTTAACTCCAAGCTCCTGAACAGAGGCCATTACGGAGGCCACTTCCTTGGTGCTCAGCCTTCCGTAAAGAAGCTGCATCTGAGGCCGCTGAGACCACGCCACCAAGCCCACCATCCCAGCCAGCACCGCAGCGCCAGCCACAGCAACGGTCACCCGTTGATTCAAGCCCAACTGGGACCAAAGTTGTCTCAACTGTTGAAGAAGCGAATTCATTCTATAAGTAAAGCCGCGTGATGTAATCCAATCATCTAAATACCTTAGCAGTCACCCCCGACAAAACCATTAGTTAAGGCAGAGGTTCGCGTCTGTCCACAGCTTGTTTCGGACGACACATGAGGCTATCTAGGATTCGGCAATTAAAGCAATCAGGAATCAAACGCTGTAACCACAGCCTCAAACCTGCATACGGATGATCTCTTGGTAAGACTCCACAAGTTTATTTCGAACTTCAATCATGAGGGAGAAGGCAATCCCAGCCTCAGAGGCCGCGATCGTCGCTTGATGCAAATTGTTAGTATCCCCCGTGAGCACCTTCTGACGCTCCGCCTCGGCGACTCGCATCTTGCCCTCAACCTCTCCTACAGCTTTGTCCAAAAAAGAAGTGAACTCAGCTCGAAGCACGCCGCCCGCACCCGGGGCGCCGTCAACGCCTCCCAAGCTCGCAGTTTTGCCTGCCGCACTCTTACCAGCCAACTCGTCAAGGGAGGGAAGCTCGGGTGTCTTCATCATTTTTGCATCCGGTATGGCACCAATTCTCATATTTGTAAGCTTGTATCTGATTCTAGCTAATTAAACTTTTATCTGTGATCGATTCGGAAACGATCTTGCTGGCCTTCCTTTGAACGGCTCGGGGCAATAAATCTCTTCAATTCTTCAAGGCCTGAAATCAACTCCTCAGTTTACCTTCCGATTGAAAGGGCTTTGACAGCCATCATTCTTGCATTCTTCGCGACCGAAAGGTTCGCCTCGTAGGCCCGGGATGCAGACATCAAATCAACCATTTCCACGGCCAACTTCACATTGGGCATCTGAACCATGCCCTGGGCGTTCGCATGCGGATGTCCAGGATTGTACACCAAGTCTCCCTGGGTTAATTCATCGGGCTTAACCCCAGACACCCGCACTCCCTTCTCAGACTTGCCCGCCCCCGTCATCACAG
>JBILUQ010000189.1:0-7747 GCA_044370935.1 Chthoniobacteraceae bacterium
TTCTCATTTCTCAGATCCAAGTCCTTGCCGCAACGCAAGCCGAGATAAAAGAGCTAACAACGGGCTGGTCTGTGAATGCGAAGTCGAAGGGATCCACCAGAGATTCGGCTGAGACCATGAAAATGAGGACTTGGCAGACCAACAGCACAACTCTGAGTTCCTCCATGGAGGGATCCATTCGTCTTTCACAATCAGCACGGGCCCCAAGGCAGGTCTCCATTTTAATTTTATGGATCGGATTCGATATAGGGACAAAAAAGCAGGCTTTGATCAAAGAGGATACTCAGGAAATCGAGGTGCCGCCTGGAGTTGAAAAAACCTTCGAATTTAATTCCGGTGAGATTACTTTTAAAAAAGTTAAAGACTGGCGAGCAAGAGAAACTACGGAGGGCGGCGCGAAATTGCAGGGCTGGGTGGTAATGCTCCGCGAAGTAACTTCAAACGGGGTCATCGCGGTTAAGTCTTCGATGTCGGGTCTCGAAAAGTTTGTCACCTCACCGGGTGAATTGGAGAAATTGAAAGCCGGAAGCAAGTGACATGACTTTAGCTCGGACAAGCCCGTGGTTTGGCCCGACTCCATTGGGATTTAATGCCCCTGCCCTTTTGTAGGCTTGGATCCGGGAACCACTCCGCCACTCGGATGAAGCCGCCTCCACCAGTCGGGCCCCTCGGCCTCGATTGCGGCATTGTGGGTGAGAAGACGTTGTTTGAGATCCGCAAACTCCACCGGTCTGCTTTCCTGAAGGTCGGTTGTTTCCTGCGGGTCTTTTTTCAAATCGTACATTTCAAAAGATTGACGGCTTGAATCTGACAGAATTTTCAGGTCACCGACCCTCATGGCGATTTTGGCGTTAGGGGCCATGTCGAGGCGCCAGAACAGCGGCTGCGTCCGCTCGACATTTTTGGAGGAGGACCGAAGCGAAGGGAGGATGTTGACTCCGTCGAGGGTGCGGTTGCCCAGCGAAGCAGCATCCACGCCGGTCAAGGCAAGCACAGTGGGGAGCAGATCGCTGCCTATGACGGGGACATCGAGCGTGGAGTTTGCTGGGATTTTTCCAGGCCAGCGGGCGATCCCCGGCACCCGGATACCGCCCTCGTGCAAGTCGCGCTTGCGTCCGCGCAACCCCCCGGTGGAGCCGCGCCCGGGGGACTTGATGCCGTCGCCCTCGGGGCCGTTGTCGGAGGTAAAGAACACGAAGGTGTTTTCCTCGAGCTTCAATTCACTAAGCGTCTTTACGAGTTGGCCGAAGGCCGCGTCCATCTGAGTCACGTTGGCGTGGTGCTCGCGCTGCACATCGTCGGTAAGCTGCGGATAGAGAGCTTTGAATTTCGGGTCCGACTTGATCGGATAATGCGGCTCGTGGGTCCAGACGGTCAGAAAGAATGGTTTGGCCGGATCCCGCTTTTCACGAAGCCAGTGCATTGCTTCCCCCACCACCAGGGGCGCGGAGTAGCCTTGCATTTCACCCACTGGCGTTCCGTTGCGCACAAAATTTGATGGATTTTCATGGCTGGGCGCCGCGTTGTTCTGGGTGGCCATCCACCAGTCATAACCATGGTCGCCGGGCTGTGGTTGGGCAGGGTTGTTGAACAATCCGTTGAGATGCCACTTTCCGGTGTGTGCTGTGGCGAATCCTGCCTTTTGCAAAAGAGTCGGAAGAGTCACTTCGCTCCGGCGCAGGTGCACCTCTGAGTTCTCCGCCAACCAAGTGTAGACTCCATTCCGGTAGGGGGTGCGGCCGGTGAGAAGAGCTGAGCGCGAGGGGCTGCACACAGCGCTCGCCGAATAACACTGAGTGAGACGAACCCCCTGCTTGGCGAAAGCATCAAGATTGGGCGACTGGATGACGGAATTGCCGAAACAGCCCAGGTCCCCATACCCGAGATCGTCCGCAAGAAAGAGAATCACGTTTGCAGGAGCAGCGGGCAGCGGAGCTTCCAGAAAAAGCGGAAGTAGCGTGGCGAAAAGAAGGGAGCGCATGGGAGGTTTAATCTGGGGTATGGAAGTTAAAGTTGTGACCGCTGGCGGAGCAGCATCTTAGACACATCCCGCAAACTCATGCTGAAAACTGTGATTTTTCGTACGCCGCTCGCTAAGGAATCACTGCAGCCTTAATCTCAGGCGCCGCTTCTGAGTAACGGTTCCCGCGAGCGACCACGCCCCCGGCATCGTCGGCAGCGATCCATGCCCCGCTTGCCGGCGCTGACGCAGAACTGAAGTCGTTATTGATCACATTCACCTTTTTACATCCTTTAACCATCACCGCAGCTTCACGGGCCTCAGTGATGCGGTTCTCCCGAATAATGATGTTTTCACCCACGCCGCTGGTCGAAATACAAGCAATCGGGGTCCAACCGCAGTAGTCCATCGTATTGCCACTCACCACCACGTCCCGAGCACCGATCCCGGATATGGCCCCCGTGTAGGTAAAGCCCACATGGATCGGATTCCCCGTGATGTTCGCGAAATAATTGTCGGCGATCCAAGCACGTGTCCCGTTGAATTTAACGCCGTGCCCGCGCCCTCCGATATGACGATTGTGCCTGTACACGAAGTCCTCGTTGCTGGGTTCATAACGGTAAACCAGCGTGCCTTTCCACTCATCCGCTCCTCCGATTCCAAGGACGGCGGCAATTCGGGAGAGCTCTTCGCTAACTTGCAGTCGAATCGATTTGCGATCCTCCGAAACCGCACGTAGCTCAGCAACCGCGAATCGCCCCGTGCGTGGGTCTACGAACACCACGCGGTCTTGGGCACGAAGCTCTCCGTTGGTCCAGGAATCTAGCAGGCGCACCGCGTCCAAGCCGTCGGCTCGTTCCACCTTCATACGGAGGGACTGATGCGCCGGACCGCCATCGTCGGCGAGACATTCATAATCGCAGCCCTCGACCCATGCCCCAATACGCCCGTTGTTCACCCCCGAATGGCCACCTTGAAAATCCGAGGGCGTCCGACGAATCACTTTTACAGAGAGCAAGCTTTGTGCGGAATTATCATTGCCCATACATGGTCCACCTGGGTGATCCACAAGCCGGATGTGGCTGAGTGTGCATTCCTCCGTGCGATCCATGCGCACAAAAGGGGACCGATACAGTGTCACAACCGCAAGCTCCCCCTCCTCATGATGCGGCAGGGCTGTTGCTTTTACTGGCCCGATATAAAACTTACTCGCCGCATCCGGTACTCGTTGTGCGGTGGCGTCCCTTGCGGAAACAAAACCCCGACTAAGATGCCGACCATGATGCCCCGGATCGACGCGATTTAAAAAGCTGCCTCCATTACCCTCCCCCGCAAAGAAACGCACAACATCGGGGTCGTAGCCGGGTTCTGGCTCGACCACGAGCCGCGCGTTGGCCATATCCACTTCCAGCACTCGCACCAACGTGTGCCCGGGACGGCTACTCGTCGCCTCGAAATTCTGAATGGTGACGCGCTGGCAATTCCGCAGGCTGAGCAGGCATGTCTGCCCCTCGAGCACCAGCCTAGCCCCATGACCGTCGATGATCAGATCGCGCGCGTTTTCCAATGTCAAAAGTCCCGCGCGTCCTTCCACTGTGAGCAAGTATTCGCCCGGCTCAAAATTCACCTCTGCCGGCCCATTTGCCGCAGCCTGATACAGCACGCGCGCAACCTCTCCGGAGTCGCTGCCGGCGCGCACCACAAAAATATTTTCCGGTTTGCGCACATCAAACGCCGCACCAGCGGACCATTTGCCTTCGCCGCGCTGCACTCGCCACCAATGCTTGCCGGGCGAGAGCGCATTCACAGGCACAAATCGTGAAACCACTTCGATCCAATCCTCGCACACCACATCCGCGAAGTTTTTATCTCGCGCGATCTGTATTCGGTGTACCTCATCGATCTTCACTTCCGCCTCCCGCTCCCAGCGAAATTGCGGATGCGGAGAATAAACAATGGCTGCGGCAATAGGCGACTCGGGCCTCGGCTCCTCCCCGGGTAGGACTCCGAGTGTTGAAAACAGTACAGTCAGCAACGAGGCAAGCATCGTAAATGTCTTTTTCATCTGTTTTATTTTTCAATGCGTCGCATAACCCGACCGCTCAGCGCACTCGCCCCAACAGATCGAAAATCTTTGCTGTAATCCTCACCGAAGCTAAACGTTCGACGCGGTTGGTGCTGAGCCAAGTTTCACAGTCGCCGGAATCATGCCGCAATTTTTTCAACCTTGCATGCGTCCGCAGGGTTCAAGCGAGAATCTGGTTCACCACATTTCCGTAAATATCCGTGAGACGATAGTCGCGTCCTTGGAATCGGTACGTGAGGCGTGTGTGTTCAAGGCCGAGCAGATGCAATGCAGTCGCATTCAAATCGTGGATCTGCACAGGGTCCCGCACGATGTTGTAACTGAAGTCGTCTGTCTCGCCGTGCACATGGCCTTTCTTCACACCGGCGCCAGCCATCCAGACGCTGAAACAGCGCGGATGATGATCACGCCCGTGGTTGCTCCGGGTCAGTACGCCCTGCGAATAAACTGTGCGCCCGAATTCGCCGCCCCAGATCACCAGCGTGTCCTCGAGCAGCCCGCGTTCCTTGAGTTCGCCGAGCAACGCAGCAGTCGGCTGGTCGGTGTCGTAGCACTGGCTCTTGATTCCAGAGGGCAGATTATTGTGCTGGTCCCAGCCGCGATGATAGAGCTGGATGAAACGCACACCGCGCTCCGCCAGACGACGCGCCAAGATGCAGTTCGCTGCAAACGTCCCCGGCTTTTTTGACTCGGGCCCGTAGCGCTCATAGATCTGAGCAGGCTCCTTGGAAAGATCCGCAAGTTCAGGAACAGTCGCCTGCATTCGAAAAGCCATCTCGTACTGGTCCATGCGCGCCTGCGTCTCGGGATCATGAAACTCGCCGAGCTTTATTTGGTTAAGCGCGGCAACATCATCGAGCATCGCACGACGGCGCTCCGTGCTAAGCCCCGGCGGATTCGAAAGGAAGAGAACCGGGTCCTTTCCCGAACTCATCCGCACGCCCTGATATTTCGATGGAAGAAAACCACTGCCCCACATTCGCTCGTGCAACGGCTGGGCATTGGTCGGACCGCTTGGACGTGAAATCAGCGCGACAAAAGCCGGCAGATCCGAGTTTTCCGAACCCAGACCATGTGAAACCCACGAACCGAAGGAAGGGCGTCCGCCTATTTGATGACCCGTTTGCAGAAGCGTCATAGCGGGATCGTGGTTGATCGCCTCCGTGTGCATCGAGCGGATGAGGCACATTTCGTCAGCATAGCTTGACGTGTACGGAAGCAGTTCACTCAGCCACATCCCGCTCTGCCCATGCTGCCGGAAATTAAAAAGCGAAGGCGCCACCGGAAAACGCTTCTGTCCCGCCGTCATTCCTGTGAGCCGCTGTCCGTTGCGGATCGAATCGGGCAGGTCCTTGTCGAACTGGTCCGCGAGCGCGGGCTTGTAATCGAACAAATCCAGCTGGGAGGGTGCACCAGCCTGCGTCAGATAAATGATACGGCGAGCTTTCGGGGCAAGATGCGTTGCCTGTGCCGCAAACAAATTCGGCTCCACGAGCGAGGCAAGCGCTAGAGTCTTCAGCCAGTTTCGTCGTGAGATCGGCGCCAGTGAGGGTCGTGTGTTCATGGGTCACTCCTTTGTGATGGCTTCATCCAGATTCATCAGCGTGCTCGCAATCGTCGTGAAAGCCGCCAGCTCCGCGGCCGGAATCGCTGCGCTGTTTTTTGTTTCACCAACTTCCAGCAACTGCGCGGCTGCGTCCGGATCCCTCTTGAAATCCTGAAGCGCTCTCTCGAGTGCGGCAGTGAGTACTTTGAGCTCCCGTGCCTCGGGTGCCCGCGCAAGAAGCAGGCGGAAACCATGGGCAATGCGTGACTCCGTTCGGTCGCCCCCTTCGTGTATCATCCGCTGCGCGAGAAAACGCGACGCCTCCACATAGGCCGGATCGTTCATCAAATTGAGCGCTTGAAGCGGCGTGTTCGAGCGGGACCGGCGCATCGCGCACACCTCGCGGAATGGCGCGTCGAAAAGCAGCATGGCCGGATGCGGCACACTCCGCTTCCAGTAAGTGTAAAGGCTGCGCCGGTAGAGATCCTCACCGTGCCCCTGCTTATAGGTGGCTTGCGGATTGTCCCGCTGCGCCACGACCTGTTCGTACAGACCGGGCGGGTGATAAGGCTTTACGGCTGGGCCTCCGATCTTGCGAACCAGCAGGCCGCTGGCTGCAAGGATCTGATCACGGACCGCCTCCGCGGGCAAACGATACCGCGGCCCCCGCGAGATCCACGTGTTTGCCGGATCCATTTCCCGCGATGCCGCGTCCGCACCGTGCTTGGAGGACTGACAATAACTCTCGCTCGTAACGATGAGCGTGATGAGATGCTTCACATCCCAGCCGGACTCTTGGAACGTCACCGCCAGCCAATCCAGCAGCTCGGGGTGGCTGGGTAAGTCCCCTTGCGCGCCAAAATCCTCGCTGCTGCGCACAATCCCTGCGCCGAAGAAGTGCTGCCAGATTCGGTTCACAACAACCCGGGCAGTCAGAGGATTATCCGGACTCACAAGCCAGCGCGCGAGTCCGAGCCGGTTCTTGGGAAGATCCTCGGAAGGCTTTGGCAGAACAGCAGGCGTTTCCGCGGTCACGCGCTCACCGGGCTTGTCATAAGCGCCGCGCATCAGAACAAAAGTTGGCCGTTGCTCCGCCTGCTCTTCCATGACGAGGGTTGTGGGAATCTCCGCTTCCGCAGTGGCGATTTCCTTGCGCAACGAAGTTTCCTCATCGCCAAGCCGCCGGTACTCCGGAAGCAGAGACAGCCTGAAACCGAGAAGTTGTTTGCGCTGCGCGGCGGTCCACTTCGCGGGCTCGTTTTTAGCGAGAGCGCGTATGTTGTCGGGCGCAATCTGATCAGCCTCCGAAGTGGTCGCGCTGATGCTCCACGCGGTGGTGCCTCCAGCGTTTTCCACGCCGATCATAATCACCGCTTCCGCCCCCTCAAAAGACGACTCTAGCCCAAAAAGAGCAGCCGCGGATTTTCCCGGAGTCACCGAAAGTGGAACACGCGTGCGGCGGTCGTTGTCGAGCACCGGTTGGTGGGCTGCATCCAATGCACGAAGCGTCGCCTTGCCGGCCTTTAACTCGCTCCATTGAAAACTCGCTGCTGGATCTTCTGTCGCGCATTCAATGCGCAACGCGACAAGTTTGCCAGGCGGCAGTTTCACGGTGATCCGTATGTCGTTGGAACGGGATTCCTGCGGACCCACGATCACAGCATTGCTTTGAACTTGCGGCGACTGATCCCCTCCGGTGGCCGCAACGGGAACAAGAGGCACCCATTGGATTTGAGCTTCAGCGAGTCCAGCCGCCCAAGTCTCCAGATCCGCGGCATCGAAGCTTTTTTTCTTCTCCTCAACAAGGGACAGCTTTGCGTTCGATTCCTTGATTTTGGCTTCAACCTCGGGTGCTGGCAGCCTGACAAAGGGCGGTGCGTTTGTGCGCACAGGATTCGAATAAATGCCCACTCCCCGCTCGGGCACGTTGTGAAAATACGCCTTCAGCGCGTAGAAATCGCGCTGTGTGAACGGATCGTACTTGTGGTCGTGGCAGCGGCAGCAGGCGAATGTTTGCCCGAGCCAGACAGCGGCAGTTGTTTCCACGCGGTCAGCCGTGTACTCGGCGAGAAACTCCTCAGCGATGACGCCGCCCTCCTCGTTGAGCATGTGATTGCGATGAAACCCGGTGGCGATCCGCTGGTCCAAGGTTGGA
>JBILUQ010000190.1:0-7742 GCA_044370935.1 Chthoniobacteraceae bacterium
GCAACGAGAAGTCGATGCTGCCCGGACAACTCGAGGCAGAGTGGGCTAAGAAGACCACAACTGCCGGCGGCCTGCTGTTTTCAAAGGCAGAAATCGAGGCTTTTAACGAACTCGCATCCGAAGCAGGCCTTCCGCTCTGGGATATTTCCAAACTCAAATCCACATCAATCTAGCACACCGCCAATTCCCAAACTTAAAACCGAACACCACCATGAGCCTCCCAATCAAACCCGCCTCCTCATGCCGATGGGATCAGATTTCCCTCGGGGAAATCATGCTGCGCCTCGATCCGGGCGAAACCCGCATCCGAACCGCGCGCCAGTTCACCGCTTGGGAGGGCGGAGGCGAATACAACACATCCCGAGGTCTCCGCAAATGCTTCAACCTTCGTACTGCGGTCTGCAGCGCATTCGTCGATAATGAAATCGGCCACCTCATCGAGGACTTCATCATGCAGGGCGGCGTCGCCACCGACTTCCTACTTTGGCGCGAAGACGACGGCATCGGACGCACAGTTAGAAACGGCTTGAATTTTACTGAACGCGGATTCGGGATCCGCGGCGCGGTTGGAAATCCCGACCGAGGCAACACGGCGGCGAGCCAGCTCAAACCGGGCGACTTTGATTGGGAAGAAATCTTCGGAAAACAGGGTGTCCGCTGGTTTCACACGGGCGGCATTTACGCCGCACTCTCCGAATCCACCGCAGCGCTCACAATTGAAGCGGTTCAAGCAGCTAAAAAGCATGGCACCATCGTGAGCTATGACCTTAACTACCGCCCCTCGCTCTGGAAGACGATCGGCGGGCTCAAAAAAGCACGGGAGGTGAACCGAGAAATCGCTAAATACGTCGATGTGATGATCGGCAACGAGGAAGACTTCACAGCATCGCTTGGATTCGAAGTGGAAGGAGCAGATGAGAACATCAGTCACATCGAAACCGATGCGTTCAAAAAGATGATCAAGCACGCTGTATCCGAGTTTCCAAACTTCAAAGTTGCTGCCACGACGTTACGCAAGGTGATCACCGCGACAGTCAATGACTGGTCTGCGATCTGCTACCATGACGGCAACTTCCATGAAAGCCGTCAATATCCCGGGCTTGAAATCATGGATCGTGTGGGCGGAGGTGACAGCTTTGCAAGCGGGCTGACTTTTGGTTTTCTCTCGAAGAATGACGCGCAAGCGGCGGTGGACTACGGAGCCGCTCACGGCGCGTTTGCCTCGACTACTCCCGGCGACACTTCGATGGCGACTCAAAAAGAAATCGAGAAGCTCATGAAAGGCGGAAGCGCTCGGGTGGTCCGCTGAAGTCCACAGTCTGTTCTGTCCGTCAGAATCCAATTCCTCTCCACCAAGTCACGGTGTGAGAGGAATCGGTGCGGATGATTCGCAGACGAGACCACAATTGCGCACCAAAAAGTCTGGGGATAAGTTATCCAGGCCCAAAGGCCGGCTCGGGCACAGCCGAAAGTCTACTTTCGCTTGTACACCATGATATCCGCCCTCCCTGATCCCTGCGGATAAGGGAAAGATCCGGCAAGCGTATAGTTGTTCCGAACATATTCCGACACCTTGGGAACCGCCCAATGCCGAGCAAGGGCCCCGTGGGGATACTCAGGCCAGATAAACTCGTCCGGCGCATCGATAAACAGCTTCGGCTTTGACTGCTCAAGGTCATTGATGAACGCAGTTAAGTACACCTCCCTTGCTCTTGAAAACTTGGGAGATTCATCCAGTAAAAAAAGCGTCTGCACGAAACGTGTCGCAGGAAACTTTTCCGAGAACACATAGAACTTCGGTGCCCAACCCCACACCACGATAGAGTCCCCAGACTCTGTCATGTTCTTTATCAGTTCCCCCATCGGATGCTTTGCTGGACCCCAGTTTGGCAAAAACTGCTTGTTACGGCTGAGATCCCCGACAGTCGCAAAAGCCTGCATCAAGGTCACACAGCCTACCATCACAGTGGAGAAAGCAGAGCTTCCACGGGGCTCCACAACCGGTTCAGGCGTGCGAATGGATCGTTTTCCCTTCTTCTGATCCTGAGCGGTGTCCGCAGGTTTGTTTAACGCACCATCCTGGATGCAACTGAAACAGACTCCGACGAACGCTACGTACGGGACCATCAAGAACATCAAATAGTGAGGAAAGGGATATCCGGTTCGAAGAATGCTCCCCGCCACCAGAACCACATATGCAAGCGTAACCGCAACCGCGAGCAGACGCCTTTTGCTGATGGATTTGAGCCCGCTGCGGATCCAAACGACCACAAAAGACAAGACAGCCAAAACGAAAGTACCAAGCGTGAGAACTCCAAACTCCTGCACACCCCATAAGAACGATGTGATACTGGAACTCTGCCACTTGTTGAGGGTGTTCCCGTAGGAAAGCGCCGCCCGGATGTAGAACTCCGTAAAATCGCTCCATGCACCACCAATCGCGACGGGGATGAGAACCAAGAGCGGCACCACAAACCCGCCAGCAGCCTGAATCCCTAAATGTGCCAGTGCGATCCGGACGCCCCCCATTCGAACCGCACAGGCTCCCGCGCCAACTGTAAAGAGAAAGACCGCAGTGGGACCGATTTGAATTTTGCAGAAAGGAAGCGCCCCAGTTAGCACTCCGATGAAAAATGCGTAAAGTCTCCTCGGCTCACGCGCCTGTTGGACGATGAAAAAAATAATCCAGGCACTGATCGCGGAAGGAAGTTGCTCGCTACCGAGGAAAGCGAAGTCAAGGTTTGTGGTGGTAGCCACAAAGGTAAACGCCGGCATCAGAAGCAGGAATGCCCTCACCCCTCCAAGCAAAGACACAAGCGCCGCACCGAGTCCGCTGAACATCGCCGTAATGCACAAAACACTGCTCAGCCGCGCCGCAAGGTAATCAAACTTGAACCCTAGTACTGGCGCCCAGAAAAGCAACCAAGTGTTCAGCGGTCCACTTGATCCGCCATCTACCGATCTCCAGGGCATCAGGTCAGCTTTGTACCGCATCGCCTGAGCGAGCAGCTGGCTTTCATCCAGGTTAATCTCACCCTCGTAACAAATGCTGCGCCAGCGCCACGAGATGAGCGCGACGAACATTGTCACGCAGAACAAAACGGTTCGCTGAATCGACTGCTTGCCCCCAACTTCATCACCCGAAAACGCCCATTTGATTGCGAAAGCAAACAGCAAAATCCAAAGTGATATTGCGACAATTAAACGAAGATCCATGCGCAGGGGTGGTGATGGGTAAATTGACGAGTTAGAAAAAGTAATGCCCCAGCAACCAACAGTAGTCCAGCGCGCGCTTAGCCGCGGCTAGGCCGCGATCTCCGCTCAAATACTATTTACCGCCGATCCACTACAGTCAGCCGGCCGTAAACTCACCCATCTGCGCCGTTAAAGAAGAATTGGACTGTTTGATTTTGTCCAAAGGGCGTGAGGGCGAGTCCAGAGCAGACTTTTATCGCCCTTCTTATCCGACTGTTTATCGCACCTTGAGGCGGAGATTCCGGAACCAAGTTTCATCATTGTGATCGGTGAGCATCAGGCGGCCTTTGCCCGGGGCAAACCCATCTTTGTTTTTGAATTTGCTGGCCGCGATCCACTCACTCCATTCGTGCCTCTGCGTATCAGCTTCACAGGCAAGGACGCCGTTTAGCCAGTGCTGGATCTTTCCATCATCCACCACGATCTTACTTTTGTTCCATTCGCCGGCCGGTTTAGCCCCCTTGTTTTTTACTGGCTCTTTGATGTCGTAAATCGAGGCTGTGGTGTGGGAGCCGCCCTTGAGTCCATCCGGGTGGCCGTTGTCATCAATCATCTGATACTCAATTCCCAGCCACTCCTTACCACCGACCTTTGTTACCCAATACTTGATCCCGTTGTTGCCCTTTTCCGAAACCTTCCACTCCCATTCCAACTCAAAGCTCGCGCACTCGAGCTTGCTGATAAGACTGCCGCCCTTTCCGCTGAGGTGAATGATCCCACCAGCCTCTTCAGCCCAGCCACCAGCGGGAGCTTCCCCATTGGTGTCGGTAAAATCCTTGAGAGAAAGAACCGTTGGTTCGCCGGCGAAAACCAAAGTGGAGGAGGCGAGAATACCAAGGAGGGAGCGTTTCATAGTTTGGATGATTAATGGCGGCGGGTGTCCAGAAGCGGAGACCCGCCTGAGGCGATCAGCTCACGCTGAGACCCTGTTTTTCCAAATAAAACTCAACTCGGCAAGCCCCACCTTCCCCTGAGGGTGCTCGAGCGCTGCGAAAATCCGCGCTATTCCAACTTTTATCAAATCCTGTGCTGACAAGCTGAGCAGGGATTGCCACATTCCGAAAGTGCTGCGGTTATCTCCCCGCTTCTTACCTCCACCCCTCCCCCCTATGAACACACGCCGGTCTTTCCTTCGCACGGTCACAGCAGCGGGCGCTGCCTCACTTCTTCCCGCCCACTCATACCTTCGGGCACAGGGCTCCAATTCCGCAATCCGGGTGGCCGGAATCGGCGTGGGGGGACGCGGTTCAGGACTTTTCAAAGAAGCCTATGCGACCAAAGGTGCGCGGTTGGTCGCCCTTTGCGACCTTGACCCGAAACGCGTCGCGTCTGGCAAGGCCACTTTTGAGGCTGACCCAGCCATGGGCGGCCAGCAAGTCACGACTTACACGGACGTACGCCGACTGATCGAGAGCAAAGAGATCGACGCAGTGATGATCGCAACGCCTAACCACTGGCATTCACTCGCTGCAATCTGGGCCCTTCAAGCCGGTCTTGATGTATATGTGGAGAAACCGGTCTCCCACACTGTTTGGGAGGGCCGCCAACTCGTTTCTGCTGCAAAACGGTACAACCGGATCGTGCAGGGCGGAACCCAAAGCCGTTCCTCCGGAGGGTTGAAAGCCGCGGCGGCCTGGCTCAAAGGCTCGCCCCTCGGAAAGCTCAAATACGCATACGGGACCTGCTACAAGCGACGCCCGTCCATTGGAAAAGTCGAAGGCCCACAAGCAACGCCCGACGGGCTTGACCATGATCTCTGGTGTGGCCCCGCAGAGGTGCTGCCGCTGAACCGCCAGAAACTCCACTATGACTGGCACTGGATCTGGGCTTACGGAAACGGCGACCTGGGAAATCAAGGAGTTCATCAAGTCGACATTGCACGCTGGTTCATGGAAGAACACGGACTGCCGCCTTCGGTTTTGAGCGTGGGAGGAAGACTCGGCTACGTGGATGATGGCGAAACACCGAACACTCAATTCATCTCATATAACTACCAAAAAGCGCCGCTGTATTTTGAAGTAAGAGGGCTCACATCGGGCGCGGATTCGAAGGAGATGGACACCTATCGAGGCTCCCAGATCGGGGTCGTGCTCCAATACGAGAACGGACACGTTCTCATTCCGAACTACACTTCAGTGTCCGCTTTTGATAGCTCCGGCAAACTTGTCCACCTCTTCGGATCAGTAAAGCCAACCGCAGCGCAAACCGACGTCATGTGGATTGAAGGCGACAAGCAAACGCATGCAGCGAACTTCCTTGAAGCAGTTGCGAGCCGCAGCACAAAAAACCAATCATGCCCAGCGGAAGAGGGCCACATTTCAGCTGCGCTCTGCCACCTGTCCGGTATTTCCCACCGCCTCGGTCAAACAGCTTCTATCGACAAAATCAGTGACACCCTGAAGACAGACGCAGTGGCAGGTGAAGCAGTAGGACGGATGCTCGAGCACCTGAAGGCGAATATGGTGGAGATGTCCGCCACGCCACTGACACTTGGAGCACATCTCAAAGTTGATTCTGGAAAAGAGCGTTTTTTCAAAAACGAAACGGCCGACGCAATGCTGCGCCGAAAAGACCGGAAGGGCTTTGAGATTCCGGACTTATCGGCCTAGTTGATTCGGGTCGTTCGGGTCGTTCGGGTCGAATAGACGCACCCACGTAAGGTCTGGGCGACAGGAACCGAATGAATGCTCACGAATTCTTAAGGAGCATCTGCAGCCTAGTTGGTTCGTTTGCGGCATCCATCGCGTCAATCAACGAGACGCTGCCGCTCTTAATAAGCGCGCTTAGATGCGCCTCCAAAGAGTTCATTCCGTCCTTTGCTCCCGTTTCAATACACGTGGGAAGCTGCTGAACTGTGAGTGTTCGAATCAAATTTGCAACTGAATGGTTGTTTTTCAAAACCTCCATTGCAACCTGACGTCCGCCTCCCGAAGCCGGCACCAACTTCTGACAAATCACATATGCCAGCGACATCGACAACTGCGTCGCAATGTCCTTCACACGCTCCCCTGAAAACATGTCTATGATTCGAGTCACCGCTCCGGGGGCGTCTCGGGTGTGCATCGTGGACACCACCAAATGACCCGTCTCAGCCGCCGTGAGCGCGAGTGAAACCGTTTCGTGATCCCGCATTTCACCCACAAACACAACATCCGGATCCTCGCGCAGTGCACTGCGCAATCCCGAGGCGAACGACGGTATGTGCCGACCTAACTCTCGCTGAGAAAACAGTGAGCGGCTACTCTTAAAAACGTATTCAACAGGATCCTCCAGCGTGATTATACGTGCACACCGGTGGAGGTTAATATGATTCAGAATAGAGGCGATGGTAGTCGATTTTCCGCTGCCGGTGTTGCCGGTCAACAGCACCAATCCGCTCTGAAGACCGCACACAGTCCTCCACACAGCCTCGTCGGGAAACCCAATTTTCTCGACCGCCGGTATGCTTGTGGGAAGGGCGCGGATCACTGCCGCCGGACCATCGCTATCCCTGAAAACATTGAGACGAAAACTGATCTCGTGCTCACCCCACTGCCACGAAGCATCAATGTCATGCAGAGGATTCGCCTGAAATGAATCCCACAACCCCTCCCGGAGCATTGGCCGAATCAGCGCCTCGACAAGTTCGGCACTCAAGCGACTTCCGCCGTCGATCGGACGCAGTTCGCCGTCATAACGCAAACACACCGGCTCCCCGACCTTAAGGTGGAGATCTGAGTAGCGCGACATTCCGCTTAATTGATGTTTTGGATTGGCGAAACAAAACAACAAGTCTCTCAAGGAGAAATGCCCACCTGCACACGGGTAAACAGGATCTGTCATCGTGTTTTTCATTTTATACGGCCAATTGAGTGTTCACAAAAAAAACACCGAGCAAGACTGATCCAACACAAATCACATTCAGACTGCCCAGCAAAGCTAAGCGGCCAACAATTCCCGCAACTGCGCACAAGAGGGCGGCCACCCCAAAAAGACTCCGCCCGACTTCCGTGGGCACTGCCCGATTCTTGATGCTCGTCCAAAAAGCGACCAATCGTCATCCTTTCTGCATTATTGGAAAATCGATCTCAGGCATCAATGGCACGCTGAGTGTGGCGGAATCAAAATCGAAGTACCAGAATAACACCCAACTGAGTCCTATGCTAAGCGCCACCAACGCAACGCCAGTTCGCCAGGCATTGTGAGTCAACCCTTCGCTGTCCACTCCGCGGACCTTCCCATGAATCATCGCAAGAGGAGTCACGGCGCGGTGCCGCAATGCGTGCAAAGCTAGACCGAGAAGATGCGCAGCAATCAGACTAACACTCGCCCACGCGATCCAGGAATGCCAAGACTCGGCGAGCTCTAAAACAAACCCCGTCCAAACCAGCACCGGCGCTGCAAGGTAAATTGCAGCCGCGAAAGCAGCGGAGCCCGGATTCAAACCAACAAAATCGACCTCCCGCCATCTCAGCGCATCACCGAAATACTTCAACGTAGCCCGAACT
>JBILUQ010000192.1:0-7671 GCA_044370935.1 Chthoniobacteraceae bacterium
ATACTGGTGAAAAACCGTGATGCGCTCTGTATCGTTTAGCGCAGGCAATGTGCATTTCTGAGATTCGGCAAGCTCGAGAAGCTTATGGTAAATCGCAGCAATCACGCGGCGCCTATGATTTCGCTCGAGTAGTGAGCGCAATCCTACCCGGAGGATGCCTGCCTGTATTTCATCGAGCCGCGTGTTTCTTCCGGCGGCTTCAGCGTAATCCCGCTCAGTCCAACCGTACTGGCGAAAGGCCCTGATTTTTGGAAGGATCCCCGTATGCTTGGATGCACAGAATCCCGCGTCACCACATGCAGCGAGGTTTTTTGTCGGGTAAAAACTGAATGCAGCCGCATCTCCGATGGTGCCGGCGGGCCACCATGTTTGGGAGGATCTTTCAAGGAGCATTGCGCCGTGCGCGTGGGCGCAGTCCTCCACAACCCAGAGGTTGAGTAATTTGGCCAGGGCGTCAAGTCGCCACATGTTTTCCATCCTTCCAAAAAGATGCACGCAGACCACGGCCGCGGTCCGCTTTGTAACGGCCTCGCGTGCTTTTTCTAGGTCGAGCTCGAAGTCGGAGGTGATGTCAATTAGCACCGGCGTTGCTCCTGTGCAAAGGACCCCAGTAATGGTGCCTGCAGGTGCATATGTGGGCAATAGCACCTCGTCGCCGGGACCGATTCCACCGGCCATCAAAGCAAGAGTGATCGCGTCCGTGCCGCTTCCAACGCCGATTCCTTGTACCCCGCAGAAGGCCGAGAACTCGCGTTCAAAAGCTTCGACCTCGGTCCCAAGTGTAAAGTTGCCACGCTCCAAAATACGAAGCACGACCTGCTGTACTTCAAGCTGAGCCTGAGGTGTGGACGTCCAATGCCTGTTTGATGGAATTTTTAAATTGTTATTCATGGCGCACATGGACCACGCAAGCCGAAGGACTCCAGGGTTGTGCGGAGTCCATGCGGAAATGGAATTTCAGCGGACCAACCGGTGCAACTGTTGAATTTAGCAGTGTCGGCGACGTAGTTTCCGATGTCGATCCGCTCGAGTAGCTCAGGAAACGAGCGGAATTCGATTTCAGTCTGAGGTTTCACTAGCGAAATCAGCTGCTCCGCAATTTCCCTTAAGGTGACAGATGCTCCTGAGCCGACATTGAAGATCTCATTGGTGGTTTTGAGCGGGTGCCAGGCGGTTTTAATGAGAGCGTTCACCACATCCTCAACATGCGTCATGTCTCGGATGCTGCTGCCGTCACCAAAAATGCGGATTGGCTTTCTATCAAGGATCTGGCGGATCCAAGCTCCAAGGAAAGTTGAATTCGGTCCGGTTGTTCGCATTCCGGGGCCGTAGGTGTTTGTTAGTCTCAGAACCGTTGAGCGAATTCCACACAAGCGGGAGTACAGGAGATGGTAACGTTCAGCTGTCAGCTTGTTGATCCCGTTCAGGTCTAATGGATCTGTTGGGTGTTGTTCGGGCACAGGCAGGAATTCAGGTGCCCCGTAAACCTGTCGAGTGCTTGCAAAAATCACGTGCGCACCCGGAGCATGTGATTTGCAAGCTTCTAAAATTATGAGCTGCGCACACACATTGTTCTCCAAGTCCACAAGCGGACTGCTCATTGATTCAAGGTGCCCTCCCTGACCGACGAGGTTAAATATGACGCTGCAGTTTTTTACCACGCGGCGGATACTTTCTTCATCACGGATATCGGCCTCGTAAATTTCCGTGTTTTTTGCTGCCTGATATTCGGCGCAATCGCAGCTTTTATCGATCACCCGCACAAGATCGACAGCGCCCGAAAGTCGACGTACTAGCGCCTTGCCAATAAATCCCGCGCCTCCCAAGACCGCAACCCTAGCGTTTCTGAATGTTTCTTTATGCATGTAAAGGGGTGTTCTAAAGCGCACTCATTCAGGCCCTGCGAGCAACCAGAAAGAGGGAGCTTCCAAATGGCATGCATGCACCATTCATGACACCCTTGTTCTCAAGGCGAGCTAGGCTGAGCGCAATGTTTCCGCAGATTTTTTTCACAGTAGCCGGCACCCTGAAAACGTTTTCAAAGTCGCTCGAGGGACCTTCATCCGAACTGCAGATCCGGCTCGCCACCCTAAGAGCTAAAAGCAGGGGGAAAAGATGGGAGTAGCGGTACGAGCAAAGCTGAATTCTAAATCCAAATTGTTCGAGTGCGGCCTGAACTTCGGAACGCTTGAATCTTCTTGCGCCGTCGACTGCGATGTCATGGCTTCCATGCAGGTTCGAAAACGCAGCTATCTGTAGGATGAGGTAGCCGCCTGGCTTCAAAAGGCGCTTCAAATTCTTAAGAGCCTCGCGCCAGTTGCGTATTTCCTGATGGTATAAGACGTCAATACACGTGACGCAGTCAAACCTCTGGGCTTCAAAATCGTGGATCTCTTCGATGCCGCGCTTCTGCACGTTGAATTTGTTTTGTGGCTGCATGTATTTGCGTGCGAGTCTTATGGAAAGTTCGCTTTTGTCGCATCCGCTAACTGGACCGAGTTTTAAAAGGGTTTTGATTAGCCCACCAGTGCCGCAACCGGCATCGAAGATCGGCTTGCCTGCACCCGCAAACCTTCGCACGCATGCCTCGACTAGCTCGTGCGTGGATTTGTACCACCAGTGCGTTCGCTCCAAACGACTCATTAGGATGATTTGCTTAGCATTCATCTTAAAATCCAAGGCGAAGTCGGTAGGGCTCGAGGGGGTGCTGCTCGATTCGATTGTTTTGAAACCTCTGATCCAGCGGCAGGGAGACGGCAGTCTCAATTAGTTTGGCCTCGCAGAAAGCGATGCCGCTGGCGAGCCTTTCATCTTTTGGGTGATATTGTTGTGCCGATCGAAGTGTTGCCATTGCCTCCCGATGTCTTCCAAGGTTGCTTTGGGCGACGGCAAGCAAGTGTGCTGATTCCAAATGTCCGTGGCATGCCTCGAGCGCTCTTTCAAGAAAAGGAACGGCATCGCTCCAGCGTTCAAGATTGGCGTGGCAGCGACCAACGGCCGCGAGCACGAAAAAGTCATAACCCGACGGTGGGCACTGCAGACCCTTCAATGCGCATTCAAGTGCTTGCTCTCGCTTTTGCATCCTTAGCAAAATTGATGAAAGGTTCGCGTATGCCAATCCAGTGGCCTGCACGTCGATGGATTGCTCAATGGCCCACTTTGCTTTTTCGAGTTGGTCTGAATCGCTGTATGCGTTTGCGAGGTTGATCCAAGGACGAAGCTTCTTCGTGCTTTTCGTGCAAGTGTCGTGCCAGAGTTTGTCCTTACTCGACCAAAGCTCGTTTCGATAGAGCGTAGAAAGACACAATGCTGTGACCGGGAAAAGAAGGATGAGAATGCTGCAACTTCGAGGCGAGGTGATCGCGCGCTGTTCGGCTAGTTTTGCAAGAGTCACCCCGGCGAAAAAACACATTCCTACTAGGGGAAGATAAGTTCTGTGCTCTGCCATCAGGTCCGGGAGTGGCACGAAGGAGGAATCTGGCGCGATGGTAAGCGAAAACCACCCCAGGCCGCATAGGAGCGAGACTGCCACATCGCAAGCGATCTGTTTTCTGAGTGCAACAAGTGCGATGACAGGACCTGCGCAGAGAGTGAGCACGGGAAGCCAGAATTCGATTTGGGACGCGCTGCCTACAATGGAGAGATCGGGGTCAAGGTTGAGACCAGACGGCCATAAAAACAGTTTCATGTAACCAATCCAGACTGACGGTTGGGTAAGAGCGTAGGGTATGGATTGGGAATGGCTTCCTTGGGTGGCTGACACGTGGAGAAGATCGGCGAGGCTCAGTGCACCTTTCTGGCTCATGCTGACGGCAATGAGCAGCGAGGGCACCAATGGTATCCAGATCAGGAGCCCTGCCGCGTCTTTTATCGCTTTGCGGATCGGAACTCGAAAGAGCAAGCAATCCAAGCATACGGCAACAAACGGGGCGGTGAATCCGCTTTCTTTTGAGAGCATGCAGCCCATTGTGCTTAATGAAGCGAGGGCGCGCAGGGCGCGGCTGCGGGATTGGTTGGCCTCAAGATGCAGGACGATGGCGAGGAGATAAAATAGGGTGCAGAGCGAAGTTGCGCGTTGGATGATGTACGTGACGGATTCGATCTGCAGGGGATGGACTAAAAAGAAAAACCCTGCTGCGATTGGGGCAAGGTCTGCGTACGCACCGTTGCTCGATCGCGAAAAAGATGGTGAGTTCAATATGCAGCGGCTTATCCGAAATGTCAGGAAGGCGTTAGCAGTATGTATCAGGATGTTGACAAGTCGGTAACCTGCCGGTGTAAGTCCTCCAATTTGATGATTGAGGAAAAACGAGAAGTAAGTGACCGGCCGCAGGGCGAAGTTGGCCGAGATGTCTCCGTCTTTGCCAAGCGGTGCAAGACACACGACTTTCTGTCTGAACTGAGTAAAAAGCTCCTGAAAGTGGTGAAATTCCTTAAAAAGAGGGTTCTCCGCGAGGTACAGCAGGTCATCGAAGACCATTGGGTAGCCAAGGGTCCTTCCGTAGAGCAGTGCGCCTGTGAGTGCGTAAAGCACAAGTACAGCGCGTTGACTATACGGCGGCATGGTCGTTGATCTTGTCTTGAGTCGAAGGCCGATAGCACGTGAGTGAGACGGTCGCTCGGCGTGACTGCCGCTTAATCACAAACTGTGTTGCTGCATTTCCCAGCATGTATAGGCGGCCGGCGTACTCACCGATGATTGAGAGTAGAAGCCCAGTTGTGCCCACAAGTGCAAGCGAGGTGGGCTTGGAGAGGTATTCAAAACCAGCGATCAGGTTTTGAGCTAGCACCGCCGCAAAGGCTGCGATCCAAAGAACGACCCCGACGTGGAGCGGCCAGACGGAAAACCCAAATATCAATCTGCACCATAAACCAATGAGTTTTCTCATTGAATAACCCGACTGCCCTCCTGCGCGCGGATGATGTGCACATTCAACGGAACCGATTCTCGCGGTCGCTCCAAGGATCAAAGCGTCTAAGTATGGTTTTGGTCCTTGGTATTTCACGACCTGTTTGACCACGGTCTCGGAAAGCACCTTGAAACTTGAGAGGTAAAGACCTTTGGGGCTGTCGAGTGCAAGTCGCGCAGTCCAGTTGTGAATGGCACTTCCAATCCTTCGATACAAGGGGTGTCTGCGTTTTTCGTATTTTGAATAGACGACGTCGAATCCAAGGGAAGCGTGTCTGAGGAGTTTCGGTATCTCGCTCGGCGGATTCTGAAGGTCGTCATCCATGATGACACAGTAGTCGCCGACCGCGTGTTTGAGCCCGGCGAGAACGGCGTTGTGCTCGCCAAAGTTGCGTGCAAGACCAATGAAATCAACTGTGTACGGATATCGGGAATGCATCGCGGCGCAGACTTCAGCGGATCTGTCGCTGCTGCCATCGTCCACCAAGATGATTTGCAGGCTTTCCACATTCGAGAGTTCAGCCGTCACTTCTTGGCAAAGTTTCGCGATGGTTTTCTCCGAGTTGAACACGGGAATCACCACAGACAGAGACCAACCCGTGTAGGTCTCTGTCTCCGTGGCGACGGACTTTGCTGCCCAAGGTCCCGAAAGCACCGTGATACCGTTGACGATTTTAGCGGAGGAGGGTGACAAACTTGAGACAGCCCGCTGACTGAGATAGAATGCTCCGGACAAAACAACCCGGATTCCGTCGATTATTTTCTCGGCGGCTTCCCGCTTCATGATGTAGCCGCGGGCACCGAGTTCTATGACGATATCTGCATGCGTGAGTTCGTCGTGAACCGAGACAACCAGAACCGGAAGGGTGGGCTGTTCCCGAAGCAGGGCAATGAGCAGCGGGCCAGAGTCGCGCTGCTTCAATGACCAGTCCACCACTAGTATGTCGGGGCGCTCTTGCCGGAAAGCGAAGATCGCCTCTGATTCGTTGGCTGCTTCGCCAATTACTTGCAAGTCGTGCTGTTCGTTTATCAGGGTAACCAAGCCCCTGCGCACAATCGAGTGGTCGTCTACTACGAGCACTTTGTGGGCTTTGAGTTCGGGCGGGTTTTGTTGTCGAGCTGTGTGAGCGGGCCGTGGGGTAGGGGGCGCCATGCTCACACTTTAATGACGTCGGGTGCCGGCGCCATCGGGAGGTAGTCCTCTTGTTTGCTAAGGGTTTATCCCTATGCGTTTGGTATGCGTTTATCTGGGCGAAGGGCTACCTGTTTTTGCCTCACTGAATTCGCCTTACTGAACCACCACCACCACTGCCGTAGTGTTGTCCCGGCCCGACTGTTCGACGGCAATTCGAACTAGCGTTTCAGCTGGATTCAAACTTGGCTGAGAGTTAATTGTTTCGCGCAACACCTCCTCGATTTGGGCGTCGAACATGCCGTCCACAACTCCGTCGCTGCAGATCAGGATGGCGTCACCCCGCTCAAGGCGGAGCGCCCCCACCTGCGGATCGACAAATTGGTGACCGGCCCCAAGCGCTCGCTGGAGGATGTTCTTGCGCGGATGGGAGCGTGCTTCGCGCTCGTTGATCTGCCGGTTCCGGAACATCCATCCTACGTAAGTATCGTCGTGGCTGATTTGCTTCATCCCGCCGGCGGCGGAGAGGTGGTAGATTCGGCTGTCACCGATGTGTCCGAAAAAGAGCCACTCGGGAGTGAACCAGCAAAGACTCAGAGTCGCTCCCATTTCGCTGCACTCCTCATAGCTGCCACCAAGATACAGGAGCGAGGCGTGAATTTGCACGTAAAGTTCTGCAAGAACGGCTGACGCCCCGGATTCGAGTCCTTCGACTGTTTTTTGGAAGGCCTTCGGAAGCAGTTTTTTGATCTTCTCAACGGTAATCCGGCTCGCAAATTCCCCAGCCGCCGCGCCTCCGATCCCATCCGAGACGGCAAACACCAATTCCTGCGCGCCAAGTTGGGAGTCGCCTACTTTCCCGAGCAGATGGGCTTCTTGAGCGTCGAAAATCATTCCAAGGAAGGCGTCCTCGTTATGAGGACGGAACCTGCCCCGGTCGCTGAGTCCGAACCATCGTACACTATTCATGGGCAGTGGACTCTCCGCTCACCGTGGGCAAGATGGTGGCGAATTCAAAGTCTATCAGGCAGAAACGCCCGTCACTCTGTCGGTAGGTGACGTTCCGGATGTCAGGGTCATCATGCCGGACCCCGTACTGTTCGAGTTCCCCGAACAGCTCCTTGATGCGCTCCTCGTCGATCCTCTCAACTCGGCTCCCACAATTGGTTGTCACGATTTGAAGCTGTTCTGGATAGAAATTTACCAGAGTGGGCACAAATAAACAGTTTTTGGCACCCAAGAACTGGAGGACCCGGACTTCGTTGGCGAAACGCTCCTGCGCCAAAGGGCCGCGAAACGTTTTGTAAACCAGTCCATCGTAACTGATCCGCACGGTAGACCTCAGAGTATCCTTTACCTGCCGCATGCATTTAACCTGCACCCGAACGGACGCCTTGTACATAGTGCTGGGGGGCAGCAGCTCTTTTTTTGCTTGTCGGAATCTAACCTTGGAAATGTGGCATCCAGATTGCTATAACGCAGAGAAGCCTGAATTCCGGGCTGAAATCCGGATGTAAATTACAAGCGGCGCACAGGCGTGCCGTGTCACAAAACACCCTAATAGAAGCAATCTATGGCCAAGTACAAGTTGGAATATATCTGGCTCGACGGTTACGAGCCCGTTGCCAAT
>JBILUQ010000193.1:0-7669 GCA_044370935.1 Chthoniobacteraceae bacterium
GCCGTCTCCATGAAGATCTTGCCCGCCCGGCGCCGAGCATGGGCGCCCCCGGGCAGGTTGACCTTAGCCGGCGAATCCTGGAGCGCGAGTCCCACCACAGCTTCCACGACGTCAAACCCGACGTTCGAAACGCCCCTCTGCCGTAGCCATCCCACTGCCAAACGCCGCTGGATCGCCGCTGGCACCGAGCGCAGCACCGCAACGTCCAGCGTTTGCTCCAAAAGGCCGAGGTCTGCAGTCAACTCGTTCAAATGGGCGTTGTCGGCGCGTAAAAGCTCCGCAGCCCGCCAAATAGCAGCCTTCACGGGCTTGCTCATGATGTCTTCGAGCGCCGGAATGAGGGAGTGACGAATCCGGTTTCGTGTCCAGCGCGGATCCTGGTTCGAAGAATCCTCGCGAAAATCCAGATGCTTTTCCGTGATCCATTCGTCGATTTCAGTCCGCCAAACTTCAAGCATCGGACGGAGCAAATCAAAAGAAACCCCGTCAACATTCCGAGCGCTTGAGGCCGACATGCCGCAAAGGCCGGCCGCGCCGGAACCGCGCAATAGGCGGAAGAGAAAGGTCTCGACTTGATCGTCCGCGTGATGGGCAACGAGGACTTTGCGCGCGTTAAGCATTTTAGCAGCATCCGCAAAAAAAGCGTACCGGGCGTTGCGGCCCGCCTCCTCGATCCCGATTTTATGCGCCTTTGCAGCGGAGGCGACATCGGCGCGCTGGACCCGGTGAGCCAGTCCGCGGGAGTCCGCGAAACGCGCGACCCAGGCGGCATCTTCGCCGCTTTCGCTCCGCAACCCGTGGTCAAGGTGGAGCAGAGTGAGGCGTGAAAACCCCGCTTCGAGCAGCATCGTTGCAAGGGCCACGGAATCGCGCCCCCCGGAAAACCCCATTAGAAGCGTGTCGGATATTCGGACACCCGCGGCGTCCAATGCTCGGATGACGCGGTCCAGGGGTGAGCGACAGCTGTTCACGGGCACGTTTACTGTGCCGCACGGGTCTAGCCGATGCGGCTGCTCCCAAAGTAGGGGCGGAGCGCCTCCGGAACCTCAATGGAACCGTCGGCCTGCTGGTAGGTCTCGAGCAGTGCGACAAAGAGCCGTGGCAACGCCGTGCCGGAGCCGTTCAGCGTGTGGCAGAAGCGGTTTTTGCCCTCGCTATCCTTGAAACGCAGGTTCATGCGCCGTGCTTGGAAATCCCCGAAATTCGAGCAGCTGGACACTTCCAGATAGCTGTTTTGACCGGGTGCCCACACCTCGATGTCGTAGGTTTTCGCGGCGCCGAACCCAACATCGCCCGTGCACAGTTCAATTACGCGGTAGTGCAAGCCCAAGATCTGCAGCACTTTCTCGGCGTTGGCTGTGAGCAGTTCGAGCTCTTCGGAGGCGCTTTCTGGAGTCGTGATTTTCACCAGCTCCACTTTATCGAACTGGTGCATGCGGATCAGCCCGCGCGTTCCAAGCCCCGCGGAGCCCGCCTCGCGCCGGAAACACGGCGTGTAGGCGGCGTAGCGGATGGGCAACTGTTCCAAGCTCAGAATCTCCTCTCGGTGCAAGTTGGTGACAGGCACTTCTGCAGTGGGCGCGAGGTAAAGTTCATCGCGGTCGCAGCGGTACAGTTGCTCCTCGAACTTTGGCAATTGCGATGTCCCCACCAACGCCTCCGGGCGTACAATGAAGGGCGTGCTGACTTCGCGGTATCCGTGTTGGGTGGTGTGCAGATCCAGCAGGAAGTTGAGCAAAGCCCGCTCCATGCGCGCCCCCGCTCCAGTGAAACAGACAAACGCGCTTCCTGAGATCTTCGCTGCGCGGTCAAAGTCGAACAGACTCAGCTTTTCGCCCAGTTCCACATGGCTTTTCGGTGTGAAAGAGAAGGAGGCCTTCTCGCCCCAGACCCGTACCTCGGGATTCGCCTCTGCATCTGCACCGATAGGACAACCTTCGTGCGGCAGGTTCGGCAGAGTCAGCAAAAGCTCGCGCTGCCTGGTGTCAAGGGCGGCCGAGAGTTCGTTTAGTTTCGCGACCTCGTCGCCGAGGCCGCGCACTTGCGCCTCGATGCTCGAGGTGTCCTCTCCTTTGGACTTGAGGGAGCCGATCTCCTTGCTAATCCGTTTTCTATCCGACTGCAGGAGTTGGAGTTGAGTCTCGGCAGCCCGACGGTCCTTGTCGCACGCGAGGATGGCGTCTATCTGCAGGTGGGCGTCGCCGCCGCGCGTGGCGAGGCGAGATTTGATCGAGTCGGGCTGTTCCCGGATGAGGCGGATATCGAGCATAGGAGGTGAATGATTTGCGTAAGTATTTTTCCGCCAAAGTTTTAAGTCGAAGCCTTAACGGGCTGCCCAGACAGGCGTGCGGGCGCTTGGGTTTGCGGGCTATTCTTGCGTGAAGATAAAGACCCCGCGTTTGTTGGAAACGAGGACGTCGACTTTGCCGTCCTTGTTGATATCGCCGGTGGTGACCTGCGTGCCAACGCCGCTGTCGTCATCAATGAGGTGCGCGATGAATTCCGCACCGCCCTTCCCGTCTCGCTTCAATTCGAACCAGTACAGTACGGGTGCAGCATCCGGCTCCTCGTCTTTGAAAGGACCGTGCGCCCAGCGGCGCTTGCCCGTCACCAGATCCAGCAGCCCGTCGCCGTTAATGTCGGCGAGCTGCATGGAATGCAGCTGCGAAAACTTCACGCGCTGCGGGTTTTCTTCGGGAGTCGAGCCCATGATTTTGTGTTCGGTGAAGGAACCGTCCTTGTTGTTTTCGAACCAGCCAAGCCCGTAGCCGTGGCCGTCGTAGGCTGTGATGACATCGTTGCGGCCGTCGCCGTTCACGTCGTAAACGAGCATGTGCGAGCCTCCGCGTGCGCCCGGCGGTGAAAATGCCACGGGATGAAAAGCCCAGTTGGAATCCTCTTTGGTGTCCTTCGGCTGCTCCCTCCAACCCTCCCGGTCCAAGATATCCACCAGACCGTCGCCGTTCACATCGCCGGCGCCGTAACCGTGCGTGTAGCGGAAATACTTTTCGTCGTTCTCGGGAGACTTTGGCGTGATGGAGCGGAACCGCGCTTTTCCAAGCGGGTTGCTCCAATCCACCTCGGCGTAGCCAAGTTGCCCGCCGCCTTTGCCCTTTGCCGAGGCGGGCTTGTTGGGATCGCTTGAGTGGACTAACAGCTCGGGTTTGCCGTCGCCATTAATGTCCTTGAGATCGGGAGACTCGCCGTCGGCGACGTCAAAGATATTGTGTTTCTCCCAGTTCCCGCCTTTGCCCTTGGGGTTCACGTACAAAAGGGCAGGCTCACCGGGCAGGCCGTACACAAGAATATCTGCCCACGAGTCGTTATTGAAGTCGTAGGCGTAGCAAAGAAAATAGTCCGAATAGCCCTTCGCGGGGTCATAGGGAGTTTTCGTCGGCCCGCTCGCGTTTTCGCTGGGAGGAGTGAAGGTGGTCTTGCGGGTGAAATCCGGCCCGTGCCAGATGTAGCAGCCGGCCGTCATATCGAGGTGCCCGTCGTGATCAAAATCCGCAAAATTGCAGCCCTCAGCGATGAATTCTTCGGTCAGCACACACTTTTTAAATTTCACTTCAGCGGCATGGCCGAGGGTGGCGCAGAAGAGGGTCAGCGTGATGAGTAGGGGGCGGTTCATAAGCCTGTTATGGGTATTGTGATCTACAAACGGAAGCGGCGATTAGAGGGCGTACAAAAGTCATAGCCCTCCGCATCAAAGCCGCAAAAGCCTGACGGATGCGAGCGTTTTTGGGTTTGCCTACCCCCTCAGGCAGGTTATGCTGCACGTCCCGCACGAGTGCCTTATGGTGTAACGGTAGCACAGCAGATTCTGAATCTGCTTGTCTAGGTTCAAATCCTAGTGAGGCAGCCATGCTCGCCGCGGAAGCCTTCAGAGAAGGCACGGCGCACACGCGGGACATTCTGTGGCGCTTGTGTACGGAACCCCACTGCAGACCACTCCCAGAGAAGGCGCTTTGTAGTCAGTGAGGCGAACATTGTCGGCTTCGCAGGACGCGCATGGAATGGTTGGACTTGAAATGCCGCAGGTTTCCGCAGGAGGGAAGGTGCGGTTGAACCGGACCAATGAAACAAATCACGCTCCCCCCCTGGGAGCGCGTAGCCCCAGCTGCGCAGAACACGCTCACATCAGGATGTCTTTTCCCCCCTTGGCCCTTTGGCCTCTTTACTGCTGCGCCATCGCTCTGGTGCAACCCGCGTCTGGGCGCAGCTGGGGCTACGCGCTCCCAGGGGGATGCCCACGGATCGATCCGCTCCAAATATAAACATCTTGCGTCGCAAAGCCTGGCTCCGAGCGAGGCTGTCATCAGCTCGTACCTCTGGCGCTTTGGAGCCGGCAACTGAAGTTGCCAACGACTAACCCCGAATCATTAGACCTCATTACTCACTAGAACAGTTCCCCGCTTCGCTTCGGTTCGGACATCCCGAGCTTTCGATACGTCGGCGCCAGGGCGACGCGCCCCTGGGGAGTCCGCTTTAAGTAGCCTTGCATGATCAGGTAAGGCTCGTTCACATCTTCAAGCGTCCCAGCGTCTTCGCCGATCGCAACGGCAAGCGAATTCAACCCCACCGGCCCGCCCTCGAACCTGTGCACCATCGCCTCCAAGATGCGCTTGTCCATCTCATCCAATCCGTCCGCGTCGATATCCAGCATGGTGAGCGCCGCGTCGGCCACGTCCCGAGACACTTTATTGTTGGCCCGCACCTGCGCGTAGTCGCGCACCCATCGCAGCAGGTTGTTGGCGATACGAGGCGTCCCGCGGGCGCGCGCCGCGACCTCGAAAGCGCCCGCGTCGTCGATGTCCACGTCGATCAGGCCGGCGCTGCGAAGAATGATGCGCTGGAGCTCGTCCGCGGTGTAGTAGTCGAGCCGGCAGTTCATTCCGAATCGCGAGCGCAGGGGCGAGGAAAGCATACCAGCGCGCGTGGTGGCACCGACCAGCGTGAACTTCGGAAGGTTCAAACGCACGGAGCGCGCATTTGGCCCTTGGTCGATGATGATGTCCAACTTGAAGTCCTCCATCGCCGGGTACAGGTACTCCTCGATCGCAGGCTGGAGCCGGTGAATTTCGTCGATGAAAAGCAGGTCGCCGCGTTCCAGCGTGGTGAGAAGTCCGGCGAGGTCGCCCGCTTTCTCGATCATCGGCCCGCTCGTGTTCTTGATATTACCCCCCATGGCCGTGGCGAGGATGTGCGCGAGCGTGGTCTTTCCAAGCCCGGGAGGGCCGCTCAACAGGATGTGATCCAGCACGTCTTCTCGCTGCTTGGCCGCTTCGACCATCAACTCCAGGCGCTGACAAACTTTTTCCTGCCCCGCAAATTCGCTGAACAGCGGCGGCCTTAGCGAAATATCAAAGGGCGTGCTGGGAGCTTCCGCGCTGGTTTTAAAAAAATTCTCGCTCACAAAATCACGTTAGCACGAGCTCCCCGAGCTGCCTCGCCAAATGCGCTCTCCGGGCCATTTGAGCGGGGTGAACCACTTGGCGCGGCGGTTACAGGCTCCATTCGGCGATCTTCCGGCTGTTGATGAAATAGGTATGCGTTTCACCGATGCTTTTGACCTCCACCGGCCCGCGGTCTTCGAGCTCGAATTCGTCTTTCAAGAGGTCCGCCGTTGCCTGAGAGCAGTGGACCCGCCCGGCCAGCCCAGAGGATTCCATGCGACTCGCTATGTTCACGGTGTCACCCCAAAGATCGTACGTGAATTTCCGTATGCCAATGACCCCGGCGACCACGGGCCCTGAATTCAGGCCGATTCGCGCGGCGAGCTCCGTTTGGTTCACCGCGTTGATTTTCGCGAGATTCTCGATCATGGCCAAGGCGAGGTCCGCAGCCGCCTGGGCGTGCCCTTCCTTCAATTCCGGGGCGCCGCCAACCAGCATGTACGAGTCCCCGATCGTCTTGATTTTCTCAAGGCCGCTTCGCTCCACCAGCAGGTCGAACGTGGAAAAAATGGCGTTCAGCATCTTAACTAGCTTCTCGGGAGTCGTTGTGCGGGAGAGCTTTGTGAAGCCAACCAGATCCATGAACAGAACCGTCACCGATGAGTGGGCATCTGCGATGAGCTTTTCGCCTCCTTTCAAGCGGCCTGCGATGGACCGTGGAAGAATGTTGAGGAGCAGCTTCTCCGTCTTTTCCTGCTCTGCAACGACGCGGGCGTGTTCGGATTCGATTTGGGCCAGCCGGAGTTTTTCCAGGTTGCGCAGCTTCTTTTTTTCGATGGAAGTCGTCACCCGAGCGCGGAGCAGAACCGGATTAAATGGCTTCGGGAGATAGTCTTCTGCACCCATTTCGATGCAGCTCACGGCGGAGCTGACGTCCTCTCCCCCGGAAATCACAATCGTTGGGAGGCTGAGGGAAGCGTCGTTCCGCATTTCCGCCAGGACCTCCAAGCCGGTCATTTCCGGCATTTCAACGTCGAGCAGCATCAGGTCAAAGGATTCGGAACGCAGTTTTTCAAGCGCCTCCCGCCCGTTGCTGGCCTCGGCCACGTTGGTGAACCCGAGTTTTTTGAGATCCCGCGTGATGCCCATGCGCATCATTTTGCTGTCATCCACGACAAGAATCCGCGCGGCCTGCAACGACTGGGCCGCAGCCTGTTCGGCGCGCGCGGCCTCCTCTGAGGTCTCGTGCATCGAACTGTTGAAGTCGAAGAGGTCTGAGGGATCTGGATCTTCGGACATAGGATGGTTGTTAACGTTGGGGTTGCGGGCGAGAATCTGTCAACTGCCGGAGTGGGGAAGCGGGTTTTCCTTAGGCGGGAACCCCGCCGATGGCGCGGATGATAGCGGCGGGCATCTGCTCCAGCGGCACGACCTGGTCTACGACGCCCATCTGGACAGCGGCTCGAGGCATTCCGTAAACCACGCACGAGCTTTCGTGCTCGGCCAGCGTGCGCCCGCCTGCCGCCTTGATCGCTTTCATGCCGATGGCCCCGTCGCTGCCCATCCCGGTCAGAAGCACGGCCGTCACCCGAGCTCCTGCGGCCTCGGCGGCCGAGCGGAAGAGGACGTCAACCGCTGGTCTACAGTAGTGAACCGGAGGCGTTTGCGTAAGCCGCGTTCGATAACCTGTCGCAGATCGCATAACAGTCAGGTGATAGTCGCCGGGAGCGATCACGCAAACGCCCGGCTTGAGTTCCTCGTTATCAACGGCTTCGTGGACTTCGTATCCGCACATTTCGTTGATGCGCGTGGCGACCGCCTTTGAAAAAAACGGCGGGATGTGCTGGGTGACGGCGATGGGTGGCATCGTAGGGGGCAGGCTTGGAAGCAGAAAGCGGAGAGCTTCAACCCCGCCTGTGGACGAGCCAATGACGATCAGGCGCTTGTCGCTTGGTGCCGCCGCCGCAGCCGAGGAACCCAGGCTGCTGGGTGTGCCGGGCGTTTGGGTCGCAGGTCGGGACCAGCTGGAGGAGGACAAGGAGGAGGTAGGGTCGGTGCCGCCGCCACTTGGGAGGAGCGCCGTCTTTTTCGGGGGAAGCAGGGGTTGGAGCGGCGCCGCAGTCGAGCGGCGGGCGCGCGCGGCGGCCTTTACATGGAAAGCCAGCTTGTTTGCCAGACCGCCGATGGACATGCTGCCATCGGGCTTGGCTAGCACGTCTCGGGCGCCGGCATCCATGGCGGCGAGCGCCATCGCGGACCCTTGTTGCGTGAGC
>JBILUQ010000014.1:0-26798 GCA_044370935.1 Chthoniobacteraceae bacterium
GACGTTTTCTACAATCAGTTCGAAGCCGTCTGATAATCCGGTGCTTTATAGGTCGGGCTATAAAAAATTTACTCTGACAGACCAGGAAATTGCGCGTCTCCGTGAATACGTGCAAAGAGGTGGAACCATTGTTTTCAACTCTCTAGTGGGACATCCTGATTCATACGAATCAGCGAAAATTGCAATCGGCCAAATTTTCCCCGATCGCCCGCTTTATCGACTTCGGCTGGATCATCCGGTTTTCCGAAGCTACCATCGAATCGAGAAAGTGGCGTACCGCGATCGTATGAAGAAGGACGGCCTGATTACGGATCCGTTTCCTTTTCTGGAGGGCGTCGACGTCGACAATCGCACCGCGATTATTCTCTCTCGCTGGGACTTTGCATTAGGATGGGAGGCCAATGCCCATGAAAGCTGGGGGTATCAGAACGAGGATGCCAGAAAGCTTGGGACAAACATCGTGGCTTACGTCACCGCATTGCGGGAAGCAGGTAAGTCTGTCGGCAAGAGTGTTTCGCTTTCAGACGCGGAGGTGCAGTCTGTTGGCAAATTCCGCGTTGGCCAGGTCCGTTACAATGGCGCATGGCGCGGCCGGTCATCTGGAATGCCCATGTTGCTGAACCAGCTTTCCGCTGAAACAGGCACCAAGGTGAGTTTTGTAATCCGCGATGTTTCGCTAAAAGATGCGGAGATTTTCGAGCTGCCTTTCCTATATCTTTCAGGCACTTCTGAATTTGTTCTCTCCGACGAGGAGCGCCTCAATGTGCGCCGGTATTTGAGCAATGGCGGTATTCTCTTCGTGGAAGCGGCTGAAGGCAGAATCAGCTTTGACAAGGCGTTCCGACAAGAGATGAGCAAGATTTTACCTCAAAAGCCTCTGATGGCGATCCCGCAGGGGCATGACATCTTTCGGCTGCCACGAGTCATTCAAACAGTGCGGGCGCGCCCGACCCTAGCTCAGGCACGCGGAAACCGAGTCCAACAAAATCCGGAACTCTACGGCGTGGAGGTCAACGGAACGCTCGGCGTTATCTACACGCCTTTTGATTGGAGCGCTGGATGGGAAAAAGCAGACGCCCCGTTCGCAATCGGTTACGAGCCTCAAGATGCGACTGCACTCGGAGTGAATGTTCTTTTTTACTCTCTTACGCACTAGACATGTTTGCCTCCCGATCGCTCATGCTGGCGGTGTTTGTGGCCGCGGTTTGTCCTTCTGTTGCAGAGTCGGCTCCATCATTTTTTTCTGCATTTAATTCAAAGAATGGACCACCAGCGGATGTCTCGGGCATGCCCCTAGAGATTGCTCCGGCATTGGATTTTGAGCGGGTTCTTTTCAAAATACGCTCAGGCGAAAAAAGGGAAGACTGGCGTCCGCAGCTATCTCGCTTTATTGATTCGAAAGCTGAAAAAGGAACTTCTGCAGCGCTCAGGGAGCTTGCTCTCGCATGGGAGGCGCGGGCTCGGATTGTTGATTTGGATTCGGTCTTGAGGGCGGTTTACCGCAGGAAGGGGTGCTTTCCAGAATCGGTGGAAGCAGCGATGAATCAGCTGCCCGAAGCAGTTAAGAGAGATCCTTGGGGCGATGCCTGGGCGTACGCTTTGGCTGCACCCTCGAAGTCTCCGCAGTTGCTGGGGCAGCGGTATGTAATTGGGCCGCAGCGATATCCAAAACTGCTATCCATGGAGGATTCAGTTCGAGAGCTGCCGCAGCCTCCGCAGGGTGCGACGCTCGCCTATTCGGCAATCGCAACGGTGATTTCGCTTCAAATCGATTTCAAGAACCCCCAGCCCTCTCGTGCTTTCAAGCAAGTAGGTGAACGCTTTGGAGCGTACTGGGTGTTGTGGTTGTCGCGCGAAGGTGCGCTTCTCTCGAGCACCGAAGGATTCGTTCCCGTGACTTTCAAATGATCTATGGCGAGCATCTCTGAGTTTTTAACTGCCGAATCAATGCGCAAACTCGAGAGCCTTGCTTTGCGTTCCCGTTACGTCTCGGAGGGATCCCAGTCCGGCGGGCACAAGAGCCCGCTCAAAGGTCAGAGCGTCGAGTTTGCAGACCGCCGGGAGTACGTCAAAGGTGACAATCTCAGGCACCTGGATTGGAAGGTGTTTGCCCGGACCGAGAAGTACTATATCCGGCAGTTCGAGGAGGAAACGAGCCTGCGCGTGCACCTTCTTATCGATGCGTCAGCCTCCATGGGGTTCCAATACAGCGGACGCTTTAGCAAGTATGAATACGCAGCGCGTCTGGCGGCATCGCTGGCCTATCTTGTCACCAAGCAGCAGGATTCAGTCGGGCTGACTATTTATGACAAACAGGTGAGGGACCGCCTCCCATGCAAGAACGGAGCAAGTCATCTTCGACTGATCTTGGACAGGTTGGCGGCGAATTCTGCACAGAACGGCACTGACACTGGATTGGCTTTGCACTCAATGGCTGAACAGCTCTCCCGAAGGGGATTGATCATCATCATGAGTGATTGCTTTGATGACCCGGAGGGGATTTTTAGCGCCATTGCTCATTTTCGAAAGCGCATGAACGACGTGGTGCTTTTGCAAATCGTGGATCCGGTCGAGTTGGACCTTTCCTTAAGTTCGCTTGCCCAGTTTGTTGATATGGAGACAGGTGAAAAACTCGAGTTGGACCCTTCCCATGCTCGCGCCGCTTACAAGGCGGAGATGCAAGGGTTTGTCGATGGAATCCGGGAGCGTTGTGGAGTGATGAATGTGGACTACCGGCTTGCCTCTACTGCGGAGGCATTTGATAGCTTCATCCAGCAGTATCTGCTGGACCGCAGAAAAATGGCTTTATGACGGGCGCTTTTCCAGAAACCTCGGGGGTGAAGCGATGAGTTTTCTTTCTTCCAAAATGCTGGTCGGCCTCTTCGCGATGGTCGTGCCCATTCTCATTCATCTGCTTCAGAAAAGACGAGTGGTGGACATCCCTTTCAGTACGCTGCGCTTTTTGAAAAAAGTTTCTGCCAAGACAGTTCGAAGTGCCCGAGTTGAAAATTTGCTTTTGTTGGCTTTGCGCTGTGCGGTGCTAGGGCTCGTTGCGTTGGCTGCGGCTCGCCCCGTGCTCTCTGGTCTTGCCGCCAAATTTGCTGGTGGGCAGGTGCCTCGAGTGATTGCCCTTGTCATCGACCAGTCGTATTCGATGTCCTACCGCGTCGGTGACAAAACCAGACTCGATGTAGCCAAGGAAATGGCGGGCGCCGTGCTCGATCAGTGCAAGCCGGGAGATTCAGTTGCGATCATTGGCGCAACTGATCGGGCTCGCGGCTTCATCCCCGAGCCGACAGTGGAGATAGAGGTCGCACGGAAGGCTCTCGATTCCGTGCAGATTACAGAGGGTGCCTCCAGTTTTGCCGCAGCAATGCAGGCTGCTCTTCAGGCCGTTTCCAGGCGTGATAATGGAAAACGTCAGGTCTTCGTCTTCACTGATAGTCAGCCGCGCAGTTGGAGGTTTGATCCCGAATCTGTTATCACTGCGGACTGGAAAAACTCCGGGATCGAATTGATCGTGGCTCACACGGATGCAACACAGGGCGCGAATGTAGCGCTGCTTGGGGTGGAGTTTAGCTCTATGTTCGTTTCCCCGGGCAGTGTGGTGAGGGGCATGGCGTCTGTCTCGAATTTCTCGGAAGCTCGAGTTGAGCAACTCTTGGAGTTGCGTGTAGGTGATGAAGTGTTGGCGGACCGCGCAGTCGAGGCTGAGGCTGGGCAAAGTGTATCCATTCCATTCGAATTTCAGGTCCCGAGCGGCGCTGCAGGGCCGGCTTTGACTGGTGTGGTTAGTCTGTCCGGCGATCGGATCACGGTGGATGACAAACGGTATTTTGCGCTGTCGATGGCGCAGCCCGCGAAGGTGCTGTGTGTGGAAGCTGGTGAGGGGCCTGAGAAGGTGCGGCCCGGTTTCTTTCTGCGAAAGGCTTTTGCCGCCGGCACCACTGGTGCAACGGTGAAAACGGTTACTCCAGGCGAGCTCGATGACTTGAACGTTGATCCTTACTCCGCGGTGTTTGTCCTGGGCGTTTCCGCCTTGTCTGACCGGTCAGCGGTTCGCCTCGCCAAGTATTTGGAGGCAGGTGGCACAGTCGCGGTTTTTGCTGCTGAATCGATGAGCGCTCAGGCGTGGGAACGAGTGGAATGGATGCCTGCGAAGCTCGGTGAGCAAATTATCTTCCCCGCTGGTCGGATACAGTCAAAGCTCCTGGAACCACAACATCCGCTCTTCGTGTCGTGGGATTCAAAAACGCCTTTTCCAGCGCTTGGTCAGAGGAAAGCATTCAAACTCGAGCAGCGAAAGGGCGCCCGAGGGTTGGTTAGCATCGGAGATGATATTCCCTTTCTCCTTTTGGGCAGTGCGGGGCAGGGCAGGGTAATCATAGTGAATGCATCTGCGGATCTTGCTTGGGGTAATTTTCCAGTGTCCCCAGTATTCCTTCCGCTTCTTCAGGAGATTGGACGGCTTGCCAACGTGCGGACCGGCAGTGACAAGGCTGTGCTAGTGGGCGAGGCTGTAGCCGTTCCTCGTAGCCTTCCGCGTGACACTCCATTTATTGTGAAGGCACCATCGTCTGAAACAACGGTTGCGGCAATTGGCTCGCCGCTTTTGGAGCAGGCGCCTCAATCTGGGATTTATGATGTGAAAAATCAGCACGATGAGGTGCTGCATCGATTTGCAGTAAATGTTGACGGAACTGAGGGGGATTTACGGCTCAATGATCCCGAGCAGCTCTTGAGCCGAATCACCCACGAGGATCTCAATGGGAGTGAGGAGTTGGTTCAGTGGCTCGCGACGAGTCGCGGTGCATCGCCATTGTGGCCGCTGGTTCTGGTGCTCGCAGTTTTTGTTTTTATCATCGAGACAATTTATTCCAATGCGCTCGCATTACGGAGGGCCGAGGGCGAAGAAGGGCAGATTATGACAGGCAGACTGAATCGCAGGCGATTCGGCCAGCGACAGGCGGGGCAATCTGCCGTCGCCGGGGCAGGTCAAGGTGAGGGAGTGCAGCCATGAGCGACTTTCTACTTTCACCTGTGTTTAGTTGGTCCGGGGCATGCATTCTTTGGGCGCTGATGCTCGCGGCGGTTATCTGGAGCACAAGAAATGGATTTAAATTGCCCAACCGGAGGCTGTGGTTAGGGGCGACGCGTTTCGGTGCAGCACTGTTGCTGTTTGTCGTCTTGATTCAACCTCAGCGGAAGGTTGATGAGGTTACGGTGATCAAGCCGCAGCTCGCGGTGCTGCTTGATGACAGCGAGAGCATGAAGGACCGGGTTGATCCCCAGCAACCTACCCGAGCCGAGCGGGTCAATAAATGGTTGGGCTCAAAGACGCTTGAGAGTGCGCGGCAGAGATTCGATGTTAGATTTTTCCGGTTTGACTCTCGACTCGCTGAATTGCCAGATGGCGAGAGTGAGGTCGGCTTCTCGGGCTCCAGCTCGAATGTTATTTCAGCCGTTCAGCAAATCAGAGACCGGTTTATCGGCCAGTCGTTAGCCGCAGTTCTATTGCTGACCGACGGGTTGGATTCTTCCGGACTTAGCGCTTCGATGAATCTTCAGGCCGGTACGCCAATACACACATTCGAGCTCGAAAAGGAATTTGTACTGCCAGAGAAAGCACGGAAAGTTTCTCTCACCTCAGTCGACGCGCCAGGCAGGGTAGTTGCGGGTTGGGATGCGGAGGTGCGTGCCTCGCTTGTCGCAAACGGCATGTCAGGAAAAACCGTGTCGGTTGAGCTGTGGCGCAGCGGACAAAAGGAGACCGAAAGCACAGTGACATTCAACGAAGATGAACAGACTAGACCCTTGGTGTTTCCTCTTTCGACATCTGAGCCGGGGATGATTCCGTTTGAGATTAGAGTTCAGGACTCTGCTGCCGATGAGGAGTCCAAAAAGCGCCAGTTCTTGGTCGAAGTGGTGGCTCCTGGAAAGCGCATTCTCTACGTGCAAAACGGGTTTAACTTTGAGTTTAAGTTTCTGCGACGGGCCGTTGTGGGCGATAGGAACTTGCAGCTTCAAACCTTTGTTCGAACAGGAGAAGGAAAGTTGGTTTCAATTGGCGGCGGCACCGGACAGAAGTTGGAACTTACTCAGGCGGGGTTGGCTCCCTATGCGCTTGTAATCCTGGGCGATCTGCCGCCCGAGTCGCTCAATCAGGAGCAGTCCGGTGTCTTGAAGGAGTATGTTAATCGCGGTGGTAGTCTGATCCTACTCGGGGGAATGAATGGTTTGGGGTCAAAAAAAATCGCAGACACGCCGCTCGCGGAAATTTGCCCCGTCGTGCTTCCAACGGATTATCGTGAGGGCCGTTTTCCCTCGCGGATGACCGATGCTGGGCTCCGGCACCCGGTCCTTGGGGCTCTGTTTAACGAAGTTAAGCAATTTCCAGCGGTTTTGAGCGCCAACGTCGCTCCTTCGCTCGCTCCCGGCGCAGAGGTTCTGATGGAGGTTGAAATGTCTGGCCAACGAGTTCCGTTGTTGTTGAGCGCGCGGTTTGGTGGTGGCCGTGTTGTGGCATTCATGAGTGACTCGTTATGGCGCTGGCGGATGGGTGTGCTCACGGGTACTCCAGGCAAGTCCTATTACGACGTTTTTTGGGGGCAGTTGATTGAGTGGGTGATTCCCAAAGCTGACGAGAAGATCGGATCCGCTAAGCTCGAAGTTTTCACGGAGCGCTCCTCGTATTTAATGGGGGAACGGCCGGAAGTGAGAGCTGTTTTTGATCCGGGTTCAGCTGGTGGAAAAATGCCGTCGACACTGCCTTTGAAAGTCAAGACTCCGGATGGCAAGGAGTTCGATTATACAATGAAGCCGGGTAATTTTACGGCTTCCTCGGGAAAGTCAGTTTCAGGCTACGTCGCAAAAGTAGAGCCGAATGTCCCTGGGATATTCGCGGCGCAGTGTAGCTGGGGATCCGGAAAAGATAAGCTGGAGGGCGAAAGTCGCTTTTCGGTCAGCGAGCCTTTGCCTGAGAAGGCTGGTAAACCCATCGACCGCGTCTTTCTCGGCAAGGTGGCTGAGCAAACCGGCGGGAAATTCTTCGTTATCGATCAAGCGGATGGGTGGGGTGATCTCATCGCAGGTAAGGAGCAGCAGGTGTCCCGGTTGAGGCTGCTTGATCTTTGGAACCACCCTGTTTTGCTTCTAACTCTTCTGGTGTCACTCTCGGCGGACTGGGTTATGCGAAAGCGCTGGAATTTGCCATGATGTTTCATTGCTCATGGTTTTTTGAATAAACAGGAATGCCCTTAAATCCACATAGCGTTAGGCGAAGATTAGAAGAGGCCGCCAAGAAATGGCGTCTCTCGCGGGCTACTAGACTGGTCCTGCTGGGAGCGATTTATGCGAGCGTACTTTTTATTGTTTTTCTTGCGGTCGATCAGTGGATTCATCTCACTTCCACCGGTCGGTGGGTGGCGGCAGGTTTGTTGGGGATCACCCTCGCTGGTGGGGTGTGGCAAGCGTGGCGCGCTTGGCGGCCGGTTATCAGCCTTGCGAGCGTCGCCCGGCGGATCGAAGAGTCTTCCGGCGGATGCGGAAATGTTCTGATCAGTGCTGTGCAATTTGAGGGCACGTTGCCGGAAGACTCTCCACTCCGTGCGGCAATTTACGAAGAGATGATTGATCCTTTTCCGCTCATCCGCTGGGAACTCGTTTTTGATTGGCACCGTTTGCGCAAGCTTGGGATTGGGTTTGGCGGAGTTCTCGCACTGCTTTTTATGTGGGCTATTGTTGCCCCTTCAACATTTGTAAACTCGACGCTTCGGATTCTCATGCCCGCAAGGCCGATTCGGCCAATCACCCGAACTGTGATCGAGACCGTCGTGCCCGGAAACCAGGTGATCGCACACGGCGCGTCTGTGCAGCTGCGCGTGGTTTTAGCGCGCTCGCTTCCCGCTAGTGCGTGGGTCCGATTTCGCGATGTTGGCGGTGCGTGGGAGCGTGCGTTGATGGAGCATGAGGCTGGGCAACCGGTGTTCACTGTTGACTGGAACGACGTGAAACAGCCCCTTGAATATGAAATTCAAGCTGGGGACGCTGTTTCGGAGATATACAGAATCTCTGTGAGGCCACGTACAGTCATCCGTGAGCGGATTGCGGAGATCATTTCCCCAGAATACCTCGGGTCCAAGACTGAGGTATTTGAGAATGTTGGGATTCTTCAAAATGTACTTTCAGGGTCCACTGTTCGCTTGACGCTGAGGTTTAACAACCGTGTTAACGAGTTGAAAGCTGTCACTGAATCCAACGAGGAGCTCGTAGTCGGGCTTAAAAATTCCGCGGCTGACAATCAGCTTCGTAATGGTGCGCAAACCACCGATCCTGGAATGGATTGGATAGTAAACGTGCCCACCGACTCTGCGCATACGATTCGGCTAACGTATCGGGATGAAATAGACGCGCAGGGGTTCGCTTCGATTCCGCTCACCGTTGTTGCGGATGAACCTCCAGTTGTGTCCATCGCTGATCCAGTCGAAGGGCGCGAGACCGCTGCAAATATCGGGGAGGAACTAACCATTCGCTTTCTAGCGGAGGATGCGCTCGGACTCGATCTCGTGGGTCTCTATCAGAGCTCTGATGAGAAGGCTGACGCGGTTTTGGTTGCTGAGTGGCCGAAGTTGAAAGGAGCCAGAAGGTTTGGTGAGAGTGTTACTGTGGTGGTGAAACCTTTGGAGGGTCAAACGAAAGCTATCTATCGAGTGATCGCGCGGGATGAAAATTCAGCGAGCGGCCCAGGGGTTGGGATGTCCGAGCCGATCGTTGTGAGGCTAACGGGGGCTGAAGATGCTTTAAACCAAAAGAGGCTGGGTGATGAAAAGGTTGGGTCGGGATTGCGGGCATTAACAGCCCTACAGTTGAAAAATCTCGCAGCCACCAGAGAGGCTTTCGTGGCAGGGGATCAGGCCGTTATAGAACCACTGCTTGAGCGGCAAATGAAGATTGAGGGAGCAGCTATCGAGCTTTCTGAGTTTGCGGGCGATGCGGGAGGATTGTTTACCGATGCCATGGCGAGATTCCTTCATCGGGAGGTTAAGGATGCGATTCTTTTGCTTCGCGATGCATCTAGTGTTTTCGGGGATGTGCGTGTGGGTGTTTTGGCCAAAGCTGCAGTTGTGCAAACTTCGATCCTTGCACAGGTGGACGGGTTTTCGTCCCTCGCGGCCCGAGAGAGCAGGTATTTTGGAGTTATAAGACTTTTGGCAGAAATCGTGGAGCTTGCGCGCCGGCAGAGAGATTTATATCTCGATTTGAAATCCAAGGGTGAGGCAGTCGCAACTGGCCTTTTTGGTAGGCAGAAGGCGCTTGCAGACAGGTGCGAGGCTCTTTTGGTGAAACTTGATACATTGGTGGCAAGTGGGAACTTTGGCGACGTGGAGCTGCAAAAATGCCTCAAGCAGGTTTCTGGGCTTTTAAAGCAACAAAACTCGGTCGATCAGATGCATTCGTGTGCTCAGATGATTCAGAGGTCCGAGATGACTTCGGTGTTGAGTGCGGAGGAAGCCCTTGTTTCAGATGTTGCAAAAGTTGTGAATGTGATTGCGGATTGGCAGTTGAATGCTGCCAAAGATCAGTTGAATGGACTGCAAGGGCCACTCTTGGAAACAGTCGGAAAGTTTCGTTTATTGGAAAAGGTACAGCTGGACGCTTCTGCTAAGCTGGATCCTCTGGTTCAAAAAGAGGCTCTGACTGCCAGTGACTTTTCGTTGATCTCCGAGGTTGGACGTACTAGGGCGTTACTCTCCGAAGCCGTGGCTCAGACTGTTGGAGACGCTCTTGCCTACCCTGAGCATAGCGAGTCGGAGCGAATTTTCGAGACGTCGCTCCATGTTCTCAGCGAGTTCGAGATGGATGCGCTTAATAGTGCGCCCGGGCTTCGGATGAATCCTCCAAAACTCAGCGACACTTGTGTCGAAAGGGGGAAGGCAGTGTTGGATGGGTTAAAAAAAACCGCTGAGATTTCGACGGAACTCATCAAATGGGTGAGTTCTGCATCTGAGCAGGCGTTTCGTTTTGTGGAGCAGGCAAGCCAAGATCCGGCAGAGCAGCTATCACAGACGGAAAACGCGCGCGGGCCCCGGTTGAAACTGCACGACACGTTTGCGGAGCGAATCGAGATCTTGGCAGGGGAGGCGCAGACTGTCGGTGAGTCGATTCCCAAACCTCAACCACAAGTGGAAAAAAAACAGTCTAAGGATGGCGATGAATCCAATGCTGATAGTGTCGCCAGCGCCCCGGTTGAACAGAAGCTCATCGCAGATTCCTCGGCTCAGGTTCACGAAAAAACAGTTTTTGCGACGTTGGTGGTTGTGGATAAGCTGCAGGGCTTATTGATGCTAGCGCGGGCGCTCCATATTGACGCTGGCGGGTTGCGGGTGGCCAGAGTTGAAATGGAGAGAGTGGGGCAGGCGTTGAAGGAAGGCAGGGTGGCCGATGCTGTTGCTGGACATGAGCGAGTGATGCAAGAGTTGCGCGGCTTTCAAACCGGGGGCGCGAGGAGTGGGATGACCCAAGGCGCCCTTGGGGGGGCGTTGAGGCCCGATCAAAGGCGGACCATGGGCGGAGTTGAAGGCGAGGCTCCCGCCGCGTACAAGAGCATGGTTGTGGAATACTTCCGCTCACTAAGTGAAGGCAAATGAACGCGATTTTCTCAAGATTTACATTCATTTCAACGGTTCTGCTTGTCGCGGTTTCGCCCTTGAAATCCGCGCCGCCTCCGGCTGCAAAGCCTGCTCCGCTCAAGTCCAACGCGGATCCTTCATGGGTGCTTGCTGATTCAGTGTATCGTGCAACGGTTATCGCAAAAAACGGACCTTCAGAACCCGATGCCGGGTGGGTGATCGAAATGCTGGAACTCGGAGCGACCCTTCCTGAATTAGCGGATGTTGCGCTGCTCGATTCGAGCAACACGCCGGTGCCGATAGCCAAGTTGTTCCGCGCGCAACGACAGAATTTTTTCCTGATCGCGAAGGGACTCAAAGAGGGTGCTGAGTACAAGTTGTACTTTGGTGGAACGAAGGCTTTAAAGTCTCCCACCTGGGAGCCCAAACATGGCCTCTTTGTGGAAGTCAGACGTCTGATTGCCGATATGTCGCTCGAGTCGCCCGACGGTTTGGACGATGCCTGGAAGATTTCACTGGCAACAGATGGTGCTGCATTTACCACCCACATTGGGTTCGATGGAAATCCTTTTGGCGAACAGAAGAATTATCTTGCTCGGTACCGTGGGTGGTTGAAGCCCGGCGCAATTAGTAAGCCGCTTGCTACGGTATCTTCGGGTGCATCGTTTGTTTGGATTGGGGGCAAGCTTGAGTTGGCGGCTCCGGGCGAGCATCCGCCGCAAACGAAGCTTCGCGCCACCGATCCCGCAAAGTCACCAAGCGATGAGTTGGTGAAAGCCACGGTCAATATTCCTGCTGAGGGAGTCATGGTGGATTATCTTCTTGCGAAGGGTGAGCAGGCAGGTGGATCTGCGCGGTTCGGGTTTATCGAGGATGAGGCGAAAATGATACTTTTTGAGGGAAACGACTGGACGCGATCCGGCAGGACCGAGCTGGTTTTACTTGAACACGTCAAGCTTGGTAAGCTTCCGCGATTGTCGGTCAAGCATCAGGATTATCTCGGTTGGGAGGCGTCTGTGCTTTTCGATAGTCAGGTGTCGCTCGAGGATATGCCGGATGGGTGGGGCGCTTCTTGGATTCTCAGTGATGGGGCCAAGAGGCAGGGAGCGTCTTTCGGACATGTTTTTTCTGGAATGGCTCCCCTTTATGCGGATCTCGAGCTGAGTTCGGAAAAGGGATCGCTCAAACTCAGGCTTCCGATAGCCACGTATGGCTTTGCGACTCCCGCCTCGGTCAGGTCGAGGGCGGATGTGCACCGTTACCTCGAGAAAATGGGACGCGAGGAAATGAGTGACATGGAGATCGAACAGCTCACCGACTACTACAAATTTGCGAAACAGTTTGGAGACGATGCCGAATTGCTGCCGATCGCGAAGGCGTGGGTGACCAAAAATCCTGACCCAGATGATGGCCTTTATATTGGTGCCCTGCTCGGTTGGTTGCGTGGTTTGGCTAGAGTCGATGCCAAGGCCGCTCTGGATGAAGCTGGAAAAGTGGGTGCTGCCGCGGTTGAAAAATATTTGAGTGAGCTTGTCATGTTCGAAATGGACACCCGCACATTTGTGATGCGCGACGACTCAGCGCTTTCCTTTGCCAAAAAGGCGATCCCGAAATTTGAGTCGTTCCCCGAAGTCGTGCAACTCATAAGGACTCGGATCGGTGACTTGTTGCGCGTGCAGGGAAAACTGAAGGAGGCAGAGGAAGCCTACCGTATCATACAAAAAAATGTGGCAGACGAGAGCTCTGGTCGAAAATTTGCTGCTCAGGACAGGGCTTACGCTGCTACGGTTTCGAGTTTAATTTCGAGAGGATTGCGTGCTGACGCGGAAATTCAGCTCACCCAATGGGAAAAGGAACATCCGCTGGCAAAGCTGCAGAGTGACTTCTTGTTGTTAAGGGCGCAGGTGTTGCTGATGTTTGGTCGTGCGAGCGAGGCTCTACTCGAGATCGACTCCTTTAAGGCACTCAATCCTGACAGCCCATTTCAGATCCCGGCGGATTTCTACAGAGCATGTGCCTTGGCTGATTTGGGACAGAGGGATGCGGCTCTTAAGATTTGGAGCTTTATCGCTGCCCGTTATCCTAAACATGAACTCGCAGCGGAAGCTGCCTCACTATCTCGGTGATATACTCGTGTGTGTTTAAAGGTTTTCAAGCAAGTCACTGATTTTTTTTTTCGCATATCCCCCTTACAGATTCACCCCTTATGTCACAGCTACGCAATACGGCAAACACGACGCCAATTACTGATTTTTCAACCTTTTCAAGGAGCGAGATTTTTGTCGGGCGCGACGAATCCTGCGACTTGGTGCTTCCCGTCCAATCGGGCGCTTCGCGCCGCCATGCCAGGTTTTTCGCGATCGACGGTGCCTGGTGGGTCGAGGACTTGCAGAGCAGTAACGGTACCGAGGTGAACTCGCAGCTCATTCAGGAGCCTCACCGTCTCGCTGAGGGCGATGTGATCGGGATTGGAACTGAAATTTTTCTGTTTGAGCCGTCGTTTGAGGGGGCAGCGTCGCAGCCATTACCCTCTCCTCCGACTCCACCGCCGGTGCGTGGATCCTCTGCCGACTTAGAAGAAACGGCGTCACAGGAGACGATAAAAAAACCAAAGGGTATTGCGCCACCTTTAGCCCGGCCTCCATCCCCCGTAAAAACACAGGTGAGTCCTACAGGCGCTGACTCGGAGTGCACTCCGATCGCTCCATCGACTTCCTCGGGTCCAATTCCCGAGCCTGCGCCGTTGAAGAGCGAGCCCAGCCCTCCGTCGCCCAAATCCATGCCAAGCGCCGAGTTGCCGCCAGAGTTGCAGACGGCAGAGGTTCAGGAGATGGTTGCGCGCATGAGTCAACTCACGTCGTTGATTCGCGACGAGATCGGTAAGGCGATTGTTGGTCAGGTCGAGATCATCATGGACATGCTCACGGCGATCATTTCGCGCGGGCATGTTTTGCTGATTGGGATGCCGGGTCTGGCCAAGACCACCCTTGTTCGAACGATCTCGGAAGTGCTGGATCTCGAGTTCAAGCGAATTCAGTTCACCCCTGACTTGATGCCCTCCGATATCACTGGCACCGACATTCTAGAAGTCGATGAGGAGACCGGAAAGAAGGAGTATCGTTTCATCAAGGGGCCTATCTTCACTCAGATTTTGCTAGCGGACGAAATCAATCGAACTCCGCCGAAGACTCAGGCTGCGTTGCTTGAGGCGATGCAGGAGTATCGAGTGACTGCATCGGGTAAGACTTTTGACCTGGACGCACCATTTTTTGTTCTCGCGACACAGAATCCACTGGAGCAGGAAGGCACTTACCCGCTGCCCGAGGCGCAGCTGGATCGTTTCATGTTCTCAATCTTCGTGGACTACCCCTCGGAGGAGGAGGAGGAGTTGATCGCGAAGTTCACTACCAGCATGATCAAACCGATCCTTTCGAAAGTCATGCAGGCGGAGCAGATTCTCGAATTACAGAAGACGGTTAGAAGCCTCCCGGTTAGTGACCATGTTTTGAAGTATGCGGTTCGTTTGGTTCGCGCCACACGTCCGGGTGATAAACGGGCACCCGAGTTTATCAGTCGCTGGATAAGCTGTGGTTCAGGACCGCGGGCGGCACAAAATATCATCGTTGCCGCCAAGGCGCGAGCTGTGATCGCGGGGCGATTATTGGTTACTACGGACGATGTCCGCTCGGTCGCGCGCCCTGTGTTGCGCCACCGTATATTCACGAACTTCACTGCCGACAGTGAAGGCATGAACACCGATAAGATCGTCAACAAACTGCTCGAAAGCGTCCCGGAGCCGAGCTCCGCGGATTACTAAGACCTTTTTGGCAGTGCGGTTTGTGATCGCGTTGTTTGATTGGGGGTCTGCAATTTAGTGCACTTCGTGAAAGAGGACTCGGTTGCACTGTTCGCAGTGAACAATGGACTTCTGCGCTTTAACTCTCGCGGACGTTGAAACGGTAACTTTCATATGGCAACCGGAACATACCTCGTTCCGGAGCCCAACAACCGCTTCGCCTTTGGTCAGGAAGAGACTGCCATAGGTGGTCAAAAGGTCTTCGTCCAAACCGTCGGTGTAAGTCGGCCGCAATGAATCCAGTTCGGCGATTTGACCTAGAAGATTTGTGTTTTTGGATTCCAGATCTGCGATCTGTTTTTTTACCTGAACCTCTGCCTCTGCTGCAGCCTTGTCTGATTCGGCAACTTCAGGCTTCAACGCTTCTAGCGTCTCCATAAGTTCTATTTGCCGATCCTCAATACTCGAGATTTCACGCTTTACGTGGTCAATGCCGTGGTTGAGTGCCTGGTACTCCTCGTTCTTGCGGGTTTGCAGTTTCTGGGTCTCGTACTTTGCAATCTGTTCGCGTTTGGATCGTATCTCTGTCTCGAGTCTTGCCTGTTCGACCTCCGCTGCCCTTTGTCTTTGTCTGGCGTCATTTGCCTGACCTTTGAGGGTGGCCATCTTTGTTTCAAGAGCCATCCGGTCCGCTGGAATGGTCTTGAGCTCGGCTTTTAAAGTCCGAGCCCTGCGGTCTCGGTCTTGGAGGATTAGGAGGCGTTCGATTTCTGGGAGCATGAGTTTGATTTTGGTATCGCTTTTAAAAGAGCATGGCCTCTTCCGGAGGTTTGGTTTCCTCCACGGAGATTGCTTGAATCACGGCGGTGCGCTTTCCTTTTTCGACAGGAAATGTCGCGGTCCCAATTACTTTTACCCATGTCATTTCAGCGAAGTCCGGCAGCGTCTTGGCCTCGACTAGGGTGGCCACGGGACGGGCGTCTGCCGCGCAGCAACTCATGAACATTCTCACTGCTTTGAATCGGCTTGTTTGATTCTCTGAAGTTTTGTCCGGCATTATCTGTGCGATAAGCTGAATCGTTCTTCCCTCAAAGTCCTTTCTGAGCTGTGAGTCTTGGACGGAATAGAGGAGGTCAAGCACCTCGGTGATGATATAGCCTTCCTTAGTTCGTTGTAAGTAGTCCGGTACGGCGTCCGGTGCATCGGTCGTTTCCGAGGGAGTGGCAGGCTGGGGCGTTTGGGGCGCGGGCGTGGCAGTAGCGGTTTCAAGTGGGGAGGATGCGGTTTTGGCCGCATCAAGATCACTCTGGGGCGGGGATTGCTGGGGTGTTGCCGTGCGACGATCTCCTAATCCTGCGGCATCCATCGTGATACCCCTCTGCTCGAAGGCTTGCTTGCTGAAAGTATCCGGAGAAAGCCAGGCGGCGAAGCTCGCTGGCATCACCAGAATGCCGAACATCATCCAACGGCCGAAGCGGGATCGTGACAATGGATGTGTGCACGAGGCATCAGCACAACATCCGGGTGGCGTCTCCCTCGATGCGATCAAAATCGCGAGAACTGCGAGGATTACGCCCGCGGCCAGAACGCCCGGGCGGAAGGCGGGGTGTAGAAACTTTGAGGCGCGTCCAGAAAGGTACGCTGATAGGAGAATAGCGCTCCAAGCCCCAAGTGATAGGGCGGGAATCCAACGGGTAAACAGCGAGGTCATGGCCTTGGCGTATTATCGATTAGATGAAGAGGGGTGGGTGGAAAGAGGTTAAAAGAAGATCCCTGTGAGTCTCCAACACAGCAAACCTATTCCAACGAACAAACTTGTGGCGAGGATGATCACAACGCGCTTCTTGAAAAGAAGTCCATAGAGCCAATACAGCTTCAGATCAAACATCGGACCGAACAGAAGAAAGGCAAGTTTTGCGGTCATGGGAAACATCGCAAAACTGGTCGCCGCGATAAATGCATCTGTTGTGCTGCAGAGGGCCAATGCAGCAGCTAGGCTCATCATTCCAAAAATTGAGAGAGGGACGTTGCTGGCGATGGGAGTCAATGCAGCTCGGTCGATTGAAGTTCCCAGAATACTCGTGATGGCCGCCCCGATAATGAAGAATACGGCGACATCGAGGAAGTCCGTCGAAGCGGTGTAGATGGCGGTTAGAAGCTTGTTCGTTTGCCTAACCGGCTCGTCGATGCCCGTGGATGAAGCAATTTTTAACCCGCCCCGCCCAGCGGCGGGCTCCTGCTGAAGACCGGCTTCGTCCCGAAGGATTAATTTCACCGGGAACCGTTGGACCACGAGTCCAGCCAGAATGCCGATGAGCAAGCCGAGCCCTAGTCGAAGAGTGGTCATTTCGACTGAGAACTGCCCGCGGAACGCCGCCAGGGTACTTACCGCTACGATCGGGCTGACGATGGGAGCCGCCAGCATATAGGTGACTGCGCTCCCTAGCGGCAGCCCCTTTTTTAAAAACCTGCGGATAATCACCACGCTCCCGCATTCGCACATTGGAAATACGAGGCCCAGTAATCCGCTGACGCATACAGCGAGCGTCGGGTTTCGCGGGAGTGCCGCGGCGAGGCGTTGCGGAGACACACAGGCCTCGATCACGCCTGAGATGATTGACCCCAGCAGAAGAAAAGGGATTCCTTCGAGAAGCACGCTAAGGAATGAGACTGCAAAATCTCCGAGATTGAACGCAAACCAGTTCATAGATGCTTTGAAGGGGGGAGGGGCTGGGTAAGTTTTGTGAAAAACATCAATCTCTTCAGGGGAGATTAGCCATAAGACTGGTCTGGTCAAAGCAGTTAACGCCATCGAAGGAAGGGAATCGTGCAATACCATCTGGATCTTCGCATGATGGAGGCTTACAAATGAGGGCTCCGCACCCGAAGCTCATGGCTCACCCCCGGAATCCTCCAGCCTTCTATTGTTTTGCGCTGCTCCCACAGTGGCGGCAAGGTGATTGGCGCCGAATAGTGCATTTAGTGACCGGGGTGCTGTGTCTCGCTGGCGGGCGTTTGTTGGCGCAGGCCCCGCAACCCTCGGAGGCAAAACTTAATGAGCTCTATGCTGCGGCGATGGGATCTTTCGCAAAGGGCGAATTTCAGCAGGCAGTGGAAGGATTGCAGCAGATGCTCGCGCTTGGAGCCTCGGGCCCTGGTCTGGAAAGCGTCCACTTCTCCGTCGCCGCCGCATTTTACAACCTGAAGGAGTATCAGAAGGCGAAGGAGAAGTTCGAGGCCTACAAGAAACTGTATCCCAGCGGCTCGAAGGCCAGTGATGCACAACTTGCGATCGCCCAATGCCAGCTGGCGCTCGGTGACAAAGAGGGGGCTTCCGCGTCCTTTGAATCGGTTTCTGGAGGCTCCCAAAGTGAGCAGGTGCTCTTGATGCGTGCGAGTCTGCTCAAGGAGGCGGGTAGGCCCGACGAGGCGCTGGCGTTGTTGGAGCCCGTCTTTCAGGCCGGACTGAAGTCCCCAGTATTCGCGGGTGCTGCGATGATGGTTGCTTCCACTGAGGTTGCCCGCGGCAATTTGGACCGGTCGTGGAAAATCCTTTCGAGTCTCCACGGCAGGCCTGATCTCATCGAGGATCCGCTTCAGCTCAACTCCCTGACCTTCGAGCTTGGTGATGCGTTTTTTGGAGCTAAGGACTACCGCAGTGCGTTGAGGGCTTACTCCTTGGTTCGACAGCGCGATGAATTGCTCGCCGTGGGCCGATCGAGGCTTCTGGCGATTTCGAAAAAAGTGGATTTGAACATCGCGGTAGCGAAAAGCGAACCGAGTCGTGTTGTTGAGTTGATTGCCGCTAACAACCGGCTGAAGGCGATGTTTGAGGAAGGCAAGCAGGCCCTTGATGGCATTGAGAAAGCAACTAGCACCGTTAGTGCACTCCGGATGCGCCAGGCGCGATGTTTTCAAGAAATCGGCAGGCTTTGGGAGGCTGTCGTGCTGTTTGAGTACCTCCGGCAAAGTGCGGAGCCCGAATCGAGAGAGACTGCACTTTACAGCTTGGCGATCTTTCATGCTGAACTTGGAAATGCGCAGGAGTCTCTGGACGCGGTTGCGGCGTTTGAAAAAGAGTTCCCGAAGTCGATCCAATTGCAAACTGCGATCTTTATCCAGGGCACGCAATTATTAGTAAAAGAGGAGTTCACGGCGGCTATTAGTGTTTTCGCGAAACTTGTAAAGATGGCCCCAGTAGGAACACATGCCGAGGCTGCGCAGTTTTTCAGCGCGAACGCTTTGTTCTCGCTTGGCAAATATCAGGACGCTCTGGAGGCCTATGCAGGCTATGCCAAAAAGCACTCCAAGGGGGAAAATCTCGAGGAAGTGATTTATCGCATCGCACTGTGTCACTTCTTTTCGGGCGACTACGCGAAAGCGCATCCTGCACTGGAGGCGTATCTGGATAAATACGGCGATGGCTTGTTTTCAGCAGATGCGGCATACCGCGTCGCCTCTTGTTATCAGGCTGCAAAACGCCATGACGACGTTATTCAGAAGTGTGATGCGTGGGCAGTGAAGAACCCGAATAGTGCTCTTCTCGGAGACGTTTTGGCATTGAAGGGGGACGCATTGGTTGCGAAGGAGCGTCGAGACGAGGCCGTCATGGCTTATCGAAGAGCGGTCGAAAACACCTCTAATGATGATGTAGTCAGCTACGCTTTGTTTGAGGCAAACAAGCAACTTCAGAGGCTAGGAAGGTGGGCAGAGAGCGCCGCAATGTTCCGCGAATTTTTGGCAGCTAGGCCTGAGCACCCCGCGACTGTTTCCGCGATGTACTGGTTATCAAAGGCGATGGTGAAGGAGGGTAAGCTTTCAGAGGCCAAGGAATACCTCTCAGAACAAATCTCAAAGTTCATCGGTGATCGCAGACGGGATGCGGTGGAACAGTTGATTACACTGATGGCGCAGTTTTGTTCGAAGCGCCAGGAGCAGCCCAATTCTGGCAGCACTGAATCACTCGGGGCATACGACGCGACTGCTGAGCTTAAGAGGTATTTGGACGCTGAAAAGTTTCCCGGCAGCACGATTTCCTCGGCGCGTATCATGTTTGCCGAGGCCGAATTGATGAGATTGCTTCGGCAGCCCGAACAAGCGGTACTTAAGTTCGACGCTATTTGTGAGCGGTTTAATCCAGAGGAATTGGGTGCGGCGTTGCTGGCGCAATGCGGTGACCGTTTGCTGGAGCGCGGTATGCAAAAAGAGGCGGAAAAGTTCTACCGCGCCCTTGCATCAGGATTCCCGAAATCAGAGCTGCTCGATTACTCCTACAATGGATTGGGACAAATTGCCTTGCTGGATGGGAAAGCTGCGGAGGCGATTGGCTTTTTTGAAATGGCCGTTGATAAGGCTGGGGCCGCTTCCAAGCTCAGGGAGGTCACGCATGGGAAAGCTAAAGCTCTTTTGGCACTCGGAAAATTGGACGAGGCGAAAACCGTTTTCGAACAGGTTGCCTCAACCAGGGAGTGGCGGGGAGAGTGCACGGCCGAAGCAGTTTTTTATTTGGGGGATGTGGCTTTTGCCAAAGGGGACATCAGCGGAGCGGTGCAGTATTTTCAACGGGTATTTGTGGCTTATCAACGCTACTCTAAAGTGGTCGCAAAGGCTTATTTGCGCGCTGCAGACTGTTTTGAAAAATTGGGAGAGCCAGAGAAAGGAATGGCTCACTTACGGGAAATGATTTCAAAAGAGAAACTCGCTGCATTTCCCGAGATGGAGGCTGCTAAAACGCGGCTTGGAGCGGAGGCCAGAAAATGAATTGTCGTCTCAGTTTAGTTTTTGTGTTCAGCCTTCTGGTGTTCCCTCTCTTTGCGCAGGAGATCGTGATGAAGGACGGGGCAGTTCACAAAGCGACGGAGATGCGCCGAGAGGGCCAGTTCATCTTTTACAAGACACTGTCACCAAACACTAGCGTGACCGAGGGCGTTGTGGGTGTCGCGCAGATTCAGAACATTGTGTTTCCCGAACTCGACGGTTTTGCAGAAGCGCGGATAGCTGCGGCGCGGGGCTATGCTTTGAGGGTTTTACGAGTTACAGAGCCGCTTGTACCCGCTGTGAGGTTACATGCGGACTTGCCTGGGAGTCAGTGGGCGGATTTGATGCGAGTGCATGTTCCTGCCTTGGTTGCCGGTGGAAGTTCGGATGCGGTTTCTGCACTGCAGAGGCAATGGACTTCCACAGGTGACATTGATGTCGACAATGCCGCAAAGGTTTTATTTTTGAACTACTCCGACCGGGAGAAGGCGGGGTTAGCTTGGGCGGCGTTGGCAAAACCTGGGGCTTCGTCGCTCGGCGCAGCAATTTCTTGGCTGGGCATCGGGCAGGAGGCCTTGGAGTCGAAAAAGTGGGGCGTGGCTCTTCGATCCTTTCTTTCGGTGGAGTTGTTTGTCCCTGCCCAAAGGGTGCTCCATCCGGGGGCTTTGCTGGGGGCGATCCGGGGAATGCTCGGTGCGGGGGACGAGGTTCAGGCGAGGAAGTTGTTAGCTGAGCTGAAATCAGAATATCCAGACACGCCCGAGTACAATTCTGCGGCACGCCTTCTTCCGTAGATTTGTGAGGCTTGTTCATTCCACTCGCTTGTGTGGCAAGAGCATGAATTTTCGTGCGCGTTCGCTTCTGGGAGGCTAATCTGGTCATGGCAAACATAGCACCCCTTTTATCCCCCTATGAGATCTATGCGTCGGATTAGCGTCGGAGTCGGTTTGATCACGATTTCTCTCGGCCTTGTAACAGCGATGCCGGCCTTGGATATTCCGAAGCATGGCACTGATAGTATGGTGCAACCGGGCGTCCCGCAGGGCACGGTGACGAAAGGAGCTTTCACAAACACTAGAATCTTTGAGGGAACGACCCGGGATTACTGGGTGTACGTACCGAGGCAGTATGACTCAAAGAGTGCTGCGAATCTCATCGTGTTTCAGGATGGTGGCGGCTATGTGAGACCCGATGGGGCAGCTCGTGTGCCGGTGGTCCTTGATAATCTGATCGCAAAGGGAGAATTACCAGTGACGATAGCAGTGTTTGTGAGTCCTGGGAGTTTCGCTCCCATGCGTCCTGGCGGCGCTGCTCGGAGCAACCGTTCTTTTGAATACGATTCAGTCGGGGATCGATATGCGCGTTTCCTGATCGAGGAATTTTTGCCAGAGGTTTTGAGGGATTTGAATGTGAGCAAAGATCCCGCGCATCGCGGCATTGCTGGGTCATCCTCCGGGGGAGTTTGTGCGTTCACTGTTGCGTGGGAGCGGCCGGATCAGTTTGGTCGGGTGCTTTCAAGTATCGGCAGCTTCACGAACATTCGTGGGGCGTTCGTGTATCCAGCGCTGGTCCGAAAATCCAAGGCTGCCCCGAGGGGGGTGCGCGTGTGGCTACAGGAGGGTGAGGAGGATGTGAACAATCTTTTCGGGCATTGGCCGCTATCCAATCAGGATCTTGCTGCCGCTCTCAAGTTCGCTGACTACGAGCACACTTTGGTGATGACTGGGGGAGGGCACAGCGGGCAGGCGGCTGGAGCGCTGATGCCGGAGGCGATCAAGTATTTGTGGCCAGCTAAGTAAATGGATGCGTTTCTGGGATGGAATCGCCGGACGCTGATTCATCACCGCACGGACTCTGTCGTTTTCAAATCGATCATATGAAAAAGCCGCTTTGTGTTTTGCTGTTTTGCTTGGGTTTCACATCTGTGTTGCAGTCGCAATCCAACCCGATTCCGTGGACGCCCCATCCCGATGCGGTCGAGCAGCCCGGGACTCCTCACGGCAGATTGGAGTTGATGGAGGCGTTCGAATCCAAAATATTTGCCGGTACGGTTCGGGACTGGTCTCTGTACATCCCTGCGCAGTTGAAGCCTGGAGAAGCTGCTGCGGTAATGGTTTTTCAGGATGGGCATGATTATGCGAATGTGAAGGGACGCTGGAGAGTACCGATTGTTTTCGATAATCTCATTGCCCGGGGGGAGATGCCGCCGACGGTCGCGGTGTTCATCAACCCCGGTCACGATGCTTCGGCGCAAAAGCCCCAGACACCTTGGAAGAATTCGAACCGCAGCCTCGAGTATGACAGTCTGGGTGACCGGTATGCGCGGTTTTTACTGGAGGAGATATTCCCTGAGGTAAGCAAAAAGTGCGAGATTTCAGCCGACCCTGAAATGCGCGCCATTTGCGGCGCAAGCTCCGGTGGGCTTTGCGCGTTTACCGCGACGTGGGAGCGGCCGGATTCGTTTCGGAAGGTGCTTTCAACCATCGGCAGTTTTGTGAATTTGCGGGGAGGAAACGCGTACCCATCGCTCATCCGCAAGACCGAACCTAAGCCTCTGCGAGTGTACTTGGCCGATTCAAGCGGAGACTTGGACAATGCGTTTGGGAATTGGCCGCTGGCTAACAAACAGATGTCCGCGGCGCTTCAGTACATGGGATATGATGTGCGCTTTGATTTTGCCGAGGGGTTCGGGCACAACAGCGAGCATGGTAGCTCTGTTTTTCCTGACGCGTTGAGGTGGCTTTGGAGAAAGGAAGTGCATGTACCCGTGTTCGAGACCAAGGGGGATCTGCGCGGGGATTTGACGTTGTTAAACCTGCTGGTTCCCGGCCGTGGGTGGGAGCTCGTGGCGGATGGGCTCGGGTTCGCCGATGCGACCTGTGCGGACAAGGATGGCAACTTTTACTTTTCCGACATGAAGGCGGCAGCGGTTTATCGCGTTGGGATTGATGGAAAGAGAGTAAAGGTGGCGGACGAATCCGTCAGTGGATTGAAGTTCGGCCCGAACGGATTCTTGTACGGGTGTCAGGGTGCCAAAAAACGCGTGATTTCAATCAATATTGCGGACGGGGCAGTGGCGGAGGTTGCGTCTGGCGTGCAGCCTAATGATCTCGCGGTCTCGATTGACGGTTTTATCTACATCACGGAAACAGGTGCAAAGCGAGTGACCCGCATAGACTCAAAAACAGGGGAGGTGAAAGTGGTGGATGAGGGGATTGGCGGACCCAACGGAATCGCGCTTTCGCCGGATGGTTCAACGCTCGCGGTTTCAGATTTCAAGGGTGAGTTCGTTTGGGCTTTCTGTGTGGGCGCAGACGGTGCGCTTTCAGCCAAGGCCCCTTACATGAGTCTTCGGCTGCCGATTGATCCCAAAGGCGAGTTTAAGTTTAACGAGCCACCACCTTATCAAGCGGCGTCACGCGGGGATGGAATGGCGGTTGATCGCATTGGGCGATACTACGTCACTTCAGCAATGGGAGTGCAGGTCTTTGATCCGACCGGCAGGCTGTGCGGGGTGTTGGCGAAGCCCCAGCCTGAAGCGCCTCTCACGAGTTGCATCCTTGCAGGTGAGGGCTGCAATACGCTTTTTGTCACAAACGGTGACAAGGTTTTCAAGCGTTTGTTGACCGTTGAAAAGCCGAAGTAGGGTGCCGTGCCGCCACTGAAGCGGGTTTTCTTCGCGGTGCGCTAATTGAGTTCCTGAGGTTCCTTGACTCTGTGGGACTTGGCATGGAAATGTGAGGACATGTCTGTTGTTCCTGATGCCCCTGCGCCGTTGGATTTTATCCGTGAGATGATCAAGGAAGATGTGGATGCCAACCGGAATGATGGGTGGGTAGTCACCCGTTTTCCCCCTGAGCCCAATGGGTATCTTCACATCGGTCATGCCAAGAGCATTTGCTTGAACTTTGGATTGAGCCTGCAGTTCGCGCCAAAGGCACGATGCCACCTTAGGTTTGACGATACAAACCCGACTAAGGAGGAGGTCGAATACGTCGACAGTATCAAGGAGGACGTGAAGTGGTTGGGATTCGACTGGGGAGATCACCTGTACTACGCGAGCGACTATTTTGAAAAGTTTTACGGATTCGCGGTCCAGTTGATCGAGAAGGGACTGGCTTACGTGGACGACCAGACGCCAGAGCAGATGCGCGCCAGTCGGGGCACCCTAACGGATCCCGGAACACCGAGTCCTTATCGAGAAAGGTCGGCTGCAGAAAATCTCGATTTGTTCTCCCGGATGCGGAAAGGGGAATTCAAGGAGGGGGCATGTGTGTTGAGAGCAAAAATCGACATGGCCTCGCCTAATCTTAACCTGCGTGATCCTGCGATTTACCGGATTCTGCATGCACATCATCACCGGACTGGCGATGCGTGGTGCATCTATCCGATGTACGACTTTGCACATCCTCTAAGTGATGCTTTGGAGGGAATCACTCACAGCCTCTGTACGCTTGAATTTGAGCATCATCGTCCGCTTTATGAATGGCTCATTCAGAATGTTGATGGACTTCCTTCGAAGCCGTATCAGCGCGAATTCGCGCGCCTGAATTTGACTTACACGGTGATGAGCAAGCGCAAGCTTTTGCGCTTGGTTAAGGATGGATTGGTTTCTGGGTGGGATGATCCGCGAATGCCGACGATCAGCGGCATTCGCCGCAGGGGCTACACTCCCGCGGCAATACGGTCATTTTGCGAAACAATAGGGCTTACGAAGTACCCGGGCTTAACCGACCTAGCACTGCTTGAGCATTGTGTGCGCGTGGACTTGAATCGTTTTGCGCAGCGCGTGTATGCAGTGCTCCGGCCGATTCGCGTCGTGCTTACTAATTATCCGGAAGATAAGGTTGAGTTCGTGGAGTTGGTGAATAACCCGGAAGACGAGTCGTCCGGCAAAAGAATGGTTCCTCTGAGTCGAACGCTCTACATCGATTCTGATGACTTTATGGAGAATCCGTCCGCAGGATTTTTCAGGTTAAGTCCCGGCGGTGAAGTCCGACTCAAATACGCTTTCTGCATCATCTGCACCGAGGTTGTGAAGGATGAGTCGGGGCAAGTCGTCGAGCTGCGCTGTACTTACGATGAGGCGACCCGCCGTGGGGTTAAGCCGGAGGGGCGTCCGAAGGTGAAGGGGACCATACACTGGGTGAGCGCAGAACACGCCGTCGATGTTGAGGTTCGCTTGTATGATAGGCTTTTCACGGTGGCGCAGCCTGAAGTGGAGGCTGGTGAGGAAGGCGATTTCACCGGTTTTTTGAATCCGGCTTCGTTCGAGGTTGTCACTGCAAAGATTGAGCCATCAGTCAAAGACGCTGAACCTGCGAAAGCATACCAGTTCGAGCGCGTGGGGTATTTCTTCACTGATCCAAAAGACAGTAAGCCGGGGAACCCTGTGTTTAACCGAACTGCGACCTTAAAAGATAGCTTTATTAAGGCAAAGTAAGCCACTCATTATATACGCTTTACGTATTCTTCGCTTTGATGCTTACTCAATTCACGCAGTCCTTCGGGTAAACTCATGAAACTCTTCAAGAAAGTCGTCTCAATCTATGCCGGGGCGGGCTACCATTTGCGGATCGGACTGAACCCATGCGTCCACGGCTTCGATAGTGCGCAGTTCGGTGTGCTGTTTGATGAGCAGGGAGCGATCAACACCGGAGGGGGCAGTATTGCTATTGACGAGGTGTGCTTTATTGAAAATCTGACGGAGTATCTCGTGCCCAAATCGATCCTCGTGATAGGAAATTCATTTGGACTCAGTTCTCTTGCTTTGGCGCTTGCGTGGCCTGATGCCAGTGTTGTCGCAATTGATTGTGGTACTCCAACGACCACGATTCTTCATCGGATCATGGATCCAGATCTCACTTCGCGTGAAATTCCACGCGATTTCGGAATCAAATTAACTCGGGAACTCGCGGCTTCACGCGGACTGAATCTCAAAGTAGTTCAAGGGTCGTCACCCGAAGATCTGAATCTGGCTCGCGAAATACAAACGTCGCCTTTCGATCTCGTATTCATCGATGGAGATCATCGTAATCCCCAGGTGATCGCGGACTTTTCGGGCGCGCGTGGAATTAGCGCGGAGGAATGCGTCTACATTTTCCACGATGTGATCAATTGGGCGCTGGAACCCGGGTTTCAAGCCTGTGCGGAAATGTCGTCGTTGACTGCTCGGCTTTTGGCCCGTACGTCTTCAGGTATTGGGGTGTTGTTCCCTTCAAAGATGCTGGCTTTGGATGAGCACCTGAGTGTCTACACTGAACCTGAAGACCTGAGGCGCTCTTTGAGATTCCGGTGGATTAACAACTGGATTTACCGGTTGGTAAGAATGTCGAATTCGAGCAGCTTTCTGACCAAAGTGAGGACTTGGCTTAGATCAGTTTAAAAAGGCCTGCTTTGGATTCTTTTATGCTTTGTCAGAGGAAGTAGACTGTTTTGGGCTATAATAGTGAGTGGTGTAGGCTTCAGTGTCGATAAACGGTTGGGCAGTTTCCCAATTTTTGAACGTCGGGATAGGAATCTCCGTTTTATATTTGTGCCATTCGATGAGCAGATGGCTGCCTGCCAGGGAGGTGGGCTCCTCAGCAAAAATAGAATATTCTCCGCCTTCGATATCA
>JBILUQ010000195.1:0-7592 GCA_044370935.1 Chthoniobacteraceae bacterium
ACTCAAACATGTTCCCCTCGTGCGGCTGGTCCCAGGAGATTTTCATCGTCGAAATCGGCCCTAAATTGAGGCGCTCGATCAACGCTGAATCCAGCAAGCGCGAACGAAACTCATCGCTCTCAGTGATCGCGGTGACGACAAGAGATGATCCGATTTTATCGAGCATCTCAGCCTCTGGAACTTCAACCACACTGGCGTACGGGCACAAAAACTCCCGATTTGCTAGCGGGTGATCGAACGACTCGCAATGCACAATCGTCGCCCTCAAATAAGTGCCTCCCTCAAAAATTTCTCGCCGCGCACCGCCCCTGTATTTCTCTGTCATGTCAGTGGCACCCGGCGTTTTGAGTCCCTCCTCGATGGCAACGTCAACGTACTCCGCCATCTTCGGATTCGCGAAGCCAGAGAGTCTCGCATCGGGGCTGTCGGGGCGCTGAGGACGCATCGGACCAAGTCTCTTTGCCAGTGCATCTGCGATCTCCCTGCCGTGCCGTGGCACAACGACAGCGGACGCATTGATGCATGAGCGGCCACCGTTATCGGAAATCGAGGAAACCATCAGATCGATGTACTTCTCCCAATTATCCACGCAATCTTCTCCAATCAGTATCTTCGAAAACCCGGGGCCGTGGACCGAAAACTTAGCATTATCGCGATACTGCGCGACGGTGTTGGCATCACCAAAGATGAGAGCCCTTCCACAGATCCTCATCACCTCGCCCGCGCCCTCGTGATCCGTTGGATAAAACCCGAAGGCCTCAGCTGGAGCTCCGGCGGCGATAAATGCCTGAATCAAACGGAACGGCGTCCATGGCTCCTCACGCCCAGGCTTGATGATCACTGGCGTTTTCAGCGCGATAGCTGGAAGCCAGAGAGAGTTAACCGCCGGCGAATTGCTCGGCATCACCAACCCCAGCGCCTGTGTAGTAGGATAATAACTTACAGCTGCGCCACTCTGCTCTCCGTACCCGCGATCGATGACTTCCAACGGAAGCCCACGGGTCAAACCGTTGAGGACAGTCTGCATGTTGGTTAGAGCATGGTGGATCTTGTCCATGTTTCTGCGAACCATCACGTGAGGAAGCCCGCTTGTTCCAGCAAGGGTGGCCACATACTGATCCGCAGTCTGAGTATGCCCCTTGTCACCCAATGGAAGCGTCCCATTCAAAAATAACTCGCCCGCTTTTGATGAGATCTCGATAAGCTGAGCGACGGAAAACTTGCGAAGGGCAGCCCGTGCGTCACCGATGTTCTTAAGATCTTTTTTGAGCACTCCCGCATTAACCTGACTGACGGTTGCAACAACCGCACCGGTGCTGTAGTCGACGATCTCGTTCTTTTCGAGGCTCTCGTAAGGCTTGCCTCGACGAAGAGCGGGCAAATGAGGTGTGAGGTTTGACGCGTTCATTAGTAGACTCCTTCCACGATTTTCTTCTCCATTGCACCGAACGGCCGAACCTCGGCGACTCCGTCCCATGAATACTGATTCCTCGGCCTTCGGCGTATAGCCTCGTCACGCTCCAAAAAGCGGGGCATGAAAAACTCCTTGGTGAGAGTCGTCAATTCCACTCGGCCCCACGCGTCATACTCAACCGTCTTCGACGTGTCGCTTGGATCAACCACCCTGAGGATGGCCCGCGGCTGCGGTGCGTAATACGTTATCGAATACTGATCCTCGGGTGTCAACGGAACCGATGCAGCGAGGCCCATCAACGTATTGCCGTACGTCGGATAAAACCCGATCCTGTTCTCGAGCACTTCCTCCACGATAAAACGCACATACTGCGGCAACATGGTTGTTCCCCCGCAGAAAACACCCCTGATTCCCGCATCCCAGATATCCACTCGCTCTGCGAGAGCCTCAAGAAGCTTTGGAGTCGTGAAGAGTCCGCTCACCTTCCGGTGCTTTAGGATTGTTGCAGCCTGATCGACCACGTGCTCCATGTAGGCCTTGGCCTGGTCAAAGTGCTTGTTTGAGATCAAACGCTTCACCCACCGTGGATCCAAATCAATGAAGTAACACGCCGAGCCCCGCACATTGGCGAGATGCTCGATCGCCAGCCGCAGACGTCTCGGACCAGTGGGCCCCATCATCAGCCAGTAGTGATTACGGGGGAAATGCTCGTCGCTGATTTTTTCACTGAACTCGCTGTAATCAACTTTGTAGTCGTCCCATCCGATGCGCTGCTTCGGCATCCCGGTCGTACCGCCGGTTTCGAATATATTGAACGGCCGGCCAGCAAAAGCCTTCGGGACCCAAACTTCAGGCTGGAGGTCTCTGAGCCACTCGTCCTCGAAGTGAGGAAATTTCTTAAGATCGGCGGTGGTTCGGATCTCTTTGCGCGGATCCCAACCGGCTTTCGCAGCCCAGTTGAGCCAAAAAGGTGATCCGGTTTCATCGCTGAAATGCCATTTGATGATTTCACGCAGATGCGCGTCCAATTGGTCCTGCGCTGCTTCGGGTGTGGTTGTGCTCATAATTGGGTGTGTTTTGGGAAAAATAACGACGGAGAACGAATCAGGGATGTGCTCGAGCAAGCGGGTTAGCGGGGGGCTTCACCATCCCCGGATGGAGGGGTCGGCAGTAAAAAACTAAGCAGAAGTGCGATCAAAAAAACAGAGGTTCCGACGATTCCAGCGGCGAAAGCCACCTTATCGAAGGTCGAGTTGCCCGGCACCATTGGAGCAACAATATTCGTGGTCAGGAAGGCTGCGGAGGTACCTATCATACGACCACCGACATTCGTCGCAAAAGAACCGCCAGTCCCGCGCAGGTGCAATGGAAACACCTTGGGCAGGAACTCTCCAAAGTATGAAAACTGAGCGACGATCAGCAAACCACACGCCGCAATGCCCCAGTTGAGCGCCTGCCCACCGGATGCGTACAAACCAAAATATGTCAACGGAACTGCGATGAGCCCAGGCACGAGAAAAATCCGCAGCAGTGTGCCACGCGCCACGGCGAGAACAACAAGGAGGGCGAGCGCGATGCGCCCCGCTAAACCACCGATTTCCTGCCACAGCTGCGCGCTGTTTGCGCGGGCCTTCACCGCAAGATCAAGCGGCTCCTGTTTTTCCCGATTATCCCCAAGCTGCTTAAGAAGCTTTTCCCGATCAAGCACTGCGGTCTTCGCATCGAGGTCGCTTGCGCAAAGCTGCTCCATTTCGGCGGTAAGTTCTTTAAACTCGGCACTCAATGCGTCCGCTCGAGCCTTGTCTCCAGTCTTCATCGCAGCTCTGAAAGCAATTCTGTTTTTCGCGCGCTTTGCCCCAAGCGCACGCAACCCGGGCATTTTCTCAAACGCATCCTGTGCACGAGCATTGGTGGAAATCATTTCCACATTAAGCGCCTTCGCCTCGTCCTGCAGCGGTCTCAACCCAGCCCTTTGCTCGGACAATTCAGGCACTCCCGGAATCACCCGCAGCGGGGTCAACTGCAATGCGCCGAATGCCGCCGCGTACGCACATGCGGAGAGACCAGCCGTGACCAAGGTTGTCCGACGCAGTTCAGGAGCGAACAGCCCCTTCAAGCTCGGGCGTGACATGGTCCCCGCAGCCTTGCGCTCCACCCAAGCTCGAGACTCCGGCACAAATGGCAGCAGCAGCGCGATGGGAATCGCAGGGAAAAATCCAGTCATCAATGTGTACCTCCAGGAGGCGTGCACATTCAAAAAATCCGGCACTGGAAGGCTCGGGAGTTCATTAGCATGAACCACGATCCAACTATTAACCGCCGTCACAAGAATTCCCCCCAACGATGCGAACGCCTGAGTGAAACCCAAAGCGAACTCACGCTGCTTTCGATCATCGAACAATTCCGCGAGCCAAGTGATGGCCGCAATGAACTCCACACATACGCCAACAAAAGTCAGACTCCGGAAGAACACAAAGACGGGAAGCGATGTCGCGAATGCCGCTGCACACGGGGAAAAAGAATACAGAAGAATACTCAATACCATGATTCTTTTGCGTCCAAACTGGTCAATCAACCAGCCCCCCATCAGGCCAAAGACACCACCGCACAGCGCTGAAATCCAAAGCATCCTGCCAGTCCAATCCGTGACCAGGGGGTTGTTTGGAGGCAACGCAAGCAGCTCGGCAATTGCAGGCACTCCCACCAAGGGAGTCATCAGCAACTCATAGGTGTCGAAAAGGAAGCCGATGCTCGCGATGATGAGAACCAGCCAGCGAGTGCTGGGCGGAATGGCGCCGCTGGAATTTGAATAGGTGCTCATAAAACTAAAAACTGAATGCGTCGAAATAAACGGTACGCTTCACTCCGTGCTTGTACCGCGTTGGCAAATAACTGTTGGCGCCGACTAAATCTACGAAGTGGCGCACCATTTGAAACGCCCTCCCTGCCCGTCGGCTGATCAGCAAGCGACTAGGGTTTTGCCGCAGCCTGAGCTGGGGTCGCCCCATCTCCAACCACGAACATGTGTGTCTGCGAGCAGATGTACATCAATCCATTTGCTACAATCGGCGTGGAAAAGATCGGCGCACCCACGTTGCATTCACTCAGCACCTTCTTTTCAGTCGAAGACGCAAGTACGACGAAATCACCATCCTCATCGCCAACATACACCTTGCCGTCCGCCACAAATGTCGAACCCCACATGTGCGCCTGCATGTCGTGGACCCAATGCAGCTTGCCCGTCTTTGAGTCAAGGCAGTGCACGAAACCCGAGAAATCAGCGATGAAGAGCAGACCGTTATCCGGATCAATCGACACCGTGGAGATAGAACGCTTGATGCCCTTGTAGTCCCATACCAACGCTGACGCTGTCACATCCCCGCTCTTTGTCGGGTCAATACACAGCAAACGGCCCACACCCTCGCCGTGTTCGGGATCCTGGCCAATCGCCACATATACCCGGTCGTTGTAAAACACTGGTGTCGCGTTGATTTCGCTCGGCCCCTCCGCCGCAGGATATTTGATGGCTTTTCCGGCCTTATCCTTCTTGTACTCCGGAGGCACGCAGTCAAACCACCAGGCTCGCTTGAGAAAATTTGAATCCCCCTCTTTGACCGGCTTCGTATCTAGCGCATACAGCACCCCGTCTCCCCCACCGAAGTACACCTGCTTTTTGCCGTTCACCACTCCGATGGAAGGCGATGTCCACTGTCCGTGGAGAATCTTCGGGCCGATTCCGGCATCATCCTCGCCCACTAACTCTCCAGTGTTTTTGTCGAGAGCGATGAACGAGGGAGACTGGGGCGACGGAATGTTCACGTGCGTCCAGTCCTGACCGTTTGAAGTGCAAACAAAAATGGTATCGCCGTCGATGATTACGGAGCAATTCGATGCGTTATGAGGAAACACCCCCAACTCATCCATCATGTCGTATTTCCAGAGAATGTCCGCATCCGTGGGCAACACCTCGAGCTTCGGCTTTCCGGGTCCCGCCATGTACTGGCCCTCGTCCATGAAAGGACCTTGGTTGCCGTTGGACTGCCCTTTGAGGTCGAGACACAGCACTTCGCAACGACTGGTCACGATGTAAACCCGATCACCCTCAACGCAGGGACAAGCGAGAATACCGAGATACTCCCAATCGTTGACTTTACCGGAGGCAAGTTTCGGAACCGTCAGCTGCCAAAGGAATCCGCCATCACTTTCCTTCAACGCGTACAGGATGGACTTGTCGTCCTTGAAACGAGGGTCCCGGGGTGACGCGTTATTTGTACCAACCAGTGTGACGCCTTTCGACACCACCGGATTCCCGTACGACTGCGACCCAAGCTTCGCAATCCACTTCACATTTTTCGTTGTGGCGAGATCGATCTCCTCAGAATTCGGCTTGAAGTTGCCGGGCTTGATAGAAACCGGAAGCCCCTTAACGGGCGAGTACATGTTGCGCCCTGGATTATCTCCGCCCCACTGGGGCCAATCTGCGGCAGTTCCGATGTCGGCTGACACAAGGAACCCGAGCGCAATGCCGCTCAGAGCGAGAGTATGATGGTGAGCATTCTTCATATTTTACGTTCGATTAAAAACAGACGGGATGTGGAAAGAGGGTCTTCGCTTTGAAAGGATCAAAAAGAGCGGCGCTCACTGGGCATTGGCGGCTGAATTCGCTTTAACGCTGATATTGTCAACCCATGCGCGCTGCTCCTGCGGCGTAAAAGAAAACAACCCGGGAGCGCCGTTTGCATGCGCAGTTTTGTGGGCGAACTCGATAGTCCATGCTTCTGGTTCCGGCTCACTTTTCTTCCAAGCTTTAGCGCGGATCACACCCGACCCTTTCGAGTCCACATCCACTCGGCTTTTGATCGTGTACCACTCGTTAGGCGTCCAGGAAAACGGCACGGATTGACGCAACCGCTCCTGATTGGAGCTGATTTCAAGCTGCTGGGAGTTTCCTTTCAACACCACCATATAGCGCTGGTTGATCAAACCGATCTCACTCATCTTTCGCTTGTTTCCCTCCGAGAGAACATCAATCGAAACCGTATAGTCACGAGACTCGGGGCGGCCGATAAAGATCTGGCCACGCTGAAACAACTTATTATCGATAGTTTTGCAGAGCGCCTTGTTGTCATCTGCGCCGGGCGCCTTGCGCACGTCAAACCGGAAGCGTGCAGCATTCCAAGCAAGAGGAGGATACGCGAATGCCGTCGGAGGCTCGAGCGTGTTGGGAATCGCCGGCACCGGAGGCTGGTCTGTGGTGAAACTGAGATCGTTTTTCTCAAAATCAATCGAGAGAGGAATGTCAGGTAAAACCCGTGCGCGCATCGTGCCGCTGACTTCGCCAAATGTGGCCTGATAGGCACCTGCGCTGGCAACCGGCTCCGCGTCTGCGACAAGGCGCCCCTGCTCGTCGAAGGCACCCTTCATCTTTGCCTTCACGAGCGCAGTTGGCGGCACGTAAGTATCGAACTTTAGGCGTCCCAACTCGATGTTCTCCTCAACAGTGAACCCATTCACGTCAAGACCGCGTACGCGCACCTTTTGAGCTTCGCCTGGCTTCAAGAGCATCTCGCTTGGAATGATCTGCAGCTTTGCCATCGTCCCCGCCTTGATTCCCTCCCATCCGTCGGAAGCGTGAACCGACGCGGCACTGGGATTGTTTCCCTTTTTACCGAAGCAATAAAGTTTACGGTCAGTCTGAATGTAGAGCTTTCCATTGAAAGCGATCGGTGACCCGTAGCATCGCCCCTCGAGAATGGTGCGCGACACAATTTCGCCATCCGTTGCACTTGGCTTAATTACAAACAACTCGCCGTTTCCTCCAGTATCAGCGCCGGCCGCAGATTTTTCAGCAGAGGCCGCATCGGCGATGTACATGGCGACGTAGAGATTGCCGTCGCCGTAAAAAGGCGAACTTTGGCGCTGCTCGGCGGCGAGCTTTTTCTTCCACAAAATTTTGCCGGTGTTCACTTCCACCCCCGCAAGCTCACCGGTCCCCGTCACCAGATACATGATATCACCCACCACGCACGGCGAGCTCGCGAGATTCCCCAGTGGATTTCTCCACAATTCAAGGTTCTTAGCCTCGTAGACCTCAGGTTTGCCGGGCTCCGGCGGCTTGGATCCCATGGGAAGCTTGAAAGCGGCGGCACGGCCAACCTCGCTTGAATCCAAATTCTCA
>JBILUQ010000196.1:0-7574 GCA_044370935.1 Chthoniobacteraceae bacterium
AACTCACTGGTACTGAACAGCGTTTCGACGGGCAGTGCTGGCGCTTATTCCGTGACGGTTTCGGTGCCAGGCGCGGGCACCGCGACTTCCACAGCAACGCTCAGCGTGCTACCGGGCAGCGTGCCTAAGCCGACCACGGCGGGTTCGGACGGAGTTTCCGTCCACACCGCATGGTGGGTGTACTGGGTGAAAGCGACTAACGCTGCTGGGGTAGTGCGCAACGGTTACTACGCGCTCGAGCGGGAACTGACCAGTGGCGTGGTGACACCGAGGCGTGCGGTGTGGGTATGGGAACCAAGCGCCCCATCGACCACGTATCCGTCCGACGATTGGAGCGAGGCGGATCAAACCGTGCTTGATGCAGTGGCAAGTGAGCGCAGCGAGTTCTCCGTGCTGGCCTTCCGCTCAAATCCGGGCGGCAGTTACGCGATCTCTGGACGCGTCGAAGAGCAGGGGGATGGATCCCTGTACGGTGCTCCGGACCTTGCCGAGGGTTCTTACGTGCTCGGCTCGGAGGAGTACATCGTCGAGCTCACCTGGGATATGGAGCAGGTGTACAACCTGGACACGGTTAACGGGACGCTTCAGGGCGTAACAAATGCGCTGAATGCGGCCCTGCAGAAAGTTCTAGCTGACATCGATTGAGGTTGCCTAAACCAGCCCAGCTTCAGCGCTTTTTGGTAGAGGCTTAGAAGGTTGAAGACAAAGAGCACCGACAGAAACGTCGCTTCGGTCGCAAAAAAACTGCTTCATACAGAACCCGTCCGCGTTGAGCTCGGCTTTCAGCTCTTCGATGCGTTGCTCGATGATGGCACGCTGGTTGTAGTCGCGCCACAACACCTGGGCGTCCTCCGAACGATTGGTTGCGAAGATACGGAAGGTGTAGCCGGGCACATCGTGCCCGCAGCCAAGCATGAAGAACGCACTGAGCCTCGCCCAAAACGGCCAGCAGGGGGTGATGGCTTTTACGACCGGGGCGCTGCGGGTTGTAGCCTTTTGCCGCATCTTGCTGGCGGCCACTGCGCTGAAGTTGCATTTTGTGTTGCAACTCTTTTCAGCCACAGTATTTCGCACGAGACAATTCCTTTTCTAATTTCGGAGTTCAGGTTAAATGGGGCGGCCGGATGGTTAGTTTCTAAAAAACGCCGTCTCCGGGGGTTGGTTGATTGAAGATTCAGATTGAGCATTCACCCGGATCTTTGGTCTCCCTGAAGTCGTTCTCTGTCCAAAAATTACGCTTTTCTGAGCGAATCCCAAATTGCATGCGCCAATCCCCCCTGATTTATGCGCTTTACGCGCTGATAGCCGGGATGGGGTTCCAGACAATGGAGGGCGAGGTTCCGGATTCCGGAAAAGCGGCGAGGGAGTTCTTTCAGGCCGGGCGGATCATCGAGTTGTCGGAACTGGCGTCGCCCGGTTTGCGCTCCAGGATTCTTGCGCAGCCCATGGAGGCTTATTTCGCTGGGGAAGCGCTTCTGGCATGTAACCGTTCGGCGGATGCGCTGGCTTTGGCCGCGGAAATTGAAGCTGCTCTTCCTCGTGGCATGGTCGGACCATTTCTTCGGTTTCGGGAGGCGGAGCAAGCCGGGCGCACAGGTGCTGCGCGTGAAATTGCGACGGAACGGATCAACCGCCCTGACGTCACCGGTTACTGGTGGGGCCGGTCTGCGTTGGACTGGGCTTTGTTGGGAAAGCTGAAGCAGGCAGCAGGAGCTGATGCAAAGGTGGTGTTGGAGACCTGCTTTGAGCGTGCGTTGCGAGATGATCCAAATTGCGAGGAGGCCTGCGTGTTCGCGGTGGAGCTCGCTTTAAGTTGCGGGGACGCCGAGCTTGCGTCAACCCGCGTGAAGGACGGTCTCAAGCGGTTTCCCAAAAACACGGCTTTGATGGCGCTTTGGGGAAAGGCGCTTCAGTGGAGTTCTCCGAAGGAGGCCGCTGAGAAATGGTTGAAGGCCTTGGAATCAAATCCAAATCAGCTGCTGGCTCGCGCCTCGCTTGCCGAGGCCGCATTCATCATGGAAGACGCGGCGGCGCTTCAGGAACACTTGAGTCTATTGCCCGCATCGGACTGCGAAGCCGGCGCGCTCCAGTTGGCGCGCTCCTACACAGGTTCCACCCATCAGACACCCGGGCAGGAGCAAAAATCACATGGCCAAAACTCTTGGGCACTGCACCGGGCGGGCGTGTTGCTTTCAGCGCGCTACCGCTTTTCGGGGGGGGCCGGTTTACAGGAGAAAGCGCTGAGCCTTGACCCGGGTCTGCTGCCGGCAAAGCGCGCACTTGCCGAGGATCTGCTGCGGCTTGGTCGTTCGGCGGAGGCGTGGCCGATGCTTGAGGAAGTCCATCGCCGAGACGGATACGACATCACAGCATTCAATTTGCTCGAATTGCGCGACAGGGTGGCGGGGTTCACTCGGGTGGAGTCCGAGCACTTCGAGGTTTGGATGGCTCCGTCGGAGGCGGCGGTGTACGGGGACCGGGTCACAAATCTGCTTGAACGCGCGTACGGCAAGCTCGCGGCGAAGTATCGTTTCAAGCCGGCCATTCGCACGACGGTGGAGATTTTTCCGGAGCAAAAGGATTTTGCGGTGCGCACGTTTGGGGTTCCGGGCGGGGATGGGTATCTGGGCGTGTGCTTCGGGCCCGTGATTACCGCGCCCAGTCCCGCTTCGCCTCGGGCGGCTGGACACAGCTGGGAGGCGACGCTTTGGCATGAGTTCACCCACACCCTCACGCTGACCCTCACCCGTAACAGGATGCCCCGCTGGTTGAGCGAGGGTATTTCCGTCCATGAGGAGCAGCAGGCGAATCCCGCCTGGGGACAGCGTTTCCGGCCCCGCCACGCGGGACGTTTACTCAAGGGCCAGTTTACCCCGGTCGATCGCATGTCCGAGGCGTTTCGGACCGGAGACGGCGGTGAGCTCGATTTCGCGTATTTTCAAGCGGGTCTCATCGTGGACTGGATGGTCAGGAAGTCAGGGGTCGATAAGCTCAGGGGACTGCTTGAGGAGTTGGGCAAAGGCGCCGAAATCAATGCGGCGATCTCGAAGATCTACGGGCCGATGGAGCAGGTGAACGCGGACTTTTCAAAATACGCCGCAGCTTGGGTGCAGGAAATGGCGGGTACCCTCGCATGGAAGGTGTCGACAAAGACGGCAGACGAGAAGGCGGGCGACAAGCCAGCCGGTGCGGAGCAAGGTGGTGCGGGAAACGCTGCCCGGAAGACCTATGAAGATCTGATGCGTGAGGGGCAGCGCGCGTTTGCCTCTAAAGATCTGGAGACGGCCCGCGAACGGTTTGAGGCCGTTTTAAAGGGGGCGCCAAGGATGCATGACAGCGAGGGCGCGTTGTTTTGGCTTGTGAAGATTTATCGAGCGCTTGGGTTGGATGAGCGGGAAATTGAAACCCTTCAAAGTGCGCTGAGGTGCAGCGCCGACTTTGGTGGTGCGCACGAACGGTTGATTGAACTTTACGCGAGGAAAGAGGACTGGCCGCGTCTTGCGGAAACCGCAGCAAGCTGTCTTGGCGTGAGCCCGATGTCGGTGCGGGTGCTGGAGGGGCTCGGCAGGGCGCACGAGCAGATGGGTAATCAGTCTGCGGCGGTCGACGCGTTTGAGCGGGCGCTCAAACTTGATCCCGAGCGGGCTCCGCGCTGGCATTCCAAAATCGGAACGCTCCTTCAGGTCACGGATCCGGCGGTTGCACGGGGACATTTATTGGATGCGCTCGAGGTCAACCCGCGCGACCGTTCCGCGCTGGAGGCGCTTGCGCGCATCGCATCAAAAGCGGCGAAAGGCGCGCTCAGAAACTCGGGTTCGACGACGCCCGTTGATCAAAAGCAGGATTCGGCGGCGCCGACAGTGCCGACAGCGAAGGGGGGCGAGGGCAAGTGAGGCGTCGCCTGTCCAAGTTTCGTAGGTCCCTTGCGTGTGTGATGCTGCTGAGTTGCGCATCGACGGGGTTCTTGTTCGCCGACGGTGTGCCGCCGCCAAATCCGAAAACAGCGAGGGAAGCGTTGTCGGATCCGAACGAGGTTCCGAGTTGGAAGAACCCTCCGGGGTACGAGAAGGACGTTTTTACCTTTGTGAGGCTGCGGTATCAGAACGGCGGTAGAACCGGTCGTCCGGGTCGCTACAATGTCCATCGCTGGGCAACGGATTATCCGGATGCAGACTTGAACCTGTCGTTCCGGTTGCAGCAGATGACTTCGCTGAAGGTCGATCCGGATGCGAGGGTTTTGCGGATGACCGATCCGGATCTTTTCCGTTATCCGTTTGTGTACGTGGTTGAGCCTGGGGACTGGTTTTTGGAGGATGCGGAGGTGGAGGCCATGCGGCGGTATTTGCTGAATGGCGGGTTCATGATGGCGGATGACTTTTGGGGGGAGGATGAGTGGGCCGGGTTCGAGGCTCAGATGCGGAGGATTTTTCCAGATCGCGAGTGGAAAGAGGTGCCGCGCTCTCATGCTTTGTTTCACAGTGTTTTTGATCTGCCGGAATCGCTGAATTTGCAGTGTCCGAATGTACGCCTTGGGACGCTCAGCCAGTTTAATGGCGTGACGTGGGAACGGCCGGATGCGCAGGAAATGCACGTCCGTGCCTGGTACGACGACAAGGGGCGCATGTGCTCCATCGCCATGCACAACACAGATAACGGCGATGGCTGGGAGCGGGAGGGAGAGAACGAGTATTACTTCCGCGAGTTCTCCGAAAAGAAAGCGTACCCCCTGATGATCAATCTTCTGTTTTGGGTGTTGACCCATTAACTCATGCGACCTGCTCCTGTCCACTTCACGCATTTACTGAAGCCCAACCAATGACCGCAAAAGACGAAGCCTCCACATTTGAAACCCTTCTCAGCGCGCGAGAGCGGATCCACAATGAGCTCGGAAAGGCCGTGATCGGACAGAAGGCCGTGATTGAGCAGATCCTGATTGCGATGCTTACGGGCGGAAACTGCCTGATCACGGGTGCGCCCGGGCTTGCCAAAACGCTCCTCGTTAAATCGCTGGCCCAGGTGTTCAGGCTTGATTTCAACCGGATTCAATTCACCCCGGATTTGATGCCTGCGGACATCACGGGGATGGAGATTTTGCAGGACACACCGGAGGGCCGGGCGCTGAGATTCGTGCAAGGACCGGTGTTCGCGCAGATGTTGCTGGCGGATGAAATCAATCGGACGCCCCCGAAGACGCAGGCGGCTTTGCTTGAGGCGATGCAGGAAAAGCAGGTGACGGTCGCCGGGAAGCGCTACTCGCTGCCGAGTCCGTTCTTCGTGCTGGCGACGCAGAATCCGGTCGAGATGGAGGGGACGTATGTTTTACCCGAGGCGCAGCTGGACCGGTTCATGTTCAATGTGGTGATTGACTACCTGCCGGAGGCGGACGAGGTGGACGTGGTGCAGCGCACGACTTCGCCGGCGGGCGAGCCGGTGGAGGGGCTGTTCGGGAGCGAGGACGTGCTAGCGTTCCAGCGGTTGGTGCGAACCGTCCCTGTTTCAAGGGATGTGGTGTCTTTTGCGGTTCGTTTGGCGAAGAGGACGCGTCCGCAGAGTGATGACGCGCCTGATTTTGTAAAAAAGTTTGTGAATTGGGGCGCTGGCACGCGGGCGGGACAGTGCTTGGTGATGGGGGCGAAGGTGCTTGCGATTTGGGCCGGCCGTTCGCATGTGATCGAGGAGGATGTCATGGCATTGGCGCATCCGGTGCTGCGTCACCGCATTCAACTCAACTACAAGGCGGAGGCTGAGGGGGTGACCGTCGAGTCGGTCATTCAGCGGTTGTTGCGTGGAGGCGTTTAAGACGATGGATGGCCGCATTAAACGCTGGTGGACGCGTCTCGCACGCATGACGCGCGGGTCCCTTGGCAGCACGGGTTCCGGCCCGGACGCATTCGCTTCGGCACTGCGCCGCGGCGATGATGACGCCGCTCCGAGGCCTTGGATGGACCTGCCCACCCTGATGTCGATTCAGTCGCTCGAACTGCGCGTCCGGCGGCTTGTGCAGGGTTTGCAGCGAGGCATCCATCGCAGTGTCAGGCGCGGTTATTCAAACGAGTTTAGCGAGTACAGGCCGTACGTGCCGGGCGACGACTTGCGGCACATGGACTGGCGCAGGATGGCCCGTACAGACCGTCCTTATCTTAGGCAGTACGAGGACGAGTCCGAATGGGGCTGTCTTGTGGTGGTCGACCTGAGCGCCTCGATGGCGTTCAGCTCGTTGTCATACAGCAAGGCTGATTACGGGCGTACGCTTGCTGGGACGCTTGGCGCTTTCCTGCACGGTCAGGGTGACGCGGTTGGTCTCTTGCGTTTTGCAGCCGACGCCGGTGATGCGGTTCCGGTACGGCGCACTCAGCGGCAGATGTCGCGCTGGTGGTCCCTGCTTGCGGCCGGGCCCGGAGGCGACGGCACGTGTCTTGGGTCAGCCTTGGATTCCGCGCAGCATCTTATGCGGCGGCCCGGTCTTGTCGTGGTGGTGAGCGATTTTCTTGCCAAGCCGGAAGGCTGGAGGGAGCCGCTGGGACTGCTGCGGGCTGCGCGCCATCAGGTGGTGTTGTTCGAGGTGCTCGATCCACAGGAGATCCATTTTGACTATCAGGGTGACAAACGTTTCGAGATGCTTGAGGGACACCGCAGGGTGGACGTGGATGCGACGCAGGTGAGGGAGGGTTATTTGGAAAGGCTGCGCGCTCACCGCTCATTGGTGCGTTCGGTGGCGGGAAGCCAGGGTGCTGCTTTGTTCGAGGCCCGGACGGACATGCCGATTGAGCCGCTCTTGCGAAGCGCGCTGTCGGCCGTCGCGAAACGGCGCTCCGGGGCATTCGCCGGGGGAGCTTTGGAAAAGGATAATCGATAAATGGCCTTTCTTTCGCCCTGGTTTTTACTCGGACTACTCGCGGTGGCAGGGCCGCTCATCGCGCACTTGCGTCGTTTGAGTGTGCAAAGCCGGATCGAGTTTAGCGCCGTTGATTTCCTGCAACCGCGTCCGCCGCAGTCGGCCAAGCGGCGCTGGGATGATATCGCGCTACTCATAGCTCGTATTCTCGCGTTGGCTTTGCTGGCGCTGGCTTTTGCTCGGCCGTACCTGAAAACTGCCGCCGGAATGGATGCTTCAGCCTCAGGACGAACGAGGCGGCTGGTGGTTCTTTTGGACAGGAGCGCAAGTATGCAGCGGGGCACTGCTTTCACAGAGGCTTTGGGAAAGGTGCGGGAGGTCGCGGCGAGTGCGTCTGATGCCGACGCATTGGAAATCGTATGCTTTGACCGGAAGGCGCAGATTCTTCTCGGGTCCGAGCTCTGGGCGCAGACCGCGCGCGCAGAGCGTCCGGCGTTGATGGAGGGTTTGCTGGTTGGATTGAAACCCGGATTTGATCACGCACGTTTGGATGAAGCTTTGCGTTTCGCAGTTGAAGAGCATTCCGCGATTACGGACCGAACGCAAACAGAGGTGGTGATCGTGTCGGACTTTCAAGAGGGAACCTCACTTGCGGGGTTGCAGGGATTCGATTGGCCGAAGGGCGTCCGGGTCCGGCTGTTGTATGTTGCCGCCGGGAATTCCCCAAAATTGCGGGGCG
>JBILUQ010000197.1:0-7549 GCA_044370935.1 Chthoniobacteraceae bacterium
CCCGTAACGTGGTGACTTGTTATGAGGCGGGTGCGTTCCGGTTCCACTTGGACCGTCGGTTGGAGGAACTCGGCATCAAGAACTACGTGGTGCAACCCCAGGACTGGGATGAGCGTGGCAAAGGGGTTAAGAATGACCGGCTCGATGCCGCAGCGTTGTGCCAGCGTTTGGATCGTTTTGAGCGTGGAAACAAAAAGGCGTTCAGCACGGTGCGCATTCCAACGGTGGACGAAGAGCCGCTCCGTTTGAGCGGCTTTAAGGTGGTGCGCGATACAGGGTTCGAACCTGTGACCCCTACCGTGTCAAGGCGACAGCCCCCAGTGTAAAATTTAAATTTACTGCCATTTACTGCCATTGCTTGGCGAACACTACCCGCTAGCCGCTCTTTTCCTCCCCTCAAAAAAAAGCCTAGGACGACATCTTGCGCGATTAGTGCTCGGCCATCGCAGTCCGTAAAAAAGGTCACTTCGATCTCTTGAAAAGCGGTGTTGGCGATGAACTTTGCTAAACCGGCGCGTTCGGCGGTTTGAACAGAGTGCCTCCTCTCAATGCACTCCGTCACGTAGTGCCGCTTGTCGCCAACAAACATAGCCATCTTCATTTGTTTCTCATGGGTCTGTTTTGTGTCCAAGCTGGGCTGGGCCATCAAAACGTCATAGATCGCGTTCGGCCTGTTTGCAGAGGGACTGGACCTAGGCGGCGCGTGCGCGGAGATCGGCGGTGTCTGCGGTGAGGACGTAATCCAGCTTCCGGGTGATGGCTTCCTGCAACAGGAGCCGGAACTTGGGCGCACAATACTTCAACGAGGTGGTGTTCATCAGGACCGGTGGAAAGAATTAGGGGAGGCGGAAGAAGGTGCGGATCGCCGCGAGCAAGGAGTCCGGGTTGGCGTTGCGGCCCAGAGTTGAGCCCATCGCGTTCAGGATGTTCGACCAGACCCGGTCTGTTGAGGGAAACGCTTCCAAGAAACGCGCCAGATCGGCGAGCACGGAGTCGGCCAAGGGCGACGCGGGATCTTCCGGGAGCGTGGCAGCCAGACGGAACACGTCGTTGCGGTGCTTGTTGATGTCGCCGGTGCTGACGGGTTCCCCTTTCTGGAGGCGGGCTGTGAGATCGAGCCACGCATTCGCTTTGAGCGGAATAAGCGCCGTCGCGGTCACGAATCGGAGACCGTCACTCACCTGCTGGTGGCTTTGAATGAGCGCGTAATACGCATCATCGAGCAGAATGGCGGAAAGACTGTGGAGCTTTCGCCGACCGGTATGCAGACGACTCCCTGGGCATCCGCCAGATCGAGTCCTTCGGGAGTCCTGCTGAAGATTTCAATGATAGCCGGGAAGCGGTTGTCCGCAGGGTTGGTGAACCGATAAAGCACGGGGGAACCGTCACTGCGCTCTTTGGTTTCGTAACCGCCCTCTTTTAGAAATGTTCGGAGTGCGCCTACGAAAGAGGGCTCGATGTTTTCGATCAATAGGACCACATCGATGTCTTTGGTGCTGCGAAATGCAAGATTCTGGGTTGCAAACCACTCGACACAGGCGGCACCTCCAATCAGCACGAAGTGGCTTTCAAACGCGGCAAGTCGTTCCCGGAAAATGGAAAGCCCTCTCACCATGAGATGCCCTCCAGAAGGAGTTCAAGCTGTTGCTGGACGCGTTCATCCGGCGAATCCCGCAGGCTGAGGTAGAGGGAGAGAGGATCCACGGCGGACCGCTTGAAGAGCACGTCCGGGTCGTAGTGCCACGTTTCGAGGGTGAAGGTCGCTTCTTCGCTGCCAGGGGTTTGACGGAAAGTCCCGTTTTCGATGAGGGCGGGCAGGCTCTTTTTGCTGACGGCGTAGGTGGGTAACCGGTCGTCTTCGAGCAGCGTGCACTGGCTGAGGGCGCTCATCCCGGCGAGAAGTGCGGGTACCGACGGCGTACTCGCCTCCATCCAATGCCGGCTGCGCACCGGAGAAGACAGCAGGGGCACCGCTTTTTCCCAGAGTGCACGGCCGGAAAGCGTGAACCGCAGGCGATGGGAGCGCCCCTCGCGGATAGCCTCGCACAGATGCGCGGCCTCCAGTTCCGCTTTGACCTTGGTCAGCATGATGGGCGAGTAGCCGACTTTGGTGGCGATCTCGGAAAGCGAACAATCGTCGAGCGGCTCCCGTTGGAGATGGGTCAGGAGGACACACTGTGCAGCGGGCGTGAGCGGCTTGTCAGTGTGCGATTCGGGTGCGGGCTTGGGCTGGCGTTCCCGGAGGTCGATGAGGGTGTTGGGCAGAAACATCTGGCTGCCCGGCACAATAAACGGTACGCCGCGCTGGACCATCCGGTTGCGGGCGGCTGACGGCAACGCTGGGAGAACGACCGTGACGGGCTCCCCGAGCCGTTGGGAGAGCGTTGCGGTTTGGGCTTCGTAGACCGAGGGGGAATCGGGGGCGCCGGTTTCCAGAGCCAACAAAAAGCGGCGTCCGAAGAGCTTCAGGGAACACAGGTCGTACCGCGTTCTGAGGAAGAACGGCAGAGCCGATGCCTCTTCGAGAACGAGATCCAGATGGGCGCCGGTCAGCGTCTGGAGGTAATCGAGGAGGTTTTGTCTGAGCGGCTTCATGACAGTACACTATTAAAGAACTCTACACAGTTCAAGTGTATCGTTTTTAATTGATGTACAGTTCTGAGGTTGGCGAGGCGACAGATCTCAGTGGAAAATCTCTTTTCACCGCCATTGTTTGGCAAAGATTACACGCTGCCCGCTCCGTTCCTCTCCCAAAAGAGCCTCCCCAGAAACAAAAATTTCAAAAGCCGAGGAGGCCATCCTGTGCGATTAGTCCTTGGTCATGGCCGCCCCTAAAAAGAACAGTCCGAGGACTCCCAGACGCACCATTGTTCGTGACGTTTGGCCTTTTATCAAATGGGCGCCAAAGGAGCAGAGGTACATGGTCGACACTCGGATTGGAACCGATGGTAAAGCGGGCAAACGCTACTTCTGCTCCACCATCGAGGAGGCTGAGAATATTGCCAAGATAGCCGCAGCAGAAAGGGGCACCCAGGGCACATCCATCCATTATCATGAGAAGTTGGCTTCCTATGGGATCTCCGTCCAACAGGCAGTTCTGAATCAACTCAAGCTTCTCCAAGCTGCGGAGCAGCCCCGAAAAGCTTTGAGCGAAGTTCTTGCTGAGTTCCGTGATGCGAAAGCAGCAGAAGGGCTGCGTCCTAATTCATTCAAGGCGGTCATCTGGGAGACGTCTCGGTTTGTTGAGTCATCTGGCGGCAGCACTCCGGTGTCAGACATTTCTCTCGCTCAGCTTGAGCATTATCTTAAATCCAGCCTTACGCCGGGAACCTTCAACACTCGGCGAAAGCACTTGGTGACTTTTCTCAACTTTGCACTCAAGCGCGGGTGGGTCGAAAAAAACCACGCCCTAAACATCAGTCTTCGCATCGAGCGTTACGAGGTTCACATTCTTACTCCGGAGCAGGTGATCCGACTCCTTTTCGCTTGCGACGTCCTTCAGGAACCTGCCCGCGGTTCAATGCGCGCTTATATCGCTCTTGCGGCGTTCGCTGGGATCCGTCCCGAGGAGCTTCACCGTCTCAACTGGCGGGACATAGACTTTGAAAATAACTCAATCTACATCAGCAAAAGCGTCTCAAAGGTGAACGACGATAGAAACGTTCCAATCACTGAAAATCTCCGAGCTTGGTTGCTTTCCATCGAAAACCGGACGGGTGTCATCGCTCCCGCCTCCAGTTTCCGGCGCAGGTTCAACACCATTCGCCCAGTGGCGGGATTCCGGACTTGGCAATCCCCTAAGGGCGACATGTGGCACCACGATGTTTTGCGCCACACCTACGGATCCTGTTGGTTGGCGATTCATCAAAACCGGCCATTGCTAGCGGAGCACATGGGCAATTCAGTTCGCATTATCACAAAGCATTACAAGCGAATGGTAAGCCGAGGACAGGCCGAGGCCTGGTTCAACGTGCTTCCTTTGACGGTCGGCAAAATCATTTAGATAGGAGCGATCCCGCGCGGAGCAAAGGCGCACCGTAAGGCGACCGGATCATTCAGTGACATTCTGGCGGTGCCCGCGGGACGGACAAACAGTAACGGGGAAAGCAAACTCGAGAGTTAGCGAAAAAAGCTCAGAAATAAATTTATTCCCTCGAGATGCCCTACGCTAAAACAAATTGCCCGGTCGGTCACTCTAGGCTAACCTGTTGTCCCGGAACTACTGGAGAAAATATGAGCCACCAAGGATCGCAGACCTCCGTACCCCAATGGAGTCAGACTTTAGATTATCAAAGAGTGGTAGTGCCGGAGAGCAAGTTCGCTGGTGTTCGTGGCCGTGTTCTCAATGCGCTGCGGGCGCAACCCCAGTCGGTCTCCTTGGAGCAAGTCACCGAGCAAATCCGCAAGTTTCACACCATGCCAGTTCGCTCTAGGTAAACGAACGGATAGAATATTTAGTTGGCTTTGAGCGAGAGCAGTTAGCCCTATGGTGTTCGAGCTGTGCACACGTCGGAGGATTCAGGGAGGATACTCTTCTTAGAATAACCAAAGGCTCAGAACACATTGTCTACAAATGTTTTGGAGAGGATGAGGGCTCGGTCGATGTCGTGAAAATCACCCATTTCGGACTGTATGGGGACTATTACGAGGTGGAGGGCGGGCGCATTTCGCAGTTTGCCTGTACCCCATCGCAGTACCTCACAAGGATGGGATTACTGGACAACTTCGGGCTACCCACCACGCCGGCGGGGATCACGGAGTTTGGTCGAATAGTTTCGCGCCAAAAGTTTATCGTGGGTGATTTGCCCAGCCAAGCAGAGGTGAATGCCTTTGTGATCGAAGCCGGAATGATTCCAGTCAAAGTTGAGTGCTTTCTTTGGAAGACCCATGCAGACGACATTGAAATTTGGGTCGGAGATGTCCGTGATGAAAACTTTGTAAAGACAGATGCCGGAATCGTCCCAATCGATATTCGTATGTGGACAAAGAGGTCCATCGAAACCACCGGCGATTAAGTCGTTTCAGCACGAGCAGGGCCCGTCTCAGGCGACCCTTCCCCAGAGTTCTCGGATGATATGCCGCCTTTTTCACGCTCGGCCTCTCTCAATGTGCTTCCTTCGACGGCCGACAAAACAACCAAGATCGACACGATTCCCGAGCCGATCAGAGGGGCGCCGTAAGGCAACCGGAACAAGGATGAGGCCGTGCAGATGGGCCCTGAGCCCCTCCAATTTTGAGTACTACACCAGGTCAGCCTCCGACATCGAATGCATGCGCGAAGATACGCACAAAAAACCTCCGTCTGTCATGGCGCCATGACAACGTTGTTGATAACCGAAGTTTTCGACATGTTAGCAGGGTTTTGATGGCGCAAACTTTTTTAAATGCATCCGATGCAGAAGTTAAAGAGATGGGCCTGTGGAGAGATTCAGATCTATCGAGAGCATCTGGATTCGTCTTAGGAAAATCCACCGTACTACTGCTTTACTGCAGGTGGAGCATTTTAGGCGTTCGTGCGGTATCGCCGTGCACTGCAGGCGAATACTCAGACGTGAACACGCCGACATTTGGTCCGGTGCTATTGATCCTGCAGACAATAAAATGAATTCAGGCCGGCGGCACTTTTGTGTATTGTTAAGACCTGTTGTGGCGCATCCGGATAGTGGGGTGCGCGCGATCCAATGCCATCATGGATCCAACAAAACCGCCCCTGCTCGACAAGCACGCCGTTGCCGCCCGACTTCATGTCCACGAACAGACCGTTCTGGAATGGGCGCGCGAAGGAAGCATCGAGTGTCTGCGTTTGGGGTTTCGGACTATCCGTTTCACCGAGGAGCATGTTTCCCGGTTTTTGGCACGTGCCGCCCAGCGGCAGCTCCCGCGCCGTAAGCGGGTCCACGGCGCACGTAAGCATCAACGTTAGCCAGAATACTTGGCATCCCTTTCGATACACTCCGAAATCTGCCCGGTTAGACCGGAATCTGCCGGCAACAGTTTGCATGACAAAGGAACCGGCCGGCTCGACGAGCGTTGATGAACCCTCATGAACCCTCATGAACCCTCGAGTTCAGAGAGTCATCGGCATAAGTCAGACGTATTAATGCGATGACGGCGTCCAGCGCTGGACGCATGGCGCCCGCTCACTTACCCAAATTATTCTGTCGTCATTCTAAATTTAGTGAAAATCCGCAATCTGAATGCAGGATTTCAAGAGTGATTCCGCGCCTCTGCTACCAGCAAACCCTCGAGCGTGCCTTACGCAGGGCGCCGATCGTGGCGCTGATCGGCCCACGCTAGTGTGGAAAAACTACACTAGCCCGCCAGTTCCTGCCTCCGGAGCACATCAATTATTTTGATTTGGAGGATCCGCTTGTTGCCTCGTTGATGGAGACTCCAAACACCCTTCTGGAGGGACTTCGGGGACTGGTGGTCATCGACGAGGCGCAGAGGGAGCCGCGCTTGTTCCCGGTCTTGCGCGTGTTGGCAGACAGGGTGCCTAATCCGTCGACATTTCTCATCCTCGGCAGCGCATCGCCCGAGCTTTCGCGCCAGAGCTCGGAGTCCCTTGCTGGGCGGGTTGAAATAATCGAGATGCAGGGATTCAACATTTCCGAGACGGGCGCCGACCTCGCCGACGAACATTGGCACCGCGGGGGATTCTCGCGCTCTTTCCTGGCTGCAAATGAGGCAGACAGCTTCGACTGGCGGCGGAATTTCATCCGCACCTTTTTGGAGCGCGATCTGGCGTCGCTTGGGTTTGGAATGTCGCCCGCTGGGATGGGGCGTTTCTGGACCATGCTCGCGCATTATCACGCGCAGGTTTGGAACGGGACCGAGATAGCGTCGTCGATGGGGAGTGCTCCGAACACCGCGCGTTCCAACCTCGATGCGCTCGAGCAGACGTTCATGGTTCGCCGCCTGCTTCCCTGGCACGCGAATGTGGGCAAGCGCCTCGTCAAAACGCCGAAGATCTATTTCCGCGACGCCGGCGTTTTCCATGCACTCAGCGGCATCCGCGGTCCCGGTGACATCCTCACTCATCCCAAGCTTGGCGCCTCATGGGAGGGCTTCGCGCTTGAGGAGGTTTTGCGCGCCAATCAACCTGAGAAGGCTTATTTTTACGCAGTCCACAGCACTTGCGAGCTCGACCTGCTCATGCTCCAGCGCGGAAAGAAGGTTGGAGTCGAGTTTAAGCGGGCCGACGCGCCAGCCATCACCCGTGCGATGCAAACCGCGATCGCGGACTTGGATCTGGACGAGCTCTGGATCGTGTATCCCGGGAGGCGCGGTTATCAACTCGATGCAAAGGTCTCCGTCCGCCCGTTGATTGATTGCGTTTTCCCCGGGAAATAACCGGACAAATACGCGTGCATCGGCGTGCAATTGGGTGAGGTTTGCCGCGGTAATTTGCGGGTGCATTGTCGTTTTTGAGTGGAGCGTCCAGCGCACTGACCGGCTTACTCACAAACCGGTAGCTCTGGCTTGGCGCCAGCGCCCGAGCCTTTTCCCGCTGGGGCTCGGGCTGCCCCTACCTCGCCCACCGGGCGTT
>JBILUQ010000198.1:0-7544 GCA_044370935.1 Chthoniobacteraceae bacterium
AGGTGCCGTACAATACGGGCATCTATAAGCAGATGAAAGTGGAGGGTAAACTCGTGGCGCCTGTTGCAGACTGGGCTACCAAACGGGGGTGGGTGGATTATGCATTCACAGAGTTGGAACGCGCTGGGTACACGGTGACAAGCGGTTACACGGCGGTACGCGATCAATCAAAAACGAAGTTTGTTTACCGTGATTCTCTCTGGAAGGGAGCGGACCTAATCGGTGCCGGGGTTGCGTCTTTCTCTCACATCGGAGGCGTTCATTTTCAAAACGTGGCTGAGATTGGGCAGTACATCGACACTGTTGAAGCGGGCGAGTTGCCCGCGTCTAGGGCGATGGCCACAACGCCTGAGGAACGGATGATTCGCGAGCTGATCTTGCAGATGAAGCTCGGCAGGGTGGATGCCGCATATTTCCAACAGAAATTTGAAGAGGATGTACAGCTCAGATTTGCTGCTCAGTGGGCCGACTTGGCGTTTCGAGGTCTTGGCGAATGGAACGCGGGTGGGTTTGTGCTGACTCGAGCGGCTTTGCTTAAAGTGGACACGCTGCTGCACGCGTTTTTCCTGCCGCAACATCAGAACTCCCGCTACACATGAGTGCTATTCCCGCTGAGTTCGCCAGCCTGATTCAGAGGTTTCGTCCGGAAGGCGTCGGTCAAGTCAGTGCGATCGATGCGGCGGAGCTCCCGACGGAAGCTGCGCGTTTATTGGCTCATGACGGGGACATGACTTCGCGTCTTGAGGCGCTGCACTCCGACCGAATCTTTTTGCATGTGGTCAACTGTGTTGTTGAAGCGAATGGCGGGTACCTTCGCGAAGTCGTTTTGAGAAAGGCTTCAGACTCCTCTGCGGTTGAGTACGGAGTGATAGAGATTGTTCTATCAAGTTTCGATGCGCGGCTCCGTGAGGAAATCACGGATGGCAAGGTTCCTCTAGGAGGAATCCTGAACCGCGAAAAACTGAATTACTTTAGTCAGCCCCAGTGTTTCTTTAGCGTGACCCCCAATTCGTGGATGCAGGAGAGCTTTGGAGTTCGCGCAGGTGTCGAGTTGTATGGGCGTTGCAATAGACTCAAACGTGGTGATGGGGTATTGCTGGCTCGAATTGTGGAAGTTCTTCCCTCTTTATTACCCAACGAGACCGGTCGATTGGCTGTGAATGTGGCGGGGTGCCGCTGAGGATTGATCCGTCTCGGGGCCTGTGCGTCTCATATGAAAATCCCTCGTCAAATCAAGAAAGCGTTTTTGGGCCAAGTTCGCGTTTGGCTGATTTTTTTGCTCGTGTCAGTCCCATGCTCTTCATTCGCGGATTGGCCAAGGTTTCTCGGGCCATCAAATGATTTGAGACCGGAGCAGCAGGATGCGAGAAGGCTCGGTCCGCAGGCAGCGCTGACTAAGGCTTGGGAGTTTGAAAAGGGGAAAGGCTGGGCAACGCCAATCGTTGTTGGTGATTCTGTTTTGGTTTTTCACCGTCTTGGGTCCGATGAGGTTTTGGATTGCCTCGACGCCAGGAGTGGCAGTCCGAAGTGGCGCTATTCATATGATTCGCCATATAGGGACCGTTTCGGCACAAGTGATGGAGTGCGATCGAGTCCGGTGGTTGATGGAGAGAGGGTTTTTCTGTTTGGGGTGACGGGACAGTTGCATTGCGTGGGTTTGGCGAGCGGCTCGAAACACTGGGTGCGCGACCTCAAGAAGGACTACGGGATGCGCGATAATTTCTTCGGCCACGGCAGTTCTCCCCTCGTGGTGGGCGAGAAGGTAATCGTTCCACTTGGTGGCGAGGGGCAGAAGTGTGTGGGGGCTTTCGACGTAAAATCTGGCAGTGAGTTGTGGATCGCGAAGCACGAATGGGGAGCAGGCTATGCATCCCTAGTACCTGTCTCGATTCAGACTAATGCTGGTTTGCGGAATTTTGTTCTTCTGTTTACCGGTGGTGAAACGCGTCCCCCCACCGGCGGACTCATTTGTGTGGACGCAGCAAGCGGCGAGGTTTTGGGGGTGATATCGCATCGGGCTCGGATCGCAGAGTCCGTGAACGCAGCCAGTCCTGTGTTGGTTGGAGAGCGCCGAGTGCTCGTTACTGAGGGATACGGTGCGGGCAGCCTGCTTGTTGAAATTCGCGATGACGGCTCGTTGGTTGAGGTGTGGCGCACGACCAAGCTTGGCAGTCAATTTGGCACGCCAGTTTCCCGAGGTGGGTTGATTTTCGGTTTCGACGGTCAGAATCCGCGCCTCGCGGAGTTGGTGTGTTTAGACGCCCAGACGGGGGGGGAGCATTGGCGGGATGATCTCGGGGGTAAGTTCGGGAGAGGTTCGTTCGTAGATCTTGGCTCGGAGGGTTTGCTGGCAATTGGGGAATCGGGGGGACTTATTTTCTTTAAAGACGAGGGTGGAAAGTTTAAGGTTTTAAAGAGTAGTTCGCTTTTTGATGCCCCGGAAACCTGGGCCGGGCCAGCGGTCGCTGGTGGGCGCTTATTTGTTTCGCAGAACGAAAGGGCTAGGGGAGGGGAATCCCCGAGGGTCATCTGCTTCACATGGTAGTGGATCTTGGAATTGGGGGTGGGATCTTGGTTGCCCGTTTCGGTCTGCTTCCCTAATCTGTTGTCCGTAAATTACGGGATCGCTCAACTTGATTCGGCCTTCAACTGTGTATGGCTGAGTGCCGTTTTCAAAGCGGATGTTGAGTTCCTTAACCGGTGATGATGCATGAGAAGGGTCTGTGATATTTTGAAAGCGAGGGCAGCTGCCTATCGGTTCTTTGTTTTTCTGGTCTCATGTTTCCTGCTGAACGGCTGTGTGGCCGTTGGAGAATCTGCAAGCGAGCCGCGAAAAACGATGACGGTGAGGACAACGGCGTACACTCATACCGAACCCGGCGGGAGTCACTCTGCCATGGGGACACGGTTGCGTTTCGGAGGCGAGCTTTCCTCGGCGGCAGCCGACTGGAGCTGGATGCCGGTCGGCACTCGTTTTCGTCTCTTCGACCGGGGGGCGTGGCGTTCGTACGTTATTGAGGATTACGGTAGCGCCTTGGTGGGTAAACAGACCATTGATCTATATATGCCGAGCGAGTCGATGATGCGGGCGTGGGGGGTGCGTACTGTTAGCATCGAGATACAGGAATGGGGCTCTGTTGCCATGAGCCGCATGCTTCTGAGTAAGAGGCGCGATTCCGGAAGTGTAAGGTCGATGCTGGCATCAATGCCTGAAGCGGACAGCGTCAATGGGCGGTAAGCTGCGGGGACGCCTAAGAGATTGAGGAAAGGCTCACTTCGCCTGCATTCAACGTCCGCAGGCTGCCATCCTGAATTTGGACGACAAGCCTACCTTCGTGATCCAAGTCGACCGCGAAACCCTCGGTTGTTTTCTGTGTCGGTGTTTCAAAATGGACAGGATTGCCCAAAAGCGTGCTGCGTTCGCGCAATTCCTGAATCATTGCAGCATGCTTGTTAGCAGTGCTTTGAATGGTAATGTCCAGATTTGAGATCAATTTGGATGTAAGGTCGTTGCGGTCGACGGCAAAGCCTAGGACCTGTTTGAGCGAGGTAGCTTTTGTTGCAAGATCGTCAGGGAACTTTGACTGGTTTGCGTTGATCCCGATTCCTATTACGGCGAACGGACCTTTTTCTGCGTGAGATCCTGTTTCAACTAGGATGCCTGCTACTTTATTGGATCCGATTTGTAGGTCATTTGGCCATTTGACGCCGACATGCCCGACTCCAACTTCTTCGAGAGCATGGGCAACGGCCAATGCTGCAGCTCCGGGTAATCTGGTCCAGTGTTCAACCGGCAGCTTTGGTCTGAACATGAGGGAGAACCAGATGCCCTCCCGTGGGGCTGACTTCCAAACGCGCCCGAATCTGCCTCTGCCGGCGCTCTGGGTTTCGGCCAGCACAACGCTTGGTCCGTTGCCACCGGCAGTTCCCAGTTCCATTGCACGGTCATTTGTTGAGGAGGTTTTCTCAAAAACCAGGATTTCCTTCACCCAGTCGCCCGCAAGTCTCGAAGCAATGTCGTCCGCGATGAGTCTGTCGGGACACAAAACAAGCGAATATCCGAGGATGGGGTGTTGCTGAAACACGAATCCGGCGGCTTGGAGTTCAGAAATTTCATGGCGGATTTTTTCCAAAGAAACTCCGCACTTCGCCCCGAGTTCGGCCGCAGAGGACTCCTCGCTCCTGAGACAGCGCAAGATTCGGACAGCAACGTTCATCGATCGGTTAAACGTTTTTTACAGAGGTTACGACTGAAGCTTTTTTGAGATTCAGAAATTAAGCGTCAAATCCGCCCACTTAAAAACACAGATTCGCTCCCCCGATAGCTTCTTTGCTCCCATTTTTAAAACGTCATCTTCAATACCGGGCATATGGGCGGCCCCCCAAGGAATGCCGATGTGCTTGAATTCTTGGAGGGCTTCTTTGAGGGCCTTGTTAACCCTCGCGTTTCTCTTGCTTAGTAAGTCCTCTTTCATCGAATTTAGGTCCGGACTTCTCATTTGCGAGAGCTCTTCAAGGCACGCAGCGTGATCCCCGGCGGTCCACCGTTTGAGGCACCTGCTTATGTTATTTAAATCTCTCAGAGTGCTGTCGGAGAACTCGCTGACATCCACATCGCACGATCTGAAGGCGAGCTTCGATATATCGACAAAGGATGGCTGCGTCGAAAGGCCCGCCGACTCTGCCGGTCCCGAGTAATCGAGCCCGTCCCGAATCAGGTTCCTTCGGTCTGTCACCCCTTCAGGAAGGATCACGGTTTCATTTTTCGGTAACTCGCGGATCAAATTTGCGTAAAAATCCGAGGAAGCGATGTGCACCGTGGGGAGCAAGTGAATCTCTTTCCCCTCATAATCATAAACGCGTTTTTCTGTGTAGAGACCGTCACCGCTGATGCTGATGAATCCGTGGCTAATTTTTTCAAGTGACCAAACTAGGGAGACGCAGATTCCGATTATGAGAATCGGGCCGACGATAAAAACCTTGATCAAGGTTGAGCAAAATAAGCGAGCGATTGAGAAAGTGTTGCCCTCAAAAATCTTAGCCGGAATCCGCCATGGACAATCTGGAAATCGCATTCGCATCGTCCAGAAGCAGCCGCCCGCCACCATTAGCTGTGCCAGCCCAGCAAAACGGAAGATTTTTTCGAGCGAAACAACTGCGGGAAGCGGAATGAAGACTAGTGACCCCCAAAATACAAAAATCAGAGGCAGAAGCACCATATGCCACGGAGTCTTTCTGTAGCTGCTGATAGCAAGCAGTACTAGAATGGCTGCGATCGTCGTTAGTGTGGCGACTGTGGTGTGTAAACTTATGGATATAGTGCTCGGGGTTCCCGCAAGTGCCTGGTAAGCGTCCAGCGCAGTGGTGATCCCAGCGTCCAGTACGAACAACCAGAGAAAGACATTGAAAAGTTTAGGCAGCCACATCGTCTTTTGATTCTCTAATGCAGCTGTCTGGTGCTCAGCGATCTAAAGGTGAATTCAGACGCATTAAACTGCCCGTCAACGGAGTCTGTGGGACTCGGTCCTCATTTTGCCGGTTGGTGAGGAATTTGTAGATAAGTATAGCCCTTGAGAGCTTTCTCGTAGCTAGCCAACAGTCGCATGGCTTCATTCGGTTTCAACCTGTCGGTTTTAATTGCGGCGTCCACCTGCGACTTCATCTGGCGGGTTAGCTCAGCCTGATCCCACTGCACCATCGCAAGAACCTCACCGATCGTTGATCCCTCCAGAACTTCCTCGATGTACCAGCCATTCTCCTCGTCCTCCTCCAAGAACACGTGGGCCTCGTTCACGCGTCCGAATAAATTGTGAAGGTCACCCATGATGTCCTGATAAGCGCCCATCAGAAAAAATCCTATCCGGTATGGCTGCCCCGGCACCAACTGGTGGAGAGGGAGCGTATCTTTGACATCCTGCAAGTCGATGAACTTGGACATTTTGCCATCGGAATCGCAGGTAATGTCGACCAGCGTCGCGTTCCGGTCCGGGAAGCGCTCCAGATGGTCAATCGGCATCACAGGAAAGAGTTGACCAAGTGCCCAGTGGTCCAGGAGCGATTGGAAAACTGAAAAATTGCAAACGTACTGGTCCCCGAGGCTTATCTCAATCTCCCTCACTTCGTCGGGGGTGTAGCGCATGCCCTTGCATAGAATCACGATCTGTTGTGCGATTTGCCAGAAGGTCTGTTCGATCTTTGCCTTGGTTTCTAACTCCATCATGCCAAGCTCAAACATCGATTGTGTTTGCTCCTTGATCTGCTGCGCGTCATGGAGCGTTTCCATCCAATTTTGCAATGTGATGGACTTTCGCAGCTCCAAAATGTCGAGCACAAGCTTCGGGTCTGTCGCGGTGGGCTCGATCGGCGTGAGGGCTTTGTTTTTCTCGATGGATCCGAAGGCATCCACGACGAGGATGGAGTGATGAGCGACGATTGCACGCCCGCTTTCCGAGACGATTGTGGGATGCGGCACTTTTTCGGAGTCGCAGATTTCCATGATGTTCCAGACAATGTCCCGTGCGTACTCGGCGACTGTGTAGTTCATCGAGCTTTCAAATGCGGTGCGGGATCCGTCGTAATCCACTCCCAAGCCGCCGCCCACATCGATGTAGCCCATCTCATGGCCCATTTTGCAGAGCTTCGCGTAAAAGCGGGCAGCTTCCCTGACGGCTCGCTTGATTGTCCCGATGTCCGGCACTTGAGAGCCGACATGAAAGTGCACGAGCTTCAGACAGTTCGCGAGACCCGCAGTTTTAAGCGCATCTGACGCTGTGACCAAATCTGAAGTGCTCAACCCGAACTTAGCATTCTCCCCGCCGGAGGTAGCCCATTTCCCCGCACCTTTTGATGCAAGCCTAACCCGGACGCCAATCATGGGTTCCACCCCCACTTCCTGCGATACCTGAATGATCTGAAACAGTTCCTCCAGTTTCTCCACTACCAGAACCACTTTCTTGCCAAGCTTGCTGCCGAGAAGCGCGTTCTGAACAAAAAGAGCGTCCTTGTATCCGTTGCAGATGATCAGGCTCTCGGGATCCCTGTGGATGGCTAGGGCAGCCAGCAATTCGGGTTTAGAGCCCGCCTCGATCCCAAAGTGGAACGGTGCTCCGGCATCAATGATTTCCTCAACCACTTCCCGCAGTTGGTTGACTTTAATCGGGAAAACACCGCGGTACTCTGCTTTGTACCCCATTTCCGCTATCGCCTCTGCGAAAGTGGAGTTGATTTTCTCTACACGGTGTCGCAGAAGATCTTGAAAGCGCAGAACCATCGGGAAGCTGAGACCTCTCTCCTGTGCCTCCTCCAAGAGTTCGACGACATCGATAGGGGTGGCGGGATTTTGCGTTGGCAGAACGCTCACGTGTCCCTTCTCGTTAATTGAAAAATAGCCGGAACCCCACCGATCGATGTTATAGAGTGCAATTGAAGATTGGACATCCCATGGGGTATTCATTGGCGTAGGAATCACGAGGGGCGGGAGTGTAGAAAACTATCAGATGTTTGCAATCTGCACTTCTGTTGACGTGCAGATTTTAACAAACCTT
>JBILUQ010000199.1:0-7526 GCA_044370935.1 Chthoniobacteraceae bacterium
TTTTACGGAAACGCCAAAAGTCAAAATGCCTGCCCCCCATTTTTTGCCTTTCTTTGCGTGGCTCCGAATCAAGTGCACGGTTCACCGCACGTAATTCAGACGGCTCTCGCCTTGGTACCCCGGATACACGTTGACCTATGGATCTTACGCGATCCACTCGGGGATGACTTTTCCCGCGACGTCTGTGAGTCGGAAGTCGCGGCCCTGAAAGCGGTGTGTTAACCGCAAATGGTCCATTCCGAATAGATGAAGCAATGTCGCGTGAAAATCGTTGATGTGGACAGGGTCCTTCGTGATGTTCCAACCTATTTCGTCGGTTTCCCCGTAAGTCAATCCGCTCTTGAGCCCGCCACCGGCCATCAGGATAGTGAATGCGTTCGGGTGATGATCCCTGCCGGTTACGTTTTTTGATCCACCACGGTTTTCACCGAGGGGAGTCCGCCCGAATTCGCCGGCAACTACGACGAGGGTTTCATCCAGCATGCCACGTTGTTTGAGATCCTTGATGAGCGCCGCGATGGGCTGATCCGCCATGCCGCTATTGAAGCTCAATTCGTTGTCGAGGTTCGAGTGATGATCCCAACTAGCATGCACGATATTCACAAAGCGAACTCCTCTCTCCACCAGCCGGCGCGCAAGTAAACAATTCTTTGCGTATTGCCCGTATTGACCTGCACCGCCGCCGCGGTCTGCTTTCACTTTGAGGTCCTCCCGATCCACCCCGTAAATGGCGAGGGTTTCCGGTGTTTCATTGGAGAGATCGATAAACTCTGGCGCTGCAGTTTGCATTCGGAACGCGAGCTCGTAGGCGGATATCCGAGACGCGATCTCCGGGTCGTTGATTTGTTGAAAACGATGTGCGTTGAGTTCACTCAGCACATCGAGTCCCTTGCGCTGCAGGATTGCGGGAAGTCCCTCTGGGTTGCGCAGGTTGAGGACCGGATCGCCCTGGTTGCGGAACAGCACGCCGGAGTACACGCTTGGGAGGAAGCCCGACTGCCAGAGCGAGGTTCCGGCGCTGGTGCCCCTGCCGGCCGTTAGCACGACATATCCGGGCAGGTCGCTTGACTCGCTGCCCAGGCCGTAGTTCAACCACGCGCCCATACTCGGTAGTCCGAACGTGCTGCGTCCGCAGGTAAGCACCAGTTGCGCCGGGTGATGGTTGAACTGGTCGGTGTGCATTGAGCGCACCTGCACCAGATCATCGGCGCACTGTGAGAGGTGCGGGAGCAGGTCGCTGAACTCCATTCCTGATTTCCCGTGCTTCGCAAATTTTCTCGGCGACCCCATTAGCACTGCGGTCTCTTTTTTGATGAAGGCGAAGCGGACGTTCTTGGTAAGAGATTCAGGCAGGGGCTGGCCGTTTAGCTCATTGAGCTTCGGCTTTGGATCAAATAGATCGAGCTGACTTGGCGCGCCCTCCATGAAAATAAAAATGCAGTTCTTTGCCTTTGGCGAAAAATGGGAGGCTTTTGCTGCAAGCGGACTGACCGCCGCAGGTGCTGCAGCCGCGGCGCCGAAGGCTTTGTCCTTGTTCAAAAGCGACGCGGTTGCGAGTAATCCCACGCCGTTGGCTGTCGATGTGAAGAACTCTCGCCGGGTTTGCTGGATCGCGTCTTGTAGCGGATTCATAAATGGAAGGAAGGATGTCTAAAACAGGTGTGCGGAAGGATGGCGCGAAGGACGTTCAGTCGCGGGTGATGAATTCGTCAGTGTTCAGCACGATCCGCGCTACTGAAGTCCATGCGGCTAGCTCTACATTTGACGCGAATTTTTCGGCTTCCTTGGGGTTTTGAGCGAAGGTCGCCTTTGAATCCGCAAGCAACGCGAGAAGCGCTTTTGACTCGGTGGGGTCGGGTTGCCGAAAAAGGCACGTTTTGAATAGCGCTTCGATGCGCTCAGAGTCGGGTCCCTTCGTTGCTCCGTTCTTTTCAGTGATCTTTTTAGCGAGCGTTTGCGCTGCTTCTGAAAAAGTCGCGGAGTTGAGCGTTGTGAGTGCCTGCAGCGGGGTGTTGGAAACGGTTCGGCGGATACTGGCCACATTTGCGTCCGGACAATCAAATGTTACCAAGTCCGGGTAAGGTGCGGTCCGTTTGAAGAAAGTGTACATGCCGCGCCGGTACCGGTCTTCGCCTTTGCTCTCGTTCCATCGGAAATTGTTGGCGTAGCTCAGCGATGCCACCTCTGGCGGCATTGGCGGGAATACGCTTGGGCCGCCCACTTTTCTTGAAAGCAATCCGGCAACCGCCAAGTGCAGATCGCGCACGACCTCTGCCTCAACTCGAAGTCTGTTTTGACGTGATACGAGTCGGTTGAGCGGGTCAATGTCAGCGAGTTCGCGGCGCACGGCCGAGGACTGTTGGTAGGTCTTTGAGAGGACGATTTGACGGATGAGGTCCTTGCGACTCCATCCGTGGTCTCGCAGGCGGCTTGCTAGAAAATCCAGCAACTCCAAGTGTGTCGGCGCGTCGCCGCGTACCCCGAAATCGCCTGCGGAACGCACCAGTCCCTCGCCGAACAATCGCATCCATATCTGGTTCGCCATCACGCGCGCGGTAATCGGATTCTCGGGGGACGTCAGCCATTCCGCCAAGTCCAGTCGATCGGGAGACCCGGGCTTGCGTGGAACTAGTGCCGGAAGGATCGCGGGCGTACCCGCGCTCACTTGTTCGCCGGGGGACAAAAACTCCCCCCGGTGGAATATGCGTGTTTCCCTTGCCCGTTGCCTTTCGTTTAAGACCCGCGCATCCATGACTGGCGGGCGCGGTCCCGACGCCTCCACTCGATCCAATGTGCGCCGCGCCGCGTCGGCATTGGGATCAAAGTGCGAGAGCCAGTCGATGACCGTTTCTTTCTGCTCATTCGTCCATTTCTCGGAGCCTGTGGCGACAAACCTCTTGAGATCCGCAGTGACGAGGCTTTCGGCAGTTTCACCCACAAGCGCGTGTAGACGAAACCTTCCAATGAGATGTTGCGTGGATTTCGTGTTCTGTTGTTCTAGTTTGATTACCACATGACGGGGGGCATGCGCGTCGATCGGATGAATGAGCTGAAAGACGATGGATTGTGGCTTCGCTGTGCCACCAGCGATGGCCCAACCGGTCTGGGTATCTGCGTCTATGGTTGCTTCGGAAGGAAATCCCGTTTGGGTGAAGGTGGACTTTGGAGAGTGGAGAGGAAAGGCTTCCGCCCCCACGCTGCCCTTAGGATGGACGCCGAAACCTGTGAGGACAAAGTTGCCGTTCTTGCTCCGGCCGGGTCCGTTAGAGGGCAGCGATGGATCGGGTAGCACCTCGAGTTTGAATCCGCTGATGACGCCTTCCGGTAGAGCGAACTCGATGCTGTATGAGTCCGTCGGAGGCGTGTTCCCAGTAACAATCGTGCTGCGATCGGGCAGTTGCTCGAATTTCGCGTTCTGCTCGCTCGCAATCTTGACTGGGACCAGTCCAACGGTTGTTGAGGCCGAACCCTCGAGTGCTTTGAGTCGCTGCTGGGTGTCTCGCTCCCAATCCGATAGTTTGAGCGCCAGCGGTGCCCGGGCTCGTTGATAGTTTTTCCGATGTGCGTCGAGTGTTGCGAGGTGCGCTGCGTTGTTTTTCTCGTAGGCATCGAGCTCCGCTTTGGAGATGCCGACCTTAGCGATGGATTCGTCCGCGTTGTTGAAGAACGCAAACAGCTGGTAGTACTCCTGCTGAGAGATCTGGTCGTATTTGTGCGAGTGACAGCGGGCGCACCCAACTGTGAGACCGAGCCAGACGCTGCCGGTGGTTTCAGTACGGTCGAACACGGCTTCAACGCGGTACTGCTCCTGATCAACGCCGCCCTCGCGGTTGGTGAGCGTCTGCCGATGGAATGCAGTTGCGAGAACCTGGTCAGGGTTTGGTTTCTCCAGTAGGTCCCCGGCAAGTTGTTCGATCGTGAATCGGTCGAGTGGAAGGTCCTCGTTAACCGATTGGATCACCCAATCCCGGTATCTCCATGCATCGGGGCGGGCGCTGTCTTTTTCGTATCCGTCGCTGTCGGCGTAGCGAGCCTGGTCTAGCCAGTGGCGTCCCCAACGTTCGCCAAAATGGGGGGACGCCAGTGCTCTTTCGATGAGCTTTTCATAGGCTTCCGGTGCTTGGTCGTTTAAAAAACCGGCTGCCTCATCGGCGGTCGGGGGCAGGCCGAGCAGGTCGTAGTAAACCCGCTTGAGAAGCGTCTCTTTCGGGGCCTGGGGTGCGGGCTTGATGCCCTCTTTAGTGAGTCGCTCGCGGATGATCGCGTCAATCTGCTCCGCGGGATTCGCCTTCGGGTTGGCTGGTTGTTTTTGGATCGGAGCGTAAGCCCAGTGCATTGACCATTCCGCGCCCTCCGCAATCCACTGCTTGAGCTTTGCAATGTCTTGCGACTTCGGCCGCTTGTTTTTCTTGAGCGGCGGCATGATATCCTCTTTGTCGTCAGTCTCGAGGCGCGCGATGATTGCGCTCAAGTGTGGGCTGCCCGGCGTGATACCGGGCGCGCCGCTCTCGAGCGTTTTGAGTGCGGCTTTTTTCGAGGTGAGAGCGAGCCCGCCTTTGGTCTTGTCCGCGCCATGGCACTCGAGGCAGTGCTCGGCAAAGAAAGGTTGAATGTCGCGTTGGAAATCGACTCCGGAGGCATGAACCCCGACACTGAGGCCGACGCTGAGGCCGAGGAACGCCATCCAGATAAGTGCGCGTTGCGGAGGGTTTGTTTTGAGGAGGAGCATTTGATTGTGAAAATGAATTTCATCCGCCTGGGAACGAGTGGGCGGGTGAACCGTAAAGACAACCGCGGCTCGGGTGGTTTTGTTGGATGGTTTTTTCGCCCGGCGCAGTGCGCTGCTGAACGGGCGGCGGCGGGGGCTACTGTTGTGTTTATACCAGCCCGCTGCACACCATTTCGCAGAGCCGTGGAGCGAGTGAGTTTCGCATTCCGTAAAAGATGCGCTGGCCCTGCCGTCTGCGCTGCAGCACGCCCGCCTGCAGAAGCAGGCTCAAGTGTTTGGACACGTTAGCCTGGGTGGCGCCCGTGAGGTCGACGATTTCGCTAACGTGCCGCGGAGAGTCGCAGATGGATTGAAGGATGCGCAGGCGGGTGGGTTCACCGAGAACTTTGAAGATGGCGGCGACGCGCTCGAGTTGTTCTGGGGAAAGGGCGGGGTGATCCAATGATTGACTCATGAATAAATAGTTGTACGTTTATGAATATGAGTAAGCCAGCTGTTTTATCCGAAGCATACAAAGCTTCCAAGGCGCAGGGCGCGGGCAAAGACGAGATTCGCGCCGTTTCTGCATTCGAACTCGCTGGGCGGATGGGCGGTAACGGAGAATGCGCCATCATTGATGTGCGGACTCCGGGGGAGTACTCCGCAGAGCATGTGCCTGGCTCCCATTTACTGCCATTGGATGAGGTGGACGCGGCCGCAATCGGGAGGCTGGGGCTCAGAGGGGGAGGTGAGTTTTACATTTTATGCCAGACGGGGGGCAGGGCACGGCGGGCCGCAGAAAAGCTCCGCGCGTCTGGGGTCGCGGGTTGTGTCGTGGTCGAGGGCGGGGTGGAGGCGTGCCGGGCGGCGGGTGTGGGTATTGTCAAAGGGGAGAGCCGGGTTTTGCCTTTGATGAGGCAGGTTCAGATTGTGATTGGTTTGGTTTCGGCAACGGGCGCTGGGCTTGCGATTTTAAAGCACCCGATGTTTGCGTTGATTCCTCTTCTTATGGGGCTTGGGCTTTTATTCGCGGGTCTGAGCGGCACGTGCGGTCTTGCGATCTTGATGGCGAAGATGCCGTGGAATCGGCGGGGAGCCGGGAGCGGCGCGGGCGTTACGTCGTGCGGGGTTGATGCGGGGGGATGCAAATGAGCAGGGCTCGCCGCATTCTTGTAGTTGGAGGGGTTGCTGGCGGCGCATCCGCCGCGGCAAAGGCGCGCCGGGTGAGCGAGGAGGCGGAGATCCACGTGTTCGAGCGGGGGCCGTACATTTCGTTCGCAAACTGCGGCTTGCCGTACCACATCGCGGGCGAAATCAAGGACCGCTCCCAGCTTGTGGTGATGACGCCTGAGCGGTTCGCTTCCCGCTCCAACATCGTGGCGCACACCGGGCACGAGGTGCTTTCCATTGACCGTCACCGCAAAAGCATCCGCGTCAAATCACCCGACGGCAGCGAGCGTGATGAGCGCTACGATAAACTCATCCTCAGTCAGGGCGCACGTCCGTTCGTGCCTGACGTTCCCGGGGTGTCGCTGCCGCATGTTTTTACGCTGCGCGACATTCCTGATATGGACAGGATCATCGCGGCGATCGAGGGCGGGGCACCCCGGAGCGCGGTGGTGATCGGCGGAGGGTTCATCGGGTTGGAAATGGCGGAGGCGTTTTTGCACCGCGGCATGCACGTGACGGTGGTTGAGAAAAACCCGCAGATTCTTCCGATTCTCGACAGGGACATGGCGCTGCATCTGCAGCAGGCGGTGGGTTCGGAGCGGTTGAACTTTCGTTTCAATGCGAAGGCTTCGGAGTTTGCTCCTGGCCGCGTCCGGTTTGAAGATGGAGCCGAGTTGGGTTCGGATTTGGTGCTTTTGAGCGCGGGGGTGCGTGCGGAGGTGGAGTTGGCGAGGGCGGCGGGGCTCGAGCTTGGCCCGACGGGGGGCGTGCGAACCAACGGGCGGATGGAGACATCGGATCCGGATATTTACGCGGTGGGTGACGCGGCGGAAACCATCCACGCCATCACCGGCGCGCGCACGCGCATCGCGCTTGCGGGCCCCGCCAACCGGCAGGGGCGTGTGGCTGGGGCGAATGCGGCGGGAGGGCGGTTGAATTATCCTGGTGCGCTGGGCACATCGATCGTGAGGCTGTTGCACATGACCGTGGGGTACACCGGCCTGAGTTCAAAACAGGCCGCAGCCGCGGGGTTCACTTTTTTCACCAGCCTCACGAGGGATTACAGTCATGCGCACTATTATCCGGGGGCGAAAATGATCCTCATCAAGCTCATCGCAGAGGAGGGGACGGGACGCATTCTGGGCGCGCAGGCCATCGGCGAGGCTGGAGTGGACAAGCGCATCGACGTGCTCGCGACGGCGATCACCGCGAAGATGACGGTGTTTGATCTCGAGTCGCTGGATCTCGCGTACTCGCCTCCGTTCGGGTCAGCGAATGATCCGGTGAATGTAGCGGGATATGTGGCCGCCCACATTGCGCGCGGTGATGTTGCGACCGTGGCGCCGGAGTCTTGGCGCCCTTCAAGCGAGATGTTGCTCGATGTCAGGGACGCTGACGAGGTGGCTGCATCCGGGCGCCTTGCTGGAGCCTTGCACATCCCGCTGGGCGAACTGCGGGGAAGAGCAGGTGATCTTCCTCGGGATCGGGTGATTGTGACCTACTGTCAGAAGGGACAGCGGGGTTACTTTGCGGCATGCACGCTGCAGGGGCTCGGATTTGAAAGTGTACGCAATCTTAGGGGCGGCTTCCTGCAGGCGCGGCTGAATGGTTTTGCCATTGAAACGTGAGCGGATGTCGCGTGTATATG
>JBILUQ010000201.1:0-7502 GCA_044370935.1 Chthoniobacteraceae bacterium
GGTTGCTGAACATGCTTACAAAGGACGAGATCTTCGATCTGGTTGCGTATGTGTTGAGCAGCGGTAACCGCGAACACTCCGCATTCAAACCATAGTGGTGGTTCAGGGGATGTTGCACTGATCCGCTGCGCTCGAGTCGAGCCTACTTCTAGCTCGACTTGAGCTCAACAGCGGTTCGGTTTGGTCCACTCAACTCAAAGAGGGTCGCCTATCAGATCGTACACCTGAGTGCCGGTGATCTTGACGTCGATAAACTGGCCCACCGGAGCGGGAGAGGTTAGTAGAATGCGTCCATCGATGTCAGGAGCGTCGCCGTGGCTGCGTGCGACGGTGGGTTCATCGACCAAGGCGCGCACGGTTTTGCCAACTTGCGCCTCGGAGATTTCCTTGGCGATTTTCTGTTGCAGCTTCATCGCCTTGCGGTAGCGAGCCTGCTTGACCTTGGTCGGTAGCTGGCCCTCCATCTTCGCCGCTTTTGAGCCCTCCTCCTGGGAGTAGGTAAACACGCCCAGTCGCTCGAAACGGGTGCGCTCAATAAAATCCAGCAGGTATTCAAACTCCTCATCCGTTTCGCCCGGAAAGCCCACGATGAAAGTCGTCCGAATGTTGATTCCCTCAATGCCGGCCCGGATGCTGGTGATTAAATTCTCGATATGCTCGCTACTCGTCTCCCTCTGCATGAGCTTGAGCATGCGCGGATGAATGTGCTGAAGAGGCATGTCAATGTAGCGCGCCACCTTGTGTGATTCAGCGATGCAGCGGATCAGTTCGTCGCTCCAGTGCGCCGGATGGGTGTACAGAAGCCTGATCCAGAAGTCTCCTTTGATCGTATTGAGCTCTTTAAGCAGGGCCGTCAGCGTCGTTCCTCTTGAGGAGTCCACTGGTTGGCGTGGTCCGGCCTTTTGCTCCCACAAATCCATCCCGTAGTAGGTTGTGTCCTGCGAAATGAGGCTGATTTCCTTCACGCCCTCCTTCACGAGTTGACGCGCCTCGGATACGACCGAATCCACTGTCCGAGAGCGGTGCCGGCCGCGCATCTGCGGAATGACGCAAAACGAGCAGGGATGATTGCAGCCTTCGGCGATTTTAGTAAAAGCCGTGTGCGCAGGGGTCAACCGGACGCGAGGAGTGTCCCAATCGGGTATGTAGACCGGTTTCCGGGAGACGAGATTCAGCGGTTCCCATGATTCATCGGTGAGTGCCTTCGCGGCCTTTGCTGACCGTGGCGACGCCCGCAGTCCCGGTGCAACCGGCCGGTTGAGCACGTCTTTGATGAGCTTCCCCGCGTCGGCGACCTGATCGAGGCCCAGAAAAGCATCCACCTCACTCATCTCGGACGAGAGGTCTTTAGAAAAGCGCTGGGACATGCAGCCTGTCACAATGAGTCGCTGCCCAGCCCGTTTTTTGAGGCCCCGATTCTGGTGTGACTCCAAAATGGCCTCGATCGACTCTTCTTTAGCAGAGTCGATGAATGCGCAAGTGTTGACCACCAGAACATCCGCCTCGTCCGCGTCGTTGGTGATTTCCATGCCCTCCGCCAGGATGTCGCCAAGCATGATCTCCGCGTCGACAAGGTTTTTCGCACAGCCAAGGCTGATCATTCCGACTTTGGGTATTTTGACTTTGCTCATGGGATGCGTTTTGAAAGGGAGATGTTCGCGGTACGATTCGAAATTATCGAGCAGCCGTAGTTAAAACAACCTCGGGTAGGATCTCGTCGGGGGAAGGAAGATTCTCTGCTTTGATATTGCGTCTTAGCATGGCAAAGACGCAAGGAACGAAAAACAGTGTGGCCAGCGTTGCAAAGAAAAGCCCGCCGATAACGGCGCGTGCAAGCGGTGCGTTCTGTTCCCCGGCCTCCTGCAGGCTCAGCGCCATCGGCACCATGCCGATCATCATAGCAAGCGCCGTCATGATCACCGCCCGCAGCCGTGTGACTCCTGCTTCGATCGCGGCCTCCATCGGGCTCAATCCATCTCGCACTCGATCCCTTGCAAAACTCACAATCAGCACCGAATTCGCTGTCGCAACGCCGAGGCTCATGATGGCCCCCATCAACGCCGGCACGCTCATAGGTGTCTGGGTGAGGTGAAGCGCCCAAACCACTCCGGCGACCGCTCCAGGAAGCGCAGTGATGATGATGAACGGATCTAGCCAGCTTTGGAAATTCACCACAAGTAGCAGGTAGATCAGCACCACTGCCCCAGCCAAGCCAAGCGCCAAGCCGACAAAACTTTTGTGCATCGTTTCCACCTGTCCACGCAGCTCAATGAATGAGCCTCTCGGCAGCTGGCTGCGGAACTTTGCGAGGATTGGTTCAACATCGGCCTGCACGCCGCCAAGGTCACGGCCCGAAACGCCGGCAAACACGTTGATCACCGGCAGAATGTTAAAGTGCGAAACGAGAGGGGCTGTCTGCGTGCGCCGGATCGACACCAAGTTTGATAAAATCTGGCCGTTTCCTGCGCCCGGAATATTTCGAGTAACCGGCACCTCATCCAACGCGCTCAGGGAGTTCATGACCGACTCGGGGGCCCGAAAATTCACAAGGTACTGTACGCCGATCATCGGGTTGAGCCAGAAAATGGGCTGAACCTGACCACTGCCGCTCAGGCTCAAGAGGAGCGCATTTGCGACATCGCGTTCGCTTAAGCCCATCAGCGCTGCTTTTTCGCGGTCGACCTCGACGCTTAACCTCGGCAAATCTGCAGGCTGTTGGATCCGAACGTCCACCAGACCAGTAACACGCTTCAATTCGTCGCAAAGGCGCGCCGCAATCAGTCGGTTTCCAGCCTGGTCACGCCCTCTGATTTGAATGTCGAACGGCGCTGGAATTCCGAAGTTCAAAGTCTGGCTCACGATGTCTGCAGGCAGAAAATAGAACAGGGTGTCAGGGAAGGAGTGAGCCATGGCCTTCCTGATGGCCTTCTCGTAATCCGCCGTGGGGGCGTGGCCTTTTTTTAGCGAGATCAAGATGTCGGCATCGCCCGTCCCAAGCAGCCCGTTGTTGGAATAACTCAGGCTGATGCCCGAGTTGGGAATCCCGATATTGTCCAAAATACCCTCAAGCTCGGCCGCAGGGATGATCTGCCGAATGCGTTGATCGACCTTCTCCACAAGTTGGGTGGTTTCCTCGATGCGTGTTCCTGAGCGCGCCCTCAAATGCAGGCGGATTTGTCCGCTATCCACTTTGGGAAAAAAGTCTCGCCCCAAAAGCGGAAGAATCAGCACGGAGCCGGCGCAAAGAGACAAGAAAAAAACCACGAACACATTTCGCCTCTGCAGGCATAATGCGAGCGCATTCCGGTATCCGATTCGGAATCGCTCGAACCCTGTTTCGAAGGTTCGTTGGATCAACAAAACCGGCGCAAGCCATCCACGGCTGCTAGGCAGAGAGTGATTGGCAGCAGATTCTCCATTAGCAGTGTTTTTGTAAAACCACTGCACCATCGACGGAACCAGAGTCCTAGACAGGGCGTAGCTCGCCAGCATGGCAAAAACCACCGCTTTTGCGAGCGGCACAAATAAGTATCGAGCCACACCCGAGAGAAAGAACATGGGCACAAATACGATGCAAACGCACAGCGTAGACACGAATGCGGGAAGCGCGATCTCCTGAGCGCCGTCAAGGATGGCCTGGGTGAGAGGCTTGCCGCTATCCATTTGGCGGTGCACGTTCTCGATTTCAACCGTGGCGTCGTCCACCAGGATCCCGATCGCAAGCGCGAGCCCCCCGAGAGTCATGAGGTTGATCGTCTCACCCAACGCGCTGAGAATGGCGATGGAGGAAAGCACCGCGAGCGGAATGGACGTTGCGATGATGATTGTGCTGCGCCAGGAGCCAATAAAAAGAAGGATCATCAGAGCCGTCAGGCCTGCTGCAATGACGCCTTCTTTTAGAACCCCACTGATCGCCGTGCGTACAAATACGGACTCATTTGAAAACTCCTGAACATTGATTTCCGAGGAAACCGTGGACATTGCCTTCGGCATGAGTTTTTGGATGCCCTCAACCACGTCCAAGGTCGAGATAAGCCCGTTCTTGAGGATGGTGAGCAACACGCCCCGCACACCATTGTGACGGACGACGTTGACCTGCGGTTGCGACCCGTCGCGCACCTGTCCCACTTCTTTTAACCGGATCGTAGTGCTTCCCACGGTTTTAATAGGCACCTCGCCAAGTTCCTCTAGAGCGCGTGGGCTGGCGTTGATTTCTATGTCGTACTCGGTGGAACCCATCTTTGCCGTTCCCGTCGGCATGATGAGAGCCTGGGAGCTCACTGCGTCGACAACCTCCTGAGTGGTCAAGCCTCGGGCTTTCAGCGCCACCAGATCCAGATCAACCGACACAACCCGGAAGCGGCCGCCGTAAGGCCACGGAATCTGAGCACCGGGCACCGTGGCGAGCGTGGTGCGGATCTGGTTGAGAGTCGTGTCGTAAACCTCCCCTTCGGAAAGCGTGGAGCTGGTGAGCGAGTACTGCATCACCGGAACGGTTCCCGCGTTGTATCGGATGATGAGTGGGGGAGTCTGGCCCGGAGGCATCAAGCGCGTAACCGTCTGCGCGATCGCGGTGAGCTGAGCAACTGCACCGTCTACCGAGGCGCCCTCGTGCAGAAAGACTTTGATGATTCCAACGCCGTTGAACGAATTTGACTCTAGATGCTCGATGTCATTAACCGTCGCTGAGAGGGAGCGCTCGTGAACGTACAGGATGCGTTGCTCGATTTCCTGCGCGCTCATCCCCGCGTACTGCCAGATCACGGAGACGACGGGAATGTTGATGTTCGGAAAAATGTCAGTCGGAGTGCGCAGCAGCACTAGGGGAGTGAGCAGCAGCAGGGCAATTGCGGCTACCAGAAATGTGTATGGGCGTCTGAGTGCTAATTGGACAATCCACATGAAGCTGGGCTTTAGGACGGTGGGCTAGAACTGCGATAGATCGGCGGGGCCTCGATCATGCATCGTGACCCCGCCGGTGAATTGGAGTCGCCGCTCACACCTGTCAGAGGCGGAGAAGCGGACGGTGCCTTAGTGAATGTGTGACAGATATCGCTCCGCATCCAGCGCTGCAGCGCAGCCCTGTCCCGCGGCGGTGATCGCCTGCCGGTAAGTTCTGTCCGCCACATCGCCTGCGGCGAAAACGCCTGGTAGGTTCGTGTGCGTTCCTCGTTGCTGGATGAGGTAACCGTCGGAGTCCATGTCCAGCTTGCCACGGAAGGGAACCGTGTTTGGCGTGTGACCGATCGCGACGAAAACGCACTTCACCTCGATCTCGGAGTGTTCGCCCGTGACGCTGTTATGCAGCTTGATGCCGCGCATTTCTCCCTCGGCGTCGGTGAGATATTCGACAGGAGCACTGTTCCAAACCATCTCGATCTTCGGATGATTAATCGCCCGATCCGCCATGATTTTGGACGCCCTCAAGGTATCCCTTCGATGGATGAGATACACTTTGGAGGCAAACCGGGTCAGGAATGTTGCTTCCTCACATGCCGAGTCTCCGCCGCCCACCACGCAGACAGGGACATTTCTGTAGAATGCCCCGTCGCAGGTGGCGCAGGAGGTCAATCCGTGCCCCACCATCTCCTTTTCACGAGGAAGCCCAAGCCACTTTGCGGATGCCCCAGAGGCAATGATGAGTGTCTGGGTTTCAATCCACTTGTCGTCCAGTTTAACCCGAATTTTTTCAGCCGAGTGTTCAAAATCCGAAACGCTTGCGTACTCGAACCTAGCTCCGAAGCGTTCGGCTTGGGATTTCATGTGCATGATTAGCTCCGGTCCTTCGACTCCCTGTGGGAAGCCTGGGAAGTTTTCCACGAGAGTCGTGGTCGAGAGCTGGCCCCCGGGTTCGTGGCCTTCGAGGACCAGTGGGGCGAAATTGGCGCGCGCAGCGTATACGGCTGCAGTCAGTCCTGCGCAGCCGGTGCCGACGATGATCATTTTTTCCATAAGGGAGCGTAGTGTACCGTCCTAGGGGGGCGCTGTGCAACCCGGCGTATGCCCGGTTCGCCGGAACTGTTGCGAACCCTTCCTACGTAACGTCACCCATGAGGCGGTGAGGGGGAGGCCAATGGTCCCGCCGCAAAGATTTTACTGGCCGGTAGCGGCGCAGGACTCCTTGAAACAATCGCCGGCCGCCGTTGCCCCCTCGTCAGCTTGCAAGGGGCAACCCGTAAGGCAGATCTTGGGGAAGCGGCGCAAATTCACCGATCCACGACCACAGCTGCGAATAGTCACGGTTCAAGTCCCCCGAAAGGCAATCGGTGATCAGGTCGCCCGCTTCTGGGTACTTCATGACTACATCCTTGAACGAGAACTCCGGATTGTAGAATGCATACACCAACTTCCGCATGTTCTCCACACCCTCCCGGATCTGCTTGCCATACGCCGCGAATCTTTCCGGATTGAGGTCGCCAGTAACCAATCCCTGATGGACCGCTTCGCCACCAAGAACGCCGCTTTTGAGGGCAAGCATCACACCGCTGCTGAAGACCGGGTCCAGGAACGCGAATGCGTCCCCCACCAGCAGCAAGCCCGGAGCTGCACAGTACTGTGAATGCCTGCTGTATTCGCTGGTCACCCAAAACTGCCCCGTGCATTCCCCCGTGGAAAGGTGCTCCTTAATCCAGAGGTTTTGATCAATCTCTCTTTCAAACATTGCTCTGGGATCCTTCACCCCGTCCCGAGTGAGATACTTGCCCTCCGCAACCACTCCAACGCTCACCATATCGTTGTGCAGCGGGATATGCCAGAACCAGCCCTTCTCGGGCACGAAGGCCACGGTGGTAGCTCCTTCATCGATATCAACTCCGCGTTTTGAGCCCTTATAGTAAGTCCAGATCGCAATTTTGTTCAAATACGGATCGTTCAAGCGCCAGCCTCTTTGGCGTGAAGTGAGCGCTTCTTTTCCTGAAGCATCCAGCACAATGGACGCCCTTACCTCGGAAGTTCCTCCTTGTTTGTCAGAGATCTCAACCCCGACGACACGGTCGCCTTCCATGAGCAGTTTGGATACGGATGTTTCCTCCATGATTTCAGCTCCCTTTTCGCGAGCGTGTTCCATCAAAAGATGGTCAAATTCGGCCCGGTCGACCTGCCAAGTCTGGGCGATCGTGTCCCGGTCGTAGCGGTTGAAAAAGTAGAACGGCTGCGAGCGTTTGCCATCGGGTTGCACGAAGCTGACGCTGTACTTCTTCATGAAGTGCGAGTTTCGCATTTTAGGGATCAGGCCCAGGCGCTCCAGCGGCCCGAAGGTGAAAGGGATGAGTGATTCACCGACGTGATAGCGCGGGAACTTTTCTCGCTCTACAACGAGGACCCGATGCCCGTATTCGGCAAGAATACAAGCCGCGCTGGAGCCGGAGGGACCGGCACCGATGATGATCGCATCGTATGATTGGGAGAGCTTTGAGTTCATGGCTTCGGATGTTGGGTGGGGAATTTCTGCGGCTAAAAAGGGGGGGCGCTGGTAGGGGATTCGATGTGCGTTGTGTGGTTCC
>JBILUQ010000202.1:0-7500 GCA_044370935.1 Chthoniobacteraceae bacterium
AACGGGTGACCATGTCCCCGGCTTTCTTGACAATGGGAGCGATCGCTATCATGCGCTCCTCACTCAGCCGCTGGCTTGGGCCGCTGATCCACAGGCTCGCAATCGCGTCTCCATCCGGACCGAGAATCGGCGCGCCCAGACAGTGGTGACCCTCGAGATGCTCTCCCACATCAAACGCGAAGCCCTGCACGCGTACTCCATTGAGGCATTTGAGAAAATCCTTCCGATTTGAAATGGTCCACGGGTGGAACCGCTCGAACTTCATGCCGGCGATAATTGCATCCCGCTGCGGCTCCGGCATGAAAGCGAGCATCGCTTTTCCTGGTCCGCTCGTGTGCAGCGGAAAGCGCGTGCCGCGCTCGACGTAAAACTTGATCAAGGCCCGGCCGATCACCCGCTCCAGCACAATGCCCTCGCACCCCGAAATGATCCCTAGATGCGCGGCCTCGCCCGTCTGCCCGCTCAGCCAGCGCATCGCCGGCAGAGCCGCCTCGGTGAGCGGCACATCGTCCACCACCGGCTGGCACAGCGCCAGCATCTGCGCGCCGATGCTGAAGCGCTTTTCCGCGTCCCTCACCACGTAACCATGGGCGACGAGCGACTGTGTAACGCGGTAAACAAAATTCACAGACAAGCCCAGCCTTTCGGCAACCTCGGAAAGCGTCAACCCAACCGAAGCGCCGCCGAGGCAATGCAAGACTGCCAGGGCGCGATCAAGGCTGGGAGTGCTGAACCCCGAGTCGCGCACAGGAACGGTTTTTTTGCGGCGGGATGTCGTACGGCGGGATGTCGTTTTCGCTGGCATTTTCTATATCTGCAACACATCTACAATATAGAAATAACGCCCGTAAAGCCCTTTTACTCGACGAAGAAAAAGAGGACCTTACGTCCACACCGTCAGCCGTGCACGGAGCGCGATCGAGCCCATGCCCCAGCGGTGAAGGTTTTCAGCAACAAACGGTGCAAACGTTACCGCCTGCTTCGGACCGCCAGAGGCGCAAATTTTTTCGACACACCGCTAAAAATCCCGGTGATACCCAGCAGTCCAGCCCCCGTCCACCACCAGAATGTGCCCGCTCAAATACGTGTTCTCTGGCGCCGCAAGGAAAAGCGCAGCCACCGCAATCTCGTCCGGCGTGCCCGGCCGGCCCAGCGGCACGTGATCGATCATCGACTGCACGTTTTCCCGGAATAAACCATCATCGCCATAAAACAGCTTCTGCGTGCCCTCTGTCATCACCGACCCCGGCGCAATCGCGTTCACCAGAATACCGTCTCGCCCAAACTCGATCGCCATCGCACGGGTCAGATTGTTCACACCTGCCTTTGCTGCGGTAAACGCGCACTGCAGCCGCAGCGGTACAACCCCACCAATGGACGAGATGTTAATAACTCTTCCCCGCCGCTGGCGTCGCATAATCTGCGCTGCGGCTTTGCTCACCTCGTACACCGCCGTGAGGTCGACCGCCACGATGCGGTCCCATTCCTCCCGCGGAAACTGATCCGTTGTCACACGGTGCGCGAGCGTGTTGATTCCGGCGTTGTTGACCACAATGTCGAGCCGTCCGCAGCGCGCCATGATGGCGTCCATCACACTGGCGATTTCGCCCGAATCGGTGACATCGAGTTTTAGAGCGTGGCCGCCGCCATTCGCAGCAGCTGCGACTGCGGTGCCTTCTTGAACGTCGGTGTAAAAAACCGTCGCGCCGTTTGCCGCCAGCTTGTCGGCGATGGCTTGTCCGATTCCCTTGCCCGCGCCTGTAACCAGCGCGACTTGTTGTTCTAAATTTACTTGCATATTAAAAAGCGTTGCCTTGCGGGTCAGTGGTTGTTCAACAGTGCGGTGAATGGATTTTCGATCCGTTCGCATACCAGCTGTAAAAACCGTGCGGCTGGAGCACCATCCACGATGCGATGATCAAAAGTCAGGCTCAGCGTGAGCTGATGCCTGTTCGCGAGACTCCCATCCTCCATTGCCACCGCTTCACGCTTGATGGCGCCCACTCCAAGGATTGCCGTCTGCGGATGATTGATGATCGGCGTGAACTCCTCGACTCCATAGCCCCCGAGACTGGTGATCGTAAAACAGCCGTCCTGCATTTGATCGGGCTTCAATTCACGCGCACGCGCGGCACTCACCAGCGCGCGTGATGACATCGTGACTTCGTGAAGGCTCAGCAGTCCCACGTCGCGGACCACGGGTACAACCAGACCGTGCTCGGTATCAACGGCAAAACCGATGTGCATACTCTTTGGAAGCTCTATATTGTCAGCCACCCAACGCGCCGAGAGCATGGGGTGCCGCCTCAATGCGCCCGCGACGATCTTCATTAAAATATCGTTGAAGCTTGGCCCTTGGCCATCCTCCGCTGCGGCTTTCAGCTGGCCTCGCAAATCCACCAGTTGAACTGCGTCACACCGACGATGAATTGTCACTGGCGCTGTGTTCTGGAGGCTCCGAGTCATGCGCTCCGCAATCGTTCGCCTGATGGATGAGGTTTCGATGGACTGCCAATTTGAGGACTCCGTGCCCCGGGCGTTCCAGACTTTCAAAACATCCCTCTCGCGGATGCGCCCACTGCTGCCGCTCGGCTGAACGTCCCCGAGCGACACGCCTTTTTCAACCGCAGCCCGCCGTGCCCGCGGACTCGCTGGCGGCGCCCCGGACTTCCTCTGCGCCGCGACCACAGCGGCACTCCCTCGCGCACCGCCGGCGTCCGTTTCACCCGGGCCGCCATCGCCTGGTGCACATTTCTCGGCGGCGGGCGCCGTCGTCTTATCCGGCAAAGCCGCCAGTGCTTCCGCCGTTTCTCCGTCACCCAGGAGATATCCGATGGCCGCGCCCACCTTGATCTTGTCGCCCTTCTGCGGACCGTTGGCGGGAATCTGCAGCAACCCAGAGTCGATCGCCTCAACCTCCTGCGCGGCCTTGTCGCTTTCGATCGTGAACAACGCATCGCCCGCCTTTACGAACTCTCCATGGCGCTGAAGCCATTCGATAAAAACACCCTCCTCCATGGACCATCCAAGACGGGGCAATGTGATTGCTATGGGCATGATTCGATAATGGTTAGTCGTTGCAAAGATCTAGGATCGCCTGCCGGATGATGTGGACATTCGGAACCACAGCCGCCTCGAGCGTCGCACTGTACGGCGTCGGCGAATGTTTCCCATTCAGTCTCCGGATCGGCGCGTCCAAATCATCGAACCCTGCGTCTGCAATCTGTGCCGCGATCTCCGCGCCCACACCGAATGGTCCGAACGCTTCATCCACGATAAGCAGCCGCCCAGTTTTCTGGACGGATTGCCGGATAGTATCCACGTCCAGTGGGGCCACAGTTCTGGGGTCTATCAATTCCACCGAGACGCCATCTTCCGCGAGCAGCGCACAGGCTTCCAACGTCCGGTGCACCATCAACGCGAGCGCCACAACAGTGATATCAGTGCCAGTTCGCACGACCGAAGCGCGGCCGAAGTCGATGTAGTATTCCTCCTCCGGGACCTCGCCTTTGATCGCCATCAATTCGCGGTGTTCCAAAAACAAAACCGGATCTCCGCAGGAGAGAGCCGTTTTCAAAAGCCCTTTGGCGTCCCGCGGATTTGACGGCACCACCACCCGCAATCCCGGAAAATTCCCGTACATCGAATAGTAGCTGCCTGAATGGTGCGTCGCGGCAGCGTGTCCGATTCCGATGCAACCTCGCAGCAGCACGGGCATTTGTAAGCGGCCGCTGCTCATGTACTGCATCTTCGCGATCTGATTGATGATCTCGCCTGCCGCATCGAGAACAAAGTCTGCAAACATGAAGTCAACCACAGGGCGCGTCCCGCTCATCGCGGCGCCGCAAGCAAGGCCGACAAAGCCGCGCTCGCAGATGGGAGTGTCCCTGAGACGTTCAGGCCCGTATTTGGCGAACAAGCCGCTGGTGGTCGCGAAATTGCCGCCCCGGACGCCAATGCCTTCACCAAGCACAAAGATGGTCGGGTCCCTTTGCATTGCCTCCGAAAGCGCTTCGAGCGTCGCCTTCATGAAACTCAACTCGCGCGTGGACCGCGGCTGCGCAGGCAAGTCGCGGGGAGCGCCGTCAAGCGCTGGCGAGTAGACTGAGTCGGTTGCGGAATCCGCCGTTGGAAACGGACTAGCCTCAGCGAACGCATGCGCCTCTTCGGCGAGACCCTCCACTTCCCGATCAATCGCGTCCAGATCCGATGCCTCGGCGACACCTTCCGCGACGAGAACTGCGCGGAATCGTTTGATGGGACACAGCGACTTCCAGCGCTCCACATCCTCTTTGGTTCGGTAGGTATAGTCGCCCATGCCCTCCGAATGCGGCCGGGTCCGGTACGTTTTGCATTCAAGCAGCGTGGGTCCGCCCCCGGACCTCGCGCGGAGAATCGCCTCGGCGGCTGCGGCTTCAACTGCCAGCACGTCGTTGCCATCAACCGTCACGGCAGGGATGCCATAGGCCGCTCCGCGTGCCGCGACGCTTGGATTTCCGGCAACGGTGTCGAACGGCACTTCCGTCGCAAACTGATTATTCTCGCACACAAACAGAACCGGGAGTTTCCAGATACTCGCCATGTTCAGCCCCTCGTGGAAAGCGCCGTTGTTCACGGCGCCATCGCCAAAGAACGCGACACCCACATGGTCGGTTTTCATGAGCTTGAAACTATAGCCTGCACCGGTCGCCTGCAGGATGCACGGCCCCACGATGCCGCTAGTCCCGAGCATTCCAATCTCGGGTGCGAAAAGATGCATCGAGCCGCCGCGTCCCCGCGAACAACCGGTCTGCCTTCCGTACAGTTCTGCGATGAGTTCACGCGGCGGGAGACCCTTGGCAAGCGCGTGCCCGTGTCCGCGATGCGTGCTGAAGATCGCGTCCTCTTTTCGAAGATGGGCGCATACGCCTGTCGCGATTGCCTCCTGCCCGACATACGTGTGGCAGGCCCCGGGAATCAGCCCGCGCTGATGTGATTTTGCAAGCAGCTCCTCCACCACGCGGATGACCTGCATCGTGCGGTAGAGTTGAAGCCTTGTAGCTTTGGGATGATTCGCACTCATAAGGATTTTGGTTTCAGACGCAGCAGGCTCACAATGCAGCCTCCGACGATGAAGCAGGCAGCGAGGAACAGCAGGCAGCCGGTTTCTCCATAACCGTGGGCGCGCAGCCAGCCTGTGGCGTGGTTCCCGAGATAACCCGCCATGTTCGCCCCCATGTTGATGAGTCCGGTCGCAGCCGCAGCGGCCGAGGCCGTCAGCGTGAGCGAAGGCAGCGTCCAGAACGGCGAGATCCAAAAAAACGCTCCCAAGGCCGTCAGGCAGAGCCAGATCATCTGCGTGCCAAAGCTCTGTCCGGGCAGCACGCTGCAAGCCAAAAAAACACCGGTCGCAATCATGCCGCCAACAGCGTGCCATTTACGATCTCCTGTCCGGTCTGCGCTCTGTCCGGAAACCAGCACGCTCACTATGCCGCACGCATAGAAGATGCCGCTGTAGAGCAAAGTCATTTGATCCGATCCGCCCGAAAGATTTTTCACCGTCGTCGGCAACCAAAAACTCAATGCGTAGCCCCCGCTGTTGCAAACCATGACACCGATGACGAGCAGCCAGACCGCAGGGAGCCGGAGTGCGGCACTCACAGAAACTTTACCCGCGACTTCCTTTGCAGCCGCCTCCGCTGCGAGCTCTGCTTCAAGGTGTTCCCTTTCGGCTTTCGTAAGCCACTGCGCGTCGCGCGGGCGGTCTGTGAGACACCGCAGAACCACAAACCCCAACACGACGGCAGGCAGGCCTTCCACGATGAAAAGCCACTGCCAGCCTTCCAATCCGAGCCAGTTCACATCGAGCAACAGCGACGACACCGGTGCTCCCAGCGCAAGACTGAACGGCACCGCCATCAGCAAACCAGACAACGCCCGCGAGCGGTCGCTCTGCACAAACCAATGCGTGAAGTACACGATGATACCCGGAAAAAAACCTGCCTCGGCCACACCGAGAAAAAAGCGCGCCCAATAAAACTGCGAAGGTGTTTTTACAAACGCCATCGCCGCGGAAATCAAACCCCAAGTCACCAGAATCCGGGCAAACCACTTTCGTGCGCTCCAGCGCTCGACGAGCAGAGCGCCCGGAATCTCCAGGAAAAGGTATCCGATAAAAAACACCCCAATCCCGAACCCGAAAACTTCGTCCGAAAATCCGAGCGCCTTGCCCATGCGCAGCTTCGCAAACGCCACGTTCGCCCTGTCCAAATAGGAGATGATGTATAGCAGGATGACCAGTGGCAGAATGCGCAGCGCCACCTTGCGGCGCAAGGCGGGGACATTCACGGGGGTGGATTCGGAAAGAGTCACGGGGCGGTGTTTTCCAATCAGGCTTCCGCCACCACGGGGTTCGTCAGGGCCCCGATCTTTTCAATCTCGATGGTCACCTTGTCCCCGGGTTGCAGGAAAACGGGCGGTTTCATCGCGGCGCCCACGCCCTGGGGAGTGCCGGTAAGAATGACGGTCCCGGGCAGCAACGTGGTGCTGCCACTCAAAAACTCGATCAGCGTCGGAATATCGAAAATCATGTCGGACGTATTGGAGTCCTGCATGGTTTTGCCGTTGAGAATCGTTTGAATGCGCAGCGTGTTGGGATCGGGGATTTCGTCCTTAAGCACGAGGCACGGACCGAGCGGTGCAAACGTGTCGAACGTCTTCCCTCGGCACCACTGGCTGCCACCGCGCTTGATCTGCCAGTCGCGTGCGCTCACATCGTTTGCGCAGGTGTAGCCCAGCACGTAGTCGAGCGCATTCGCCTTCGAGACATTTTTGCATCGCTTTCCGATCACGACAGCCAGCTCGCATTCGTAGTCCACCTCGTCACTTTTCAGGTGCTGCGGAAGCTCGATGTTGTCGCCAGGATTCTGCACTGCACCGGGTGACTTCATGAAAAGCACCGGTTGCTGCGGGATCGGTGCGTTGCTTTCCTCCGCATGTTTGCGGTAGTTCAAACCGATGCAAAAGATCGCCGCAGGCTGGATCGGAGCGAGCAGCTTGCCCAGCTTGACCACTTCCCGCGTGACGCTGTAGCTGCCAAACAAATCACCGTCGATGCGCAGTGCAGTGCCGTCGGCTTGGAGCGCTGCGTGTTGGATGAGACCGTTGGGTGTTTGGTGGCGGATGATTTTCATATTTAAAGATGCTGTTGTCTGATGATTCTTTCTTTTAGCGGCTTTGTGTTTTGCTCTTGTCGCTTCAACGCGCCGTTTTGACCGTGTAGCCAAGGTCGCGCAGGAGCGCGGCGAGGGTCTCGCGGAACTCCTCCGGCAGCGGCAGCACCGGAGGTGCGGGGTCGCCCACTTCAGGGCCGATCATGTTCAGGCCCGCCTTCATGACGCTGAACCAATGCGCTCCATCGCCACCGCTGTGATATGCGTTGAACTGAAGTCGCATCAGGGGCGAGAGCTTCGCCCACACCCGGCGCGCTTCGCCTAGGTCGGCGCGCACCGCTATCGCTTC
>JBILUQ010000203.1:0-7492 GCA_044370935.1 Chthoniobacteraceae bacterium
TGAGGCAGCTGCGCGTGCGGCGTTCTTGGAGGAACTGCGCACCTCGGTGGTAGAGGCGGAATCGAAGGAGCCCCTCGCTGCGGTGCGACGCATGAACCGGGTCGAGTACGAGAGCACCTTGCGCGACCTGCTCCATCTGCCGTTGCTGCGCGTAAAGGAATTGCTGCCCGAGGATGGACAGCAGGCCGGGTTCGACAAGGTGGGCGGCGCGCTGGACTTCTCCCCGGTGCTCGTTAGCAAATACATGGAGGCCGTGGATGTCGCGCTGAACCTGGCCTCGGTGAAGGACGCCAAGAGACCAGAACCCAAGGTCTGGCGCGAGCCCGCGGTGAATCAGCGCACTGTACTCGGAGCCATCCGAGTGCACTGCGCGGTGCCGCTTAAAGGCCGCGAACTTGCGTCCGGTCTCACGACATCCATCAGCGGCAATCCCGAGACCGACATTCGTAACGTGGTTCGCTGGGCGCAATTCAAAGGTGACGCAGACTCCGTAGCGTTGCTCACTAGCGTCATCGGGCGGGTTCAGCCGCAGGGGCTCCAGCCAGATCGTTTCAAGCCGCCGGTGAGCGGCTGGTATCGCGTGAAGTTTTCCGCGTGGAGCCTGCGCTGGATGCGAACGCATGCCGAGGCTTCGAAGCGCGGTCTCGTGCGCCAGTTCAACACCTTCGACAAGCCGTATTTCAAGAATTCGAGCGACGAATGGGAATACACACGTCTCGCCGAAGAAAAGCCGGCTCGGGAGTGGATGGAGAATGTCGAGTTCTACGAAAGCGCGGAGGTGGCCCAGGTCGTGCGAGCTTCGCTCAACGGCGAGCCGATCGGCTACTTTGATGCGCCGTCTCTCGAGCCCAAAGTCCACGAGTTCAAAGTGTGGCTGAATCCGGACGATAAAGTGTCCTTTCATGCCATGACCTTGCCCGCGGTGGGCGCGAGCAACTCCGGCACAAGCGAGGGAGTGCTCGCCTACGAGGGCCCGGCTGTGGCCTTCGATTGGTTTGAATTGGAAGGCCCGCTTCTGGATGAATGGCCACCGGCGAGTCAGCGGCAGTTGTTTGGCGACACCTCTGCAGGCGCCGATCCCCGGCCAATGCTCGCAAACTTCGCGACGCACGCGTTCCGCCGCCCCGCTACCGTCGCGGACATTGATCGATATGCCGAAGTCGCCGAGATCCAGTTGAAGGGCGGAGCCAGCTTTGAGTCGGCGATGCTTGCCGGCTACAAGTCGATTCTCTGCTCACCGGATTTCCTCGTGCTGGGACTCGAGCCCGGCGACTACTCGCTCGCTTCGCGCCTATCGTACTTCCTCTGGAATGGGCCTCCCGATGACGAGCTGCTTGGGCTCGCCGCGCAAAGTGCGCTCTCGAAACCCGAGGTGCGCCAAAAGCAGGTACAGCGCATGCTCGCCGATGCGCGCTCAAATCGATTCATTGAGCATTTTCTGGATGAATGGATCGAACTCAAGAAGATCGACTTCACCACTCCCGACCCTGCCCTTTACCCAGAATATGATGCGTGGCTGCATGATTCGATGCTTGCCGAGACGCGTGGCGATTTCCGCCGTATGCTCGCTCGTGACTTCGGCGTGTTCGGACTCGTACAGAGCGAGACGGTTCTCGTCAATCAACGCCTCGCGGAACTCTATGGCTTACGCGGCGTGACCGGCAGCGAGTTTCGAGAAGTGAAGCTACCACCCGGCTCGCCTCGCGGCGGGTTGCTCACCCAGGCCTCGGTATTGAAGGTCACTGCGAATGGGACCGCGACTTCGCCCGTGCAGCGCGGTGTGTGGTTCATGGAGCGGATCCTCGGAATCCCGCGTCAACCGCCGCCGCCTAACATTCCCGCCATAGAGCCTGACGCCACCGGCGCTGTCACCATCCGCCAGATGCTTGAGAAGCACCGTGCCGATGCCACGTGTGCTTCCTGCCACGCCAAGATGGATCCGCCGGGGCTTGCTCTTGAATCCTTCGACGCCATCGGCGGCTGGCGCGATCACTATCGTCTCGCAGGGAAGCCGAAGAACATTCGTGTGGGTCAAGGCAAAGACGCCAAGACAGTCGAGGAGCCGACCCTTGAGATCGTCAGTGAAACCGCGGCCTTCAGGAATCGCGTGAAGATGCGCCTCGGCTCGCCGGTCGATGCCAGCGGCGAACTCACGGGTGGCCGCACCTTCAGGGACATCAACGAACTACGCGCCCTGCTGCTGAAGGATGAAGACGCCCTCGCGCGAAACCTCGTCCGCCAATTCCTAACCTACGCCACTGGACGCGCACCGCGATTCGGCGATCGCGATGAGATCGAAGCGATCCTTTCCAAAACCAAACCCTCGCACCACGGACTGCGCACGATCATCGAGCACATCGTCGCGAGCCCGCTCTTCGCGAAATGAATGATCCACAACCGAAGACCAAAATCCCCATGAACCTTACTCGCCGCACTTTTCTTCGCGCTTCCGGCGCGATGATGGCCCTGCCATTCCTCGAAGCCTTCGGCAAGGAACCCGCCGCACCGCGCCGTATCCTGGCCATCTGCACCAATCTCGGCGTGCTCGAACGCCACTTTTTTCCGGAGCAGTCGGGTCGCGATTACGCGCTCACGCCCTACTTGGAAGCGCTCAAGGATCACCGCGATCAGTTCACCGTCTTTTCCGGCACGTCACACCCCGACGTCGCCGGCGGCCACTCCGCAGAGGTGTCCTATCTAAGCGCCGCGCCGCAGCCCGGCACTGCATCGTTCCGCAACAGCATCTCGCTCGATCAATTCGCCGCTGAGCAAAACGGCCATCACACTCGCGTGTCCTCGCTGCCGCTCGTAGTGTCCAAAAGCGGCAACCAGTCGCTCTCCTTCACGTCCAGTGGCGTGATGTTGCCTGCGGAGCGAAGCCCCGCGCAGCTGTTCAAGGCGCTCTTCGTTGCCGGGGACGCGCAGGAAGTGGAAAGACAGGTCGCCAACCTCCGCGTCGGCCGCAGCATCCTTGACGCCGTCGCGGACCGTACCGCCGCATTGCAGAAAAAACTGGGCAATGCGGACAGGGACCGACTTGATCAGTATTTCACCTCAGTGCGCGAGGTCGAGAAGCGGCTTCTCATCGCCGAGGAATGGGAACACAAGCCCAAGCCGAAGCTTGATGTGGCTCCGCCGAAGGACGGCGAGTATCTGCTCGAAAAACTCGGTGCCATGTATGACCTGGCGCACCTTGCATTTGCCACCGACAGCACGCGCATCATCACGCTCATGATCCAGCTGCAGCTCTTCCGAGAAAACATCCCCGGCGTCACAAGCGAGACCCACAACCTTTCCCACCATGCCGGTCGCGAGGACAAGCTGCTCGAGCTGAAAAACCTCGAGCTTGCCGAGTTTCGTGAACTCAACAGCCTTCTCGCCAAGCTGCGCGCCTCGAAGGAAGGCAGCGGCACGCTGCTCGACCACACGCAAGTCCTCTACGGCAGCAATCTCAGCAACGGCAACAACCACGACAACAGGAACCTCCCTATCCTCCTCGCGGGTGGCGGCTGGAAACACGGCCAGCACCTTGCCTTCGACACAAAGAACAATTACCCGTTGCCCAACCTCTTTGTCTCCATGCTCCAGCGTCAAGGGATCGAGATCGACAAGTTCGCCAGCAGCACGGGAACGATGAAGGGATTGGAAGCGGTGTGATCCGCGCGGCTCTTATTCCCGGGCCGAATGGCGCTGGGCACATTTCCCCCAGTTCAACCTCGCGCGGCTCAAAGCCCTGCGGCCTGAACCGAAAAAGTGAAATCCTTACACAGCCATGCCCCCCAGCTTAGCCCTCTTCGCGGCGCTGCTGCTCGCGCCACTGAGCACGCACGCCGCGCACGCCGAAACCGTCGAAGTCGTCCAATCCGGAAAGGCCGTGAATCTGTTTCCCACCGATCCGGGCTACGTTTTTGAAACAAAAGACGCCCAGCTTTTTCTCAAGGGCGACGGGCTGACTTTTTTCGCCAAAGCCAAGTTGGGCGGCCAGTTCACGCTCAAGGCCCGGATGACGATTGAAAAGGCCGACGGCGAGTTCGAGCCACCTGTGACCACACTCAAGGGTCAGCCGCTCCGCGAGCTCAAATCCACGCGCGTCAAAGAGGGCTTCACCCTCACGCTTTCCTCAGACGCTCTGAATCAAGCCTTCAAGCCCGGCTCCAACGACTTCAGTTTTACCTCACCAGCCAGTGTCACACTCACATCTTTGAGCGTGCGCGTGGTGCCGTGAACAAGATGACCTGAAATGAACCTCATGAAACCCATCCTCCCTTTCCTCATTCCGCTCCTCCTTTCCGTATTTTCGTTGCATTTCGTGGGCCATGCCGCCGAGCCCATCACCAACTCGATCACCAACTCGATCACCAACTCGATCACCAACTCCATCGGCATGAAACTCGTGCCGATCGCGTCCGGCAGTTTCCAGATGGGCCAGGACGGGTCGCAGACGGACTATGGAATGAAAAAACATCCCGAGGAGTCGGACCGGGCGGACTGGGATGAGAAGCCCCTGCACCAGGTGAATATCTCAAGGCCATTCCACATCGGGACCACCGAGGTGACGGCAGAGCAGTATCGGCAATTCGATCCGGAGTATCGCAAAGGCAGGGGCTTGCCCGACGAAGCGGCCAACGGGATCAGTTGGCACAAAGCGGTCGAGTTCTGCCAATGGCTCTCGAAGAAGGAAGGCAAGGCCTACCGCCTGCCGACCGAGGCGGAGTGGGAGTATGCCTGCCGCGCCGGGACGGCGACGGTCTTCAATACCGGAGACAAACTGCCGGATGGTTTTCTGCCGTGGTTTACGCGGTTTGGATACCCGAAACTGTTCACCTGGAACTATTACTTTCCGGACGGTAAAGGAGCGCCGGAATACCTGCCTATTGATGCGGAGGCGGCATCTTTGAAATTGGCGGCGGATGGGTTTGTCATTCCAGACGATGTGGCGGCGGCAGCAAAAAAGAACCAGCCCTTGCTGCGGGTGGCACAGCGTGCGCCGAATGCTTGGGGCCTTTACGACATGCATGGCAACCTCTCCGAATGGTGCAGTGACTGGTATGGTCCCTACGAGGCCGGGAAGCAGACCGATCCCCGCGGACGAAGCGACGGAGACTTCCGTGTCTTCCGCGACGGGCCTCATTCGATGCTTTCAAGACTGGTGCGCAGCGCGAACCGCGGGGCATGGATTCCGGAATCCAGCGCGAGCATTTTCGGGTTCCGAGTGGTTTTGGGAGAGGAGCCGACAGGAGAGTTGCTCGCGCCGGTGCCACCACCGAAGCACGCGCGGGATGTGAAACAGGAAGTGGCCAAAATCGAGATGCCGCCCCAGGACGAGCCGTTTTTCAGCGGCCCGAAGCCCTTTGTCAAAATCCCGGAAGGATCTGCGGGCCCGCTATTCTCCGCGCACAACCATAGCCCGGGAATCACCGAATGTCCCAACGGGGACCTGCTTGCCGTTTGGTTCTCCACAGTCTTGGAAGGGGCCACGGAGCTGTGCAATGCCGCCAGCCGTCTGAGATTTGGCCAAAGCGAGTGGGAGGAGGCTTCGCCCTTCTGGGATGGGCAGGACATCAACGACCACGCCCCCAAGCTGTGGTGGGATGGAGACCAAACCATCTACCATTTGGCCAATGGACACTCGGAGAACATCGTCCGCACCTCCACCGACAACGGCGCCACTTGGTCGAAAGCCCAACCGATCTATCCGCAGGGGGAAACCGGCGCTGGAATGATCCGCACCCGGAAAGGAGCGCTTATCATCACACAGGATGTCGTGGTATCGCTGCACAAGAGCAGCGACAACGGCAAGAGCTGGACTTCGGTCGGTGCCCGCCACCCGACTGATGATGTTCGTCCGGGTGGCAAGGGAAGCCGGCACGCCGGAATTCATGCGCCGGTGGTGGAACTTGCCGATGGGAGGCTCATGACCATCGGCAGGCCACATCCTGCACAGGTCGCCGCGTTCGATGGAAAGGCCTTGTTAAGTTTCAGCAGCGATGAGGGCGAGACTTGGACCTACGCAGCCAGCGAGTTTCCGGCTGTCACTTCCGTCCAGCGTCCCGCGATGATCCGTCTCCGCGAAGGTCCTATCCTGCTGTGTTCCTTCACCGATCAAGTTCTCGATTTCTACAAAGGCAACCGCAAGGGTATGACATTCAGGAGCAAGGACGGGGAGTTCACCGGCTACGGTTTGTTTGCCGCTGTGTCCTATGACGAGGGCAAGACCTGGCCGGACCGTCGACTCATCACCCCTGGCGGCCCGGCGCGCGAGGTGAGCACTATCAACCAGGGCATGTTCACGATGAGCGACACAATCGCTGAACCCCAAGGCTACCTTGCCGTGACCCAGAGCCGCGACGGGCGCGTCCAGCTCATCACCAGCAAGAACCACTACGTCTTCAACCTCGCGTGGATCAAAGCTCCGGCTCCTGAACCGAAAAAGTGATTCCCTACACAGCCATGACCCCCAGCTTAGCCCTTCTCGCCGCCCTGCTGCTCGCGCCACTGACCACGCACGCCACGCACGCCGAAACCGTCGACATCGTCCAGTCCGGAAAAGCCGTGAATCTCTTTCCAACCGATCCGGGCTACGTCTTTGAAACGAAAGACGCCCAGCTTCTTCTTAAGGGCGACGGGCTGATCTTTTTCGCCAAAGCCAAGTTGGGCGGCCAATTCACGCTCAAGGCCCGGCTGACGATTGAAAAGGCCGACGGCGTGAAGCCGGCCCTCATTTTCAACGGAGTGGACATTTTCGCGTTCGACGGTGGGAGAATTCTGCTGGATGGGCTCCATGTTTTTGCTCCTGCAATGAGAAAACAAGTTCCCTGGAATTCGAAAGCACCGGCTCCGGTCGCAGCAGGAAAAGCTTTTGATTTGGAAATCCGTCGTTGGAAATCAGGCGACGGCATAACATCGCTTTTGATCACGATCGATGGTGAAAAGAGCCTTGAGATTCCCGATTCGACCGCAGAAATCGAGAGCATTGCACTCAGGCCGGGACAAGCCCTGCTGCGCATTCAATCAGTAACGTTGGAAGGGGATGTTGTGGGCGGTGAGTTGGCGGCCAACATTGCGAAAGATGCGGCCACGAAGCTGGAATCTTGGAAGACCCAGCAGTCGACTTTGAAGTGGCTTGATATTTCCGGCGAAACGAAACGCCACGTCTTTGTCGCCAAAGGCACGAAAGAAATTACCTGCGGGCACCCCACCACGGTTCTGATGGGGGATCACAAGACGATGTTTGCCGTATGGACAAAAGGTCACGGTGCAGGATGCGGGCCCATGGCGCGCAGTGATGACGGCGGCCTGACTTGGACTCGGCTCGACGACTCGCTCCCTCCCAACTATGCCAACCACCAAAACTGCCCGTCTCTTCACCGTTTGGTGGATCCACAAGGCATGGAACGCCTGTGGGTCTTCAGCGCGGTGTCGTCCAAAGCTCCAGAAGATTTCCCAAACAAAAGAGGCTGGATTCCCCGCCTGCTGAGCGAGGATGGCGGAA